>JAXDIO010000320.1:0-6914 GCA_034663965.1 Thermoanaerobaculia bacterium | reverse complement strand
CGGTGGGGAGCCGTACGTTGTTCGAAAGAAAAAAATTTGTGCTGCGTGGCAACCGCGTTGCACGAATTTCAATGTAGACGAAGATGTCGCGATTGTCACGCATGCAACGGCTTCCGCGATGGCTTGCAGCCATCGCAATCATCGTCTTCGTCATCGGCGAAGCGTTTTGCATCTACCTCTTCATCCTCAATCGCCGCCTCACGCGCGAGCTGGTGAACCATTCCTGGCGAGCGCCGACGATCATCGTCTCCGCCGCTCGCAGCGCTCCGATACGCGTGGCCACGCTGTACGGCGTCGACTGGCGCATCACGCCGCCGGTCACGTTGCAATCGATTCCGGCGCATGTGTCGAACGCGTTTCTCGCGGCGGAGGATGTTCGTTTTCATCATCACATCGGGATCGATCCGATCGGAATGGTGCGCGCTCTCTTCACGAACTTGCGCGCGCACGGCATCGCCGCGGGCGGTTCGACGATCGATCAGCAGATCATCAAGACGCGCTTCCTTTCGCAGGAGCGGACGTGGCGCCGGAAGATCACCGAGATCTTTCTGGCCATGCTGCTCGACGCGCGCATGCCGAAAAACGAGATCCTCGAGGTCTACCTCAACGACGTCTACCTCGGACACAACAGCGGCAAGCCGGTGCTCGGCATCGACGAAGCGGCGCGCCTCTACTTCAACAAGCGCCCCTCGGAATTGCGCGTCGACGAAGCGGCCGTTCTCGCCGGCATGATCCGCGCGCCGAATCGCGACACACCCGAGAAGCGGCCCGACATCGCCCGCGCCCGTCGCGACGCCATCCTCGGCGTCATGCACGATCACGACTGGATCACTGACGCCGAGTTCGCCGCGGCAAAGAATCGCGGCGTCGAATTCACCGGCGGGACCATTCCGCAGGCGCCGTATCCCTTCTACTTGCGCGCCCTTCGCGCGGAGATCGTCAAGGAGATCGGCGTGCGTCCGGTCATCGAAGGCGCGCTCACCATCGTTTGCGAAATGGATCCGGATGCGCAGCGCAACGCGGAACGCGTGGCCGCGCGCGCGCCGGCGCAACTCGAAGCGACGCATGCATGGCTCCGCGCGCAGGCGCGCAGCGAGCCGCTGCAAGTGGCGCTGCTCTCCGTCGATCCGCGCAACGGCGGCATTCGCGCGCTCGTCGGCGGCAGCGACTACAACGTCTCTCCGTTCGACCGCACCTCGGCCATGCATCGCCAGCCGGGATCGGCATTCAAGACCTTCGCGTATCTCGCCGCGATCGCATCGAAGAAAGCGACGACGTCGACGCTCCTTCTCGACGCGCCGGTCAGCGTCGCCGTCAACGGAAACGAAACGTGGCAGCCGCACAACTACGACGACCGCTATCGTGGACGCGTGACCGTTCGCGAGGCGTTCGAGCATTCGCTGAATGTGCCGACGGTCCGGCTGTCCGAAGACATCGGTGTCGCGAAAGTGGTGAACGTCGCAGAGAAGTTCGGATTCGACGAACACTTCGCGCGCATCCCCGCGCTGCCGCTCGGCGTCACCGAAGTGTCGATGCGCGAGCTGACCGCGGCCTACACGCCCTTCCCCAACCTCGGCATCCGCGTCGAACCATTTCTGCTTCGCGAAGTGCGCGACCACTCCGGCAAGACGCTCTACGCGCACGAGCTCGAACAGAAACGGGTGGCCGATGCCGGCCCGACCTACGTCATGCACACGCTTCTGCGCGGGGTCGTGCAGCGCGGAACGGCGTCGCGCCTGAAGCGCTACGGACTTTCCTACGTCGCCGGCAAGACCGGTACGACCAGCGATTACCGCGACGCTTGGTTCGTCGGCTACACCACCGACATGGTCACCAGTGTCTGGGTCGGCTTCGATCACGGCGCGCCGCTACGGCTTTCATCCGGCGAAGCAGCCATCCCGATCTGGGGCGCGTACATGAGCGCCATTCCGCATCAACGCGGCGAGCCGCGTCCGCCGAAAGGCGTGACCTTCCGCAACATCGATCCCGAAACCGGCATGCTCTGGCAGGACGGCTGTCCTGGTCCCATCCGCGAAGTCTTTCTCGACGGCACCGCCCCGACGCACACCTGCCCGGCCGGCTTCTTCGGCCGCATCGTCCGCCACGTCTTCTTCGACCGCGACAACTTCGACGAGCCCGCCGCGATCACCTTCGAACAGTTCCGCAAATGGGCGAACGACGTCGACCGCAGCCGGCAGGAGGTGGAAGGCGTGCTGGGAAGATTGAAGCGCGTGTTCGGAAGGTGAGGAGTACAACGGAACGCTGGCGTCTCGCCGGCTGGCTCGCAGGCGTCCCGCGCCTGCGTTCTGTGACGCGTTAAGTGATGAAACTTGCGTCCGCGTACACGTGGCGGCGAGACGCCGCCACGCCAGCCGGCGGGGACGCCAGCGCTCCATTTTGACAGCGAGCCAGTTTGACAAATAATCCCGCACCGCCTAACCTCGCCCCTTCGCTGGATTGATTTGGGGTCGCTTGCAACCAGGGTAAAAAAAGCTAAATAGCCGGCAAGTTCGAATTCGTTCTTCGATTGGCCCCATGTCGATTCCGGCGTGGGGCTTTTTTTATGCGCGACTTCATTCAGGCAATCGCTGACGAACACGTCTACCTTTTCGATGGCGCGATGGGGACGATGCTCTACGCCAAGGGCGTCTTCATCAACAAGTGTTACGACGAGCTGAATCTCCGCAATCCGGAGATCGTGCGCGAAGTGCACAAGCAGTACGTGCGCGCCGGCGCGGAGATCATCGAGACCAACACCTACGGCGCGAACCGCATCAAGCTGCGCAGCTTCGGCATCGAGGACGAGCTGCGCGCGATCAACGAGCGCGGCGCGGCGCTGGCGCGCGAGGCGGCGGGCGATTCCGTCTTCGTCGCAGGCGCCATCGGGCCGCTCGGCATCCGCATCGAGCCGTATGGACCGACGTCGCTCGCCGAAGCGCGTGAGTACTTCCGCGAACAGGCCGCGGCACTGCGTGATGCCGGCGTCGATCTCTTCGTGCTCGAGACGATGTCCAACATCGCCGAGATCGAGCAGGGCATCGCGGCGATCCGCGACATCTGTTCGCTCCCGATCGTGGCGCAGATGACCATCGGCAACGACGGCCGGACCATCTACGGCGACATGCCGCGCACGATCGCGCAGCGGCTCGATCTCGCCGGCGCGGACGTCATCGGACTCAATTGCTCGGTCGGCCCGGACGTCATGCTCGACGCCATCGAGGAGATCACCGCCGTCACCGCGAAGAAGATTTCCGCGCAGCCGAACGCCGGTCTGCCGCGCGAGGTGAACGGCCGCCAGATGTACATGGCTTCGCCCGATTACATGGCCAAGTACGCGAAACGTCTGATCCACAAAGGCGTGAAGTTCCTCGGTGGCTGCTGCGGGACGACGCCCGAGCACATCAAGATCATGGCCGACGCCGTGCGTCCGCTGTCGCCGCGCCGCTCGTTTGTGGTGGTCGAGCGCGAAGCCGATGCGAACCACAGCGATTCGAAAGAGTCAGTGCCGATGGGAGCGCGCTCGAACTGGGGCAAACGCATTGCGGCGGGCGAGTTCGTCACCACGATCGAGATCACGCCGCCGAAAGGACCGAATCCTGACAAGATGATCGAGTCGGTGCGCGCGATCAAAGCCGCCGGCGTCGACGCCGTCAACGTTCCCGACGGTCCGCGCGCGCAAAACCGCATGGGCGCGATCGCCGTCGCCGTCCTGCTGCAACAGCGCGTCGGAATCGAAACGGTCCTCCACTACTGCTGCCGCGACCGCAACCTTCTCGGCATGCACTCCGACCTCCTCGGCTGCGCCGCACTCGGCCTCCGCAATCTGCTGCTGATCACCGGCGATCCTCCGAAGATGGGGCCGTATCCCGACGCGACCGCGGTCTTCGACATCGACTCCATCGGCCTCACGAACATGGCCAACCTGATGAACCACGGCCTCGACCTCGGCGGCAATCCGTTCGGCGAGCCGACGCAATTCACGATCGGCGTCGGCGTCAATCCCGGTCACATGGACCTCGACTACGAACTCCGCCGCCTCGACTGGAAAGTGAAAGCCGGCGGCGAGTACTGCATCACGCAACCGGTCTTCGACGTCGCGGTGCTGGAACGATTCCTCGCGCAGATCGGCCACATGCAATTGCCGGTCGTCGCCGGAATCTGGCCGCTGCTCTCGTATCGCAACGCGCAGTTCATGAACAACGAAGTGCCCGGCGTCTCGGTGACCGACGAGGTCATGGAGCGCATGCGCATCGCCAGTGAAAAGAGCAAAGAACATGGACTCCGCGAAGGCATCGCCATCGCCCGCGAAACGCTCGAACGCGTCCGCGACCGCGTCGCCGGCGTCCAGGTCTCCGCGCCGCTAGGCCGCGTCGATCTCGCGCTGCAGGTGTTCGAGGGTTTGGTCGAGCACCGCGCGACCGGCGTGTGAAGAGCCGCATCCCATCGAGTTAAAAGGGGAGGGCGCGAGCCCTCCCCTTTGACTAATGGGAGTGATGCCGTTTACGGCGTCGTGACGATGGCGTCGTCGATGTAGACGTCGTTGCCGAAGACGCTGATGCCGAGGAAGCCGAGTTGGACGGTGGTGCCTTTGTAGGCGGTCATGTCGATCGTGTGTTGTTTCCAGCCGGTCGATCCGTCGAAGCGGCTGATGGCGGTTCCGACATTCGCCCACGTTCCGGTGGTCGAGGCCTGCACCTGTACGCGGTCATTCGCGGACGTGAACCCGGTGTCGTGGTAGACCCAGAACTTCAGGGTCGCCGTGGTGGCCGAGCTCGGGATGGCGAAGCCGGTCGTTTGATAGATGCGCGTTTGCGAACCGCTCGATGAATCGAACGAGTTGAATCGCGCCAGAGCGCTGCCGCCGTGCGGCGCGTTGGTCGGATGCGTCCCGGCGGTGACGATGGTCCACGCGCCTCCCGTTCCGGAGACCTGCACGGTCGCCCATCCCGTCATGCTTTCGAAGCCGTTCGAGAAGAGCGTCGATCCGCCACCGCAGGTGGCTGTGAAGTTGTTGCCCGTTACATTGGCGCCTGCGACCGTCACCGACAGAGTGACCGGCGAGAAGGTGCAACCGCTCTTGCTCGGCGTCACGGTGTAGGTGCCGTTGGCGAGGCCGCTGATGACGTAGTTGTTGGACGCGTCACTGGTCGCGCCCTGCGATCCGGCGGTGACCGTCGCACCCGAGGTGCCGGCGCTGCCGGAGATCGAGAACGTAGCCACCGGCATCGTCACTGTCGCAGTGATCGTGAAGCTGCCGGCGGCGAAGCCGTTCACGCCGAACCACCAGGTGCCCGAGGAGGGATTTGCCGCCGAGCAGGTCTCATTGCCGGACGAGGTGAATGGGCGGCAGATGTAGGTGGTCGACGTCGGCTTGACGTTGAACTGCGTGTAGAGGTCGACGTCGGCCGTCGCGGCTGACGTGGAGACGGTCAGGTTCGTGGCGCCGGCGGGGACGGTGATGAAGTAGTACTTCCACGCATTCAGGGCCACGCTTTGGCCGGTCAGCGCAACGCCGCTGGTGAGCTGCGTGTCGCCGGTGCCGCAGGTCGCGGTGAAGTTGACTCCCGTCACGTTGGCCGAAGTCACGGTGACGGAGCTGGAGGCGGGGGAGAACGTGCAGCCCGACTTGCTCGGCGTCACGGTGTAGGTTCCGGCCACGAAGCCGGACATCGAATAGTTGCTCGATGCATCGCTCGTGGTGGACGACGATCCGGCGGTGACGGTGGCGCCGGTGGTGCCGGCGTTGCCGCTGATCGAGAAGGTCGGCGCGGTGCATGAGGCGGTGAAGTTGACGCCCGTGACGTTCGCCGTGGTGATGGTCACGGAGCTCGATGTGGGCGAGAAGGTGCAGCCGCTCTTGCTCGGCGTCACGGTGTATGTGCCGGCGGCGAGGTTGGCGATCGTGTAGTTGCTCGACGCGTCGCTGGTGGCCGAGCCGCCGCTCGTGGAGAGCGTCGCGCCGGTCGTTCCAGCGTTGCCGGAGATGGAGAACGTGGCCGTCGTCGACGTCGTCACCTTCGCCGTCCAGATCTCTTCCTTCGCGTTGTTGCGGCGGTCGGTCCAGGACGGGAAGAACGCGTTGGCGTAGCCGGAGAGGCTGTTGTAGTCGCCGAACTGGTTGCCGGAATCGGCGCCGGTGACCGTCTCGTCGGTCATGGCGGTCGTCACCTTGACCGCGGCCTGCCAGGTGGCGCCGCCGTCGGTGGACAACTGGTAGTAGATGTCGACCTTCAACCGTCCCGAGTCGGCGACGGTGTCGTAGTAGATCGCGCCGAGGTTGCCGTTCGTTTCATCGACGGCGAGGAATGGGTTGAACTGGTCATTGAGGCCGCTCTGGTTGTTCAGCTTCACCGCGGCGCTCCACGTTGCGCCGCCGTCGGTGGAGCGGGTGAACCAGATGCGCGTCTTGCAGGTCGACGTGACGCTCGCCCCGGGCTCGCTCGTCGTGCTGGCGCAGCCGGAATCGCCGGAGAGGTCCGTCCAGACTGCGTAGACGTTGTTCGTCGTACCGTTCTTGTACGCGCCGCCGGAAACGTAAACCAGCGCGCGGCGGCTGTTGAACGACGGGACGCCGATGTCGTAGCCGCGGAACGTGGTCCTGATCTTCACCGGCGTGCCGTAGCTCGCGCCGCCGTTCGTCGACTTGACCACGAAGATTCCGCGCGAGCCGGTGTCGGGGAAGAAGCCGAAGACATCGCCGGCGGAGTTGGTCTTCACGTCGGCGCCGATGCAGGTGCCGGTGGCCTGCGCGTCGCTGACCTGGATCGGCGTTCCCCAGCCGGTGGACGTCCGGCGATTCATGAACGCCGGGTTGCCGTTGTGCCAGATGACGTAGTTGTTGTTCGCGAACGCCGACGTCGCGCTGTGGTCGACCCACTGCATCTGTTTGTCGGTGTTCGTCTGCGTGCCGGAGA
>JAXDIO010000296.1:0-4939 GCA_034663965.1 Thermoanaerobaculia bacterium | reverse complement strand
AGCGGCTCGCTGGCGCGTTGCGTTTGCCGCCGGGCCGGCGGCGGTCCAGCCGGCGAGCCGCCGGCGCTACGATCGTTACAGCGGCGGTGAGGTTGACGTAGCGGCGGTGGTGGTCGTAGTCGTAGTAGTCGTCATCACCGGCGGAACATCCGGCACCGCGGGCGCCTCGGACTTCGTCACCGGCTTGACTGGCGGCGGCGGCGCGGCCGGCGCGGGTTGGGTCGACTGCGTGTCATAACGCTTCTGAATCCCGCTCTGCTGGCGGTTGCGGATCAGCCAGCGCAGGAGTTTCGACTCGTTGATGCCGATGAGGATGTCGTTGACGGACTCGTAGACCGAGGGATCGTTGACCAGTTTGCCCGCCGTCCCTTCGCCGCGATTCAACTTCGCGACGGTGTCGTTGAGCTGATGGAGCAGGCCGGTGAATTCGTTGAGCGCCTGGTCGCCGTACTGCTTGTCGTTCATCAGACGCGGCACGAGGCCTTGTCCGCTCTGATACGACGCACTGATCGCGGCAAGATTCGATGACGTCGTCTTCAGGTTGTCGACGAGCTCGTAGACTTTCTTCTTCCCCTCGGGATCGGTCAGCAGCGCCGGGATCATGCCCTGTCCGCTCTTCAAACTTCCTTGCACATCGGCGACGAGCGTCTGCAGCGAGCGGGCGCTTTCCTGGATCGAGCCGGTGAGCGACGTGGCGTAGGCGTCGTCGTACACGAGGCGTCCAACCAGTCCCTTGCCGCTCTCGACGTGGCCGAGGATCGCGTTGGTTTTGTTGAGCGTGGTGAGGAACGTGTCGGTAATGCGCTGCTTGGTCTCCGGCGTCGACGTCAGCTCGCCGATGAGACCTTCGCCGCGGTCGACGCGGCCGAGAATGTTCTTCAGCGAATACGAAATCTGCACGAAGTTGTCGACGAGATCCTCACCCGAGGAGATGAGCTGATCGACGTTGGTCTGGCGGGCAGCCGGAATCATCGCGCCCGGCTCCAGCGAGTCGAATTTCGGACTGCCGGGAGAGATGTCGATGTAACTGTCGCCGGCCAGCAGACCGAGCTTCTTCATGCGGGCGCGGGAGTCGGTGCGGATGCGATCCGCGTACTTGCGGTCAACCATCAGCACGATGTCGACGTCGCGCATTTTCGGATCGAACGGAAGGGTGATGTCTTTGATGACTCCGACCGTGACGCCGGAGATCTTGACCGGATTCCCCTCGGCCAATCCGGTGACGTTGTCGAGGCGCACTTTGTATTCGTTCTTGCGCGAGAAGATCTTCTGCTCGGAGCCGATGAAGAAGACGAAGATCATCAGTACGAGCAGCGAGGCCGCGACGAGAAGCCCGACGCGAATCGTTTTTTCTTTTGGTTTAGGTGCCATCGTTTTTGGTCCGAAGTTTCCCAGATTTCAATGAGGCGGCTGTGCCGCGGTGACGGCTGAGGCTTTCAGGAATTCGCGCAGCACCGGATGCTCCGAACTGCGCGCTTCTTCCATCGTCCCCACCCACTCGAACACACCTTTGTTGAGAAAGGCGATGCGGTCGCCGACCGAGAACGCCGACTGGATGTCGTGCGTCACGACGACCGAGGTGACGTTGAGTTTCGACTGCAGATCGATGATCAGTTCATTGATCTTCTGCGACGTGATCGGATCGAGACCAGTGGTTGGCTCGTCGTAGAGAATCATCTTCGGATCGAGCACGATCGAACGCGCCAGACCGACGCGCTTGCGCATGCCGCCGGAAAGATCGACCGGCATGAGGTTTTCGGTGTTCGGCAGATTCACGAGCCCGAGCTTCTCCTTCACCGCCCGCCCGATCTCATCCTCGGACATCTCCGTGTGCTCGCGCAGCGGAAAGGCGACGTTCTCGAAGACGTTCATGGAGTCGAACAGCGCACCGCTCTGGAAGAGCATCCCGAACTTTTTCCGCACGCGGTACAGCTCTTCCTCGGGATGGTCGGTGATGTCTTCGTCCTCGACGATGACGCGTCCGCTGTCGGGCGCTTCCAGCCCGAGCATGTGCCGCAGCGTGACCGACTTGCCGCTCCCCGATCCGCCGAGGATGACCAGGACTTCGCCGCGGTAAACCTTGAGGTCGGCGCCGCGCAGCACCTGCTTGTTTCCGTACGCTTTGTTGACGTCGCGGAACTCGACGAAGAGATCGCGCGCCTGGCGCCTTCGGTCAGGCGTCTCACGCGGCTCGGCGCGCCGGTCGGGAGCGATGGTCGTTTCAGTCATCAGAAGATGAAGAGGAAAACTTTCGTCAGGAAGAAGTCGAGGACTAATACAGTGATCGACGCGGTGACGACGGTGGCGGTCGTGGAACGGCCAACGCCGTCCGCGCCGCCGGTGGTTCCGAGGCCGTTGTAGCAGGCGATGAGGCCAATCGCGAATCCAAAGAAGAAGGTCTTGCCGACGCCCGAGGCGAGGTCGTTGTATTTAACGGTCTCGATGACGCTGCGGATGTAGAAGTTGGAGCTGAGGTGCAGACTGCCGACGGCGATCACGAGCCCGCCCATGATGCCGATGAAGCAGGCCAGCAACGTCAGGAGCGGCATCATGATCGTCGTCGCGAGCACGCGCGGCACGACGAGCTTGCGAACGGGATTCGTCGCCAGCGCGCGCAATGCGTCGATCTGTTCGGTGACTTTCATCGTGCCGAGCTCCGCGGCGATGCCGGCGCCGACGCGGCCGCCAACCATCAGCGCCATCAGCACCGGCGCGAGCTCGCGAATCAACGAGAGCGAGACGACCTTGCCGATCAGCAACGCGCCGCCGAAGTCCGCGAGCGAATACGCAGTCTGTAGCGCGAGCACCATCCCGATGAAGAGCGAGGTGATGGCGACGATGGAGATCGACCGGACGCCGATCTGATCGAACTGCGCGATGACCACACCGCGATCGATCGGTCCTCGAATGAACTGCTGGATCGTCTGCGTGGCGAGATCCGCGACGCCGCCGAGGTAGTAGAACGCTTCTTCGCCATGCCGCTTGATGCGGTCGATGACCGCGTTCCCGCGCTCGATGAGCGTCGGCGAGGCAGGCTTCGGGGCGGTTTCGGCTTGGAGGATTGAGGTCAAGCGTGCGTGATGCTACTAAAGGTTAATTGAGAAGGGGTCTTTTATACCTTCAGGCCTCAAAGTATAATTCGCGACCGCTTAGGTGTACCTGAGTATATGAACGCGAACGACTTTACCGCTCCGGCAGCGGGACGGATCGTCAGAACGAACGACGGCGCTGCTGCATTCGTGCCGAGCCCGCTTCCTCCCGATCTTGCGCTTTCGTGGGAGATGCTCAACGCGATCACCCGCGCGGAACGGGCTGTGGCGAACCTCCGCGGCGTCGGCGCTACGTTGCCGAACCCGCACCTGCTCATCGCTCCTTTCGCACGTCGTGAAGCGGTATTGTCCAGTCGTATCGAAGGAACTCAAGCGTCGGTCGGCGACTTGGTTGCCTACGAAGCAGGCAACACTCCGGCGGACGCTGCCGATGTCCACGAGGTGGCGAACTACGTTGCGGCTCTCGACTATGGTCTTGATCGGCTGAAGGAGTTCCCGCTGAGCCTTCGCTTCATTCGCGAAGTTCACGAACGGCTGATGCGCGGCGTTCGCGGCGGCAGCAGCAATCCAGGCGAGTTCCGGCATCTGCAGAACTGGATCGGCGCGCCGGGTTCGCGAATTGCCGACGCGAAATACGTTCCGCCACCGGTTCCCGACATGTACGAGGCACTCGACGCGTTCGAGAAGTTTCTTCATGCACCGTCGCATCTGCCGGCACTGATTCGCTTCGCACTCATCCACTATCACTTCGAGGCCATTCATCCATTTCTCGACGGCAACGGCCGGGTAGGCCGGCTGCTGATCACATTTCTATTTCACACGGAGAAACTGCTCGATCATCCATTGCTCTACTTGAGCGGATTCTTCGAACGGCATCGCAATGACTACTACGGCTTGCTCCTCAACGTCAGTCAACATGGCGAGTGGGCGAAGTGGATCGCGTACTTTCTGAGTGCCGTGACCGAGCAGGCGAACGACGCCGTTCGCCGCGCGAGCACACTGCTCGCTCTGCGGCAGGAGTATCGAAAACGCACTACCTCTGCCCGCAGTTCCGCACTTCTCGGCGCGATGATCGATCGTCTGTTTGCGTTGCCGGCGATCACGATCACTGCCGCGGCGCGCGAGCTCGACGTGACCTATCGGGCCGCAAAGATGAACGTCGAGAAACTCGTCGCGTCCGGAATTCTCACGGAGCCCGCGAGCGGCCGGAATCGCGTCTACATGGCCCGCGAGATCATTGACTTGCTCGAGGCGCCTTGATCCTCAGGCCGTGTTCCTCGTGGTTTAGTAACTCAGGGTTTAACTTCGAACGATGTAGTTAAACCGAAGGACCACTTTGGTTAAGTCCACCGCGAAACAGCCGCCCTTAGCTACTGTCCGCCGAAGATCGACCGCAGCAACTTCCGCAGCCCGTGCTCCTCTTTCTTCTTCGGTTGCTGCTGCGGCATGGGCTGCGGTCCTGCCGGATTCGGGACAAGTCCCTCAGTTGCCTGCGCGGTTTCCGTGTTGTCGCGCCAGAACGGGCTGGGCTCGCCGCTGCCGGCGTGGAGCGGGCATACCGAGGTTGGCTCGGTACCGGCGACGAAAATCTCGTCCTTCGTTTGCGGGCAGTACGGCGTGGCCAGCATCCCTGACTGCGGATCGATCTGGCGGTCGATCACATCCTCGGGACGTTTCCAATCGACGTCCGGAATCAAGCCGCTGACGCGATTCATGTTGTTCGCCCAGATCGGGACGCATGCGTCGCCGCCGGCGAGACGGATGCTGTGGCCGTCGTCGAAGCCGAGCCAGACCAGCGAGAGGATGCGAGGCGAGTAGCCGATGAACCAGGCGTCGCGGTAGCTGCTCGTCGTCCCCGTTTTGCCGGCGAACGGACGCTCGAATCCGAG
>JAXDIO010000280.1:0-4338 GCA_034663965.1 Thermoanaerobaculia bacterium | reverse complement strand
CTTCAATTGCTCGGGTCCGGTACATGCCGAACGACTTCGAACAACTGTTGAAAGACCTCTTTGGCGAGCCGCTCAATCGCCTCACGCAATTCTCGTCCGAACAGACGCAGCGCATGCAAACCCGGCTACAGGAGTTTGCCCGCGAAGCGGTCAAAGAGGAACTGACAAAGATTCATACCGAGCTGAATGACCTTCGCGAACGAGTCGCCGAGTTGGAGAAGGAGCGGGTGGATAACGCCGCGGATCTGGTCTAGCCCTGATCTTCTCAGCCGTCCCGAGCATCAGCAGCACAGACAAGAGTGTCTGTGCCACACGCATCCTGCCGTACTTGCGGGAGTGCCGGTACTGGCGACGTTGGTGTGGCACAGACACTCTTGTCTGTGCTTTGGCAAGATGCCGCGGCTGCCCCTTAGAACGCCCGGCGCGCCTTCAGGTACGCCGCCACCTCATCAGCCGGCTTGGTGTTGAAAATCTCCTTCGGCGTCAGCCCCGCTTTGCGCGCGACCCACGTGCCGCTGATGAGCGCCGCGTATTCGTGGATCGAATGCGCGTCTGGCGTGATGGCGAAGCCGACGCCGAGGTCCATGGCGCGGCGGATGTGGCGCCAGTCGAGGTCAAGGCGGTTCGGATTGCCGTTGATTTCGATCATCACGCCGCGCTGGCCGGCTTTCTCGAAGATGCGTTCGAAGTCGACGCTGTAACCGTCGCGTGAGAGCAGCTTGCGGCCGGTGAGATGGCCGAGGAAGGTGACGTTGGGGTTGTCGAGCGCGCGCAGCATTCGCTCGGTCATCTCGTCCTTCGGCATCTGAAACCGCGAATGGATCGAGGCGATGACGAAGTCGAATTTCTTCAGCGTCTTCTCGTCGTAGTCGATCGTGCCGTCGGGGAGAATGTCGGCTTCCGTTCCGCGGAAGACGCGCATCGGCGCGACTTCGCGCTCGTTCGCGGCGATCTCTTTGTGCTGAAGCTTCAGCTGTTCGACGCTCAAGCCGCCGGCGTAAAACGCGGCCGGCGAGTGGTCGGAGATGCCGACGTACTCGAAGCCGCGGTCGCGCGCCGAAGTAAGCATCTCGTGCACGGTGTTGCGGCCGTCGGAGAAGGTGGTGTGGACGTGAAACGTGCCGCGCAGGTCGGAGACCTCGATGAGGCGGCGGTGCCGTTTGCGTTTGAGATCGTCTCCATTCTCGCGGCGCTCGGGATCGACGTAGGCGACTCCGGCTTTGTCGAAGAGCTCTTTTTCCGTGCGCGCGCGGCCGAGTTTTCCGCCGCGTTCGAGAAAGGCCGCGACGAACTCCGGCGTACCGGTGGTTACGAGCAGCGTCGCGCCGAACGCTTCCGGCTTGGCGAAGTGAAACCAGACGTCGATCTCGTTCCGCGCGAATGCCTTGACCGTGTCGTCGTCGATGCGTTCGATCTTTTCGACGAATTTCGATAACGCGCGAACGACCGCGTCCTGATCGCGCGTGGCGATGACAATGTTGACGTTGCGGATGATCTCCAGCCGGCGCCGCACGCTGCCGGAAACTTCGGCATCCTCGATTTCCTCGATCGCCGCGAGGTGCTCGCGAATCTGTTCGCCGACTTCGACGCCGATCGGCAGCAGGAAATGCGATTCGCGGCGCCGCGCTTTCTCGATGCCACTGAGGATGTACTGCTGCGTTTTCGGACCGAACCCGGGCAGCGGCGCGACGCGCCCTTCGCGCGCGGCTGCTTCGAGCTCATCGAGATTCCCGATCCCCAGGTTTTGGTGCAGGATGCCGATCTTTTTCAGTCCGAGTTTCGGAACGCGCAGCAGTTCGAAGATGCCTGACGGATATTGCGCGCGCAGTTCCGCGAGGTACTTCGACTGGCCGGTCCGGACCAGCTCTTCGATGATCGCTGCCGTGGCTTTACCGATCCCGGGCGTCTTGACCAGCTCACCGCTCGCGATGAGATCCGCCGGCTCGGCATCGAGCGCACGGATGCTGTGTGCAGCGCGCTCGAAGGCCAGCGCGCGGAAGCGGTTGTTTTCGCTCAGCTCGAGGTAGCTGGAGATGTCGTCGAGCGCGCGGGCGATGTCGAATTTGTTCATGCGGTGGCTATCATGCCGATTATGCAAGCAACTGACCGTTTGATTGTCGCCATCGATCGTTCGAACCGCGACGACATCCTTCACCTCGCCGATGCGCTGCACGGCGCGGCGGGCGTGCTCAAGATCGGCTTGCAGGCGTTCGTCGCGAACGGTCCATCGATCGTGCGCGAGGTGATCGATCGCGGTGCGAAGGTTTTCCTCGATCTGAAGGTTCACGACATCCCGAACACAGCAAAACATGCGGTGGCCGCAGCGGCTTCGCTAGGTGCAGCGATGGTCACGGTGCATACCGCAGGCGGCGAGGCGATGCTTCGCGCCTGCGCCATTGACTCCACGCTCGTCCTCGGCGTCACCATCCTCACCAGCCTGGACGACGCCGAACTTCGGCGCATCGGATTCAGCGGAACATCGATCGAGAATGCCGTGCGGCTGGCGAAGCTGGCGCAGGAATCGGGATTACGCGCCGTCGTGGCATCGCCGCACGAGGTCGCAGCCATTCGCGAGGCGTGCGGCGACGCGATGCGGCTCATCGTTCCCGGCATTCGTCCCGAGGGGAGCGAGGCTGGAGATCAGCGCAGAACAATGACGCCCGCCGCGGCGATCGCGGCGGGCGCGGATTACATCGTGGTCGGGCGGCCGATCACCGACGCCAGCGACCCGCGTGCGGCGGCGCTGGCGATCGTTGATTCGTTTCGCTGATTACACCGCGCGGCGGCGCGCTACGCAGTTCGATCCCGGACCGGGGAAGAAGATGCGCTGGCTGGAGAACTGCCGGCGATTTCCGGCTGCATCCGTTCCGATCGCGCGCAACACGTGCTCGCCTCGGGTGATCGCATCGAGGTTCGCGGCGACGCGCCACGTCGATACCGGCGTCGTCGACGGAATGTCGTTGCGCGGCGGTCCGGACAGCGACGCCGATCCGAGTGAGCCGCCGTCGAGCAGCAGTTCCACGTTCGTGATCTTCAGCGTGCCGGTGACCCATCCGTGGATCTCGGAGCCGCCGCAGACGGTGCCGGCGATCGACTCGAATTCGATTTTCCCGGTCATGAGTCCGCACGCGCCGTAAGTCTGCGTCCCGGTCATTTCGCCGACGACGTAGACGAGCGAGCCGACCGAGAGCGGGTTCCACTTCACCTCGTCGCCCTGCGTGTACGAGACCTGCTCGTACTGACGCGGATCGCGGCCTTCGAGCATGGCGGTGGCGTAGTCGAAGACGTCGAACGCAATCGTGCGCGCGGGCTGGAGGGTCTGGTAATCGAGCTCGTCGATCATCGTGATCAGCCGGCCGTTGGATTCGTCGAAGACAGCCTGCGGATGAAAGATGATCGGGTTGGAGCGCTCGACCTGCAGATTCGCCGTGGAGTGATACGTGAGCGGATGGAAGAACGAGTTGCCGTCCGTCGGCGTGATGGTGTAGGTGATGATCGAGGTGTCGTTGCCGACGCCGAGGAGGGTCGAACCGTTGCTGACCAGGAAGGTTCCCGGAACGGCGATGCCGGCCATCATCGTCGGAGAGGCCGGATTGCTGAGGTTCCAGGCGACGGTGCTGCCATTTGCTGCGGCGATGAGGAAGCCGAAATTGAAGGCGATGTCGTTGTAGCCGCCGAGCGGGTTGAGGAATGTGGACAGCGAGCCGACGCGAACCGGCGTGAGCGGATTGGCGACGTTGTAGATGTCGATCTGATTGAAGCAACTATTCTGTCCGACTGTGAAGACCGCGGAGCACGGCAGGTCGGTGGCCGGGTAGAGCGCGGCCAGCGTCGTGCCACTGACAGCAAGGCGGTGGTAGCGAAGGCCGGGAGTGCGCGAGACGAGGATCGGCGCGGTGCCGCCGGCGCGGACGCTGCGCAGGTCGTAGATCTCGAGGCCCGCTTCGCTGGAGACGTAGAGGAAGCCGGCGTTGAAGGCCACGCCGCCTTTCGTTTCACGAGCGGCCAGCGCGCCGATGAAGTCCTCGCGGGCGATCTGCATGTCGCCGAGCTCGGTGACGGTGTAGGTCGTCAGCGTCTGTCCGCGAAGCGCGAAAACCTGCGAGCCGAAGCGGAAAACACCGTGCGGCGATTGGTAGAACGCAGTCGGTCCGGCGTTAGTCGCGACCAGCGTCAACGGGCACGAAGCCTGGAACTGATCGGCGATTGCCGTCGAAGCGGAAAGGACGGCGACTGCAAGGACAACGAGGGCGAGCCGTGACAATACGCGCATACATGCCTCCCAAAAACCACACCCGGAATGCGCTCCGCAGAGCTGGATTCAGAATCGACTCAGGC
>JAXDIO010000273.1:0-10054 GCA_034663965.1 Thermoanaerobaculia bacterium | reverse complement strand
AGCCTGATGGCGGTCAAAAGGAGCTGAGATGATCACGGAACGGCTTTCCTCCGACTATGTGGAGATGCGCTTCGGACCTCGCTGGACGTACATCAGTTGCGTGCGCAGGTTCGTGGCCAGCTTCTTCATGATCGGCCTGTCCGACAAAGAGCGCGCCGAGCAGATTTCGATGGCCGCCTCCGAGCTGCTCGAAAACGCGGTGAAGTACGCGTCGGAGGAAGAGGGCTACCTCAAAATCTCCATCGCCAAGGCCGACAACGAAGTCGACGTCTGCGTTAAAAACAAAGCGGAGCCGCATCACATCAACACGCTTCGCCGCGAGCTCGCGCTCATCCAGTCCGGCAAGCCGGAAGCGGTGTATCTAAAAAAGATGGAGGAGGCGGCGATGACGGAGGGACAGAGCAGACTCGGACTCATCCGGATTCTGTTCGAAGCCGGCGCGCGACTGCGCCTCGAAGTCAACGATGGCGAAGTCTCCATCCACGCCATCTTCAAACTGGAGGCGGCATGAGCAGCGAACGCGGTTTCATCCCGCCGCTCAAGGTGGACACACTGACCATCCTGCCCCTACTCGATGGCGACACGCTTCGGGTGGCCATGTCGGGCGCGGTGGAGATGCGCGATCCAGGGGACGTGCTCAATCCGTACTGGACGCTCATCGACGAAGAGGCGCTGCGGCAGAATCTGAAAGTCGTCGAGCTCGACGTGCGCGATCTCAACTTCATGAACAGCTCCGGAATCCTGACGCTCGTTCGCTGGATCACGCGCTGCAAATCGCACGGCGGCAGCGGCTACGGCCTCGTGCTGCAGTACGACCGCAACGTCACCTGGCAGCGCTCGTCGATTCCGACGCTGGCTAAGCTCGCCCCTAACGTCGTCGTGTCGGCGGAGATCGATGGCTGATCTGGTTTCGGAGCCGGGCTACGACCTGGCCTGCCTCGGCTGCGGCGCAGGAGTGCGTCCGATCGACCGTTTCTGCAGTCAGTGCGGACGGCGCGATCCCGCCGACTGTTCGCTGCAGGGCGACGATCCCGAGCTGACGGCGGCCACGCTCGTCAGCGCCGACACCGGCAAGCGCGAGAAAACGTATCCGACGTTCGTTGCGGCCGAGGCGCAGAGCGAGGCCACGCTGATCAAGTCGGTGCGGAAGAAGACACGCCCCGGCACGAAGGCAGTCGAAGCGATGCTCGCGCCGGGATCCGTCTTCGCGCGCCGCTACCGCATCCAGCGATTCCTCGGCTCCGGAGCAATGGGTTACGTCTGTTCCGCCGTCGACGAGTCGATCGATGAAGTGGTCGCACTCAAAGTGCTGTCGATGCCGATCCACGATGACCCCGACTCTTTCGAGCGCTTCAAGAACGAGCTGAAACTCGCCCGCCGCATTCGCCATCGCAACGTCGTGCAGAGTTTCGACCTCGGATTCGCGGAGGGATATCCGTTCATTTCGATGGAGTACATCGACGCGGACAATCTCCTCAAGCACCTCACGCGGCGGCCGAACTTCGACGAGCACACGGCGCTTTCGATCATGCGCCAGGTGCTGCGCGGCCTCCGTGCCGCCCACGACCTCGGCATCGTGCATCGCGACATCAAGCCCGAAAATATCCTGCTCAACAAAGACCGCATGGCTTTCATCACCGACTTCGGCATCGCCACGTCGCAGGACCTCGTGCGCAAGGAGCTGGCCGGCACGCCCGACTACATGGCGCCGGAGCAACTCCGCTGCGAGGCGGTGGTGCCAGCGTCCGACCTCTACTCATGCGGCGTCGTGCTCTATCGCATGCTCACCGGCGTCCTGCCGTACCGCGCGCTGTCGATCAACGAAGTGTTAAAAGCGCACCTCACGGCGGCGCCGGAACCGATCGATGAATCGCTCGACATCACGCCGGCAACGCGCGACCTGGTGGCGTCGATGCTGGAGAAACAGGTAGCGGATCGTCCGCGCAGCGCACGCGACCTGCTCGACCGCATCGACGGCATGTTGAAAGCCGCGAGCATGACGCGCAGCGCGTCGAAGCGGATCACGGTGTTGGTCATCGAGCACGATCTGCAGGCGCTGTCGTTCCTGACCGGAGTGCTGCAAGCGGAGGGCTATCGCGTTCTCGCCACGAGCAACGCCCGCGAGGGCGTGAACCTGGCGTTTGAACAAACGCCCGCCATGATTTTTCTCGACGCGAAAATCCGCGGCGGATTCGATCTCCCGCCGGAAGCGGGCGAAGAGCTCGTCGCCGACGGCCTCGGCTTCGTCCGCATCGTCCAGCGCGACGAACGACTGCGCCCCGTCCCCATCGTGCTCATGACCGATGACACCCTCGTCCAACTCGACACCGCATTTCAGAAAGCAGGCGTGGCCGACGTGATGCTCAAGCCGCTATCAACGAGCGATGTCATCGACGCGGTGCGCATGATCACAGTCCGCGAGGTCTAGCGGCCAACTCCCCCACGCCAGACTATGGCTGGATCGTCGGCGCCACGGTCGAAGTCGTCGTTGTCACCACGCTGGGTTGCGCCACTTGCGCCTGCGCCTCGACTGGCGGCTGCTGCTGCGTTCGCGTCACGGCTTTGTTGCCGAGGTAGGCGGCGTGGCTGATGCCCATCAGGGCGATGAGGTTTTCCGGCAGTTGCGGGATCAGCACATCGCCGATCGATTTCATGTTCGTGAACATTGCGTCGGCGGTGCCGAGGAAGACGACGGCGGAAACGATCGTGAAGAAGAACATCTGCACTTTCGAGAGATCGGTCGTGTGCGCGTCCGCCAGCTCGTCGCCCTGGAACAGATCGCCGACGTTCGCGTCGCCGATGTCTTTGTTCTTGTACATCACGCCTTGCGCGGCGGTGAAGTTGCCGGCTTCGTCGTTCAGATTCGCCTGCGCGTCGGCGACCGCAGTCGGTGGTGTTCGCTTGCCGGCCTTGTTCGCATTCACGATCGACGTTCCGACCGCGGATCCGTAGCTGATGCCCATGAGCATCAGGAGATCGGGGCGAAGGAGGTCCTTCGCGTCGACGAGCGACATCCCCTGCCACGCGCGGCCGAGGAGGATCGTGGCGTAGTCGGCGAGGATGAGCACCGTCCAGAGCACCGCCTGAAAGCGCGAAAGACTCATCACGTTGCGTTCGTTGATGAGGATTCCCCAGAAACGGTGCGTGACGCTGACGCCGACCGCGATCATGAGCGCGGTGAGGGCTGCGACTTCGACCCAAAGGACGACGAGCGCGTTGTGCGCGGCGAAGCGTGGCGCGATGGCGACGGCAGCGACGCAGATGAGAATCGACAGTGCTGACGACGATTTCATGGGGAACCCCTTTTTTCGTGACGTGAAAAAAGGGTACTACCGGCGTGCAATCACCGCAATCGAGACGTCGTCTTCGGGTGCGCGGCCGCCGGTGAAGAGATTCCATTCGCCGATCAGCGTCTCGACGAGTGTCGATGCCGAGGCCGCGGCGTGCCAGCCGACGATGGCGTCGACGTATGCGTCGCCGAACTCCTTCTCATTCGCGTTGCGCGCCTCGGTCAGGCCATCCGAGTGGAACAACAGCCGCTCGCCGTGGTCGAGCGAGCCGCGCAGCTCCTGCCACTTCATCCCCGTCTTCACGCCAAGCGGATACGAGCCGGCGCCGATGCGGTCGATGACCTTGCCGCCGGCGATTTTCACGATCTGCGGATGACCGGCGACCGTGGCGATGAACGTGCCGTCGCGTTCGAGGAGAAAGTAGCAGCAGGAGAAAAACGAGCGCGGGCCGCCGGTGCGGCAGAGGATGCGATTGAGCGAGCTGATGATCGCGCCGGGCGACGGATCGACGTCGAGCTGCGTGCGCCATGCGGCGTGCGCGACCGCCATCACCAATCCCGCGGCCATGCCGTGACCGGAGGCGTCGCCGAAGAGAACCGCGAGCCGGCCGTCCGGAAGCGGAACGAAGTCGTAGATGTCGCCGCCGACGGTATTGGCGATGCGATTGAACGCCGCGATCTCGTACTCGTTCGTCTGCGGCGGCGACTTCGGAATCAGATCGGCCTGCAGGTCGCGGGCGAGCTCGAGCTCATCGCGAAACTTGATCTTGTCGATCAGTTCCATCGCCAGCAGGATGACCATGATCATGAACGCGGCCGTCATTTCAATGAACGGCCAGGCGTGGAACGACCGGCGATCGCCAACGGCGTCGAGCAGGGAAAAGAAAAACCAGAGAAATCCGAAGATGAAAGCGATGCGGCGATGCGGCGCCAGGCGTTTGGCCAGTCCGAGGAGCATCGCGCTGCGCGTCCGGACGAATCGCCGCAGACGGCGCGGGTCATTGTCGATCTGCGACTGGTAGTCGGCGATCAGCATCTTCCGCGTCTCGGGCCATTCGAGCGCGTAGAGGTTCGTCATGTCCTTCGTCTTGATCGACGAGAACGTGTCTTTCCCCAGTTTTACCCAGTCGTGAAACACAGCCATGGCTCGATTGTACGGAGAAGCAGCGGCAGAGTTCCGGCGCTGTAAACTGCGCCGATGCGTCGATCGGTGCGGTGCCTCGTTCCAGCGCTGCTCGTCTCGCTCAGCCTCGGCGCGCAGGAACTTCCGTTTCGCCATTTCACGCCGAACGATCAGGTCAATCCGCTCTCCTCCGCCAGCGTCCAGAAAGTTACGCAGGACCACCTCGGATACATCTGGTTCGCGTTCTATTCGTCGGGCCTGACGCGCTACGACGGTCACGCGATGGAGCAGTACGGCATCGAGGACGGCTTGCGCGATCTGACGCTGCGCGAAGTGGCTGAGGATGGGACGCATCATCTTTGGGCAGGCTCGGAATCGGGACTGGTCGTCTCCGAAAAGCCGCTCGACGCGTACGAGCCCGGCAAGCGCGTGAAGTTCGTCAGCGCGGTGGGGAGCGAGCATCTGCCGCAGATGCGCGTCCGTCGAAACTGCCTCGTGACCGGCATCGACGGCTGGGTGTGGGCCGGCGTGCAGGATGTGCTGGTCCGCTATCGCTTTCACGGCGATGCGCTGGAACGCGGCACGATCGACACGTTGCCGATGACCGCCGGCATCTCCAGCATGCTGATGCGGCGCGACGGATCGGTGCTCGTGGCGCTGAACTCCGGAACGATTCTGCAATTCGATCGCGACGGCAAGTTTCGCGGGCCGCTGACCGGACCGCCATCGTGTATCGACAGCGCGTTGATGCAGGAACGCAACGGCTCGCTGTGGGGCGGATGCACCAACGGCATGGTCTGGCGCGGACAGGGCGATCGCTACGAGGTCATCAATCACGATCTCAGCGAGCGGATCGTGTCGATCATCGAGACGTCGCGCGATGAGCTGTGGGTGGCCAGCCTCGGCTCGGGCGCGTTGCGTCTCGACGAAAACAATTTCGCGGACCGTCTCGTCGTCAACCGATCGAGCGATCTCCTCGGCGACACTCTTTGGGCGCTGTTCGAAGATCGCGAAGGCAACCTCTGGTTCGCGCAGAACGGCGGCGTGTCGCGGCTGCGCAAGGACTATCGCGCGTTCGAGTCGCTGACCGGGCGCTCGCACGCCGGCGAGCAGCCTGCGCTGCCCGATCCGAGCGCCTTCTCAGTGCTGCCGCGCGAAACGAACGGGCACGGCGCGTGGTCGAATCTGATGTTCGTCGGCACCGGCGGCGGAATCGCGGCGTTCGCGCCCGATCGGAGGCGGACCGTGCTTCGTGTCGGCGAAGGGCTGCTGAGCAACTCCGTCTATTCGCTGGCGCGCGATGCCGAGGGAAGGATTTGGATCGGGACGGTTGGCGGAGTGAATTGCCTATCGACCGTGAACGACGCGCCGCCGATGATGGCC
Organism: Thermoanaerobaculia bacterium; assembly: GCA_034663965.1. Lineage (GTDB taxonomy): Bacteria > Acidobacteriota > Thermoanaerobaculia > Gp7-AA8 > Gp7-AA8 > JADGNZ01. The sequence continues at coordinate 4,259 of JAXDIO010000273.1, read as the reverse complement.
GCATCGACGCGCACGAGCATCACGCTCGGCGGGATCACTGGCGTCAACACGTCGTTTCCCGTCGATACGACTTATCTCGTGCAGCCGTTCACGGTGCGCGGCGCGGAGACGATCTGGCTGGCCGGCATTCACGGCATCAACTGCCTGGCCGGAGGTCAGTGGTACCTGTTCGGAACGCGCGCTGGACTGCCGCCGGCAGGCGCGAGCGCCGTCGCCGTCGATGATCGAGGCTACGTCTGGGCGGGAACTCCCGACAGTGGACTCCTTCGCAGCATCGCCCCATTCGATCCGACGACGTTGCAGCCCGGCGAGGCGGATAAATTTTTCGCGCCGGCCTGGTCGCACGCCACCGGCGCGCGAACCGATTCCGTTCGAACGCTGCTGTGGGCCGGCGGCCATCTCTGGAGCGGCACCGCGAACGGCTTGGCCATCCTCGAAACGAATCCGCTCCGCACGGTGACCACGCTTCCCGATTCGGCCCTCGGCGGGAGCATGGTGGCGGGACTGATGCCGTCGCCCGGCGGCCAGTCGGTCTGGGTCAGCCAGAATGCCGGGCTCGCGGAGGTTGATCTGCGCGACTTCCACATCCGCACGCGCGTTTCGAAAGCGGATGGTCTCATCGCCGACGAAGCGTGGGCCTACGATCCGCTGGCGGTCGGCGACGACGGGCGCGTTTACTTCGCCACGCCGCGCGGCTTGTCGATTTTCAATCCGTCGCTGCGCGAGCCGAATGCGGAGCCGCCGGTGGTGCGTTTCCGCGACGTCGCCTTCCACGAAGATCGCCGCGGCAACAACGAGATCTCGATCGCCTACGCGGCGCTGACGTTCAGCGACGAATCGCGGGTCGTCTATCGGACGAAGCTCTTCGGCTACGACGGCAACTGGTCGTCCGCGAAGCCGGACGCGAAGATTCGCTACACGAATCTGCCCGCGTATCTCTTCCCGAAGTCGTACCGATTCGCGGTGATGGCGCGCAACAGCGACGGCGTATGGTCGCTGCCGCAGCTCTACGAATTCTCAGTCATGCCAGCGTGGTGGCTGCGCTGGTGGGCGCTGATCGCGTACGTCGCGCTGATCGTGGCGCTGGCCAGCCTCGCCAATCGGTTGCGCGTGCGCCGCCTTCGCCGCCGCAATCGCGAACTGGAAGACATCGTCTCCGCGCGTACGCACGAGCTGGAAGCGCTCGACAAGATGGTCGAGATCATCAACCGCGAGCTAGTCCTCGAAAACGTGTTTCGCAGTCTGCTCGAACAGGGCATGAAGCTTTTCCCGCAGGCCGGTGCTGCGGCGTTCCTGCAGTTCGATCACGAGCACCACTCCACCGCGGTCGTTGCGGAGCTCGGCTACGACGATGAGTCGTTCCGCGAAGTTCGCCTCACTCCCGACGAAGCAGTGCGGCGCTACTCGGAACGGGCCGAGTTGCTCGAAGAGGGCGTGTACCTCATCAAAGGAGATGTGTTCCACGAGCTGGCCGGCTACGAGCAGACCAGGCACTTCCGCGTTCCGAAGTCGATGCTGGCCATGGAAGTCGCCCTCGGCGGACGCATCGAAGGCTTCCTGATCTTCGACAACTTCACCGATCCCGACGCCTTCGGCCGCCACGACCTGCGCAAACTGTCGCGCGTTCGCGAGCACGCCATCTCCGCGATTTCCAAGGCGCGCATTCTGCGCGAGCTGCAGCGCAAGAATCAGGAAGCCGAGGAGGCCAATCAGGCCAAGAGCCGCTTCCTGGCGAACATGAGCCACGAACTGCGGACGCCGATGAACGCGATCATCGGCTTCTCCGAAATCCTGATCGAACGGCTCGAAGCGCAGATCGACGCGAAGTCGGTCACCTTCATCCGCTCGATCCTCAGCTCGGGCAAACACCTGCTCGAGATCATCAACGACATCCTCGATTTGTCGAAGGTAGAAGCCGGGAAGATGGAGCTGCTGCCGGAGACGTTTCCTGTGCGCAGCGCGATCGAGAGCGTCTGCCAGGTGATGCGCGGATTGTCGACGCGGAAGTCGATCACGTTCTCCGTCGAGATCGAGCCGGGCGTGACGGCGATCGAGACCGATCAGGCCAAGTTCAAGCAGATCCTCTACAACCTGCTGTCGAACGCGGTGAAGTTCTCGCCGTCGGATTCGACCGTGACGATCCACGCGCGGCGGATCCATTCGATCGACGAGCGGCCGGAGTCGCTCCGCGTCGACGTCATCGATCGCGGCATCGGAATCGCCGCGGAAAATCTGGCCGTGATCTTCGAAGAGTTCCGCCAGGTCGACGGCACACTCAACCGCCAGTACGGCGGCACGGGACTCGGGCTCTCACTCGTCCGCAAGTTCGTCGAGTTGCAAGGCGGCACGCTCACGGTCGCGAGCGAGGTCGGAAAAGGGAGCACGTTCACGTTCACGCTGCCGATCCATTTCGCGGGGACGACGATTCCCAGCCCGATCATCAATGTCGATGGAACGGTGATCCCGCCCGGCGAGCGCGTGCTGGTGGTGGAGGACGAAGACGTGGCGTACGTGACGCTCGCCACCTACCTGCAGGCGGCGTCGTACGTTCCGATCCGCGCCCGCAACGCGGACGAAGCGCTCCGGCTGGCCCGCACGATCAAGCCTGTGGCCATCACCCTCGACGTCGTGCTGCCCGGCGCGCAAGGGTGGGACGTGATGCGCGCGCTGAAAGCCGACACGGCCACGGCCAGCCTGCCGGTGATCATCGTGTCGATGATCGACAATCGCGAGCTCGGCATCGCCGTCGGCGCCGACGACTATTTCGTGAAACCGGTCGACTGGACGCGGCTGATGCGACGCCTTCGCGAGATCACCGCACGCACCTCGGCGCCAAAACGGCCGCGTCTTCTCCTGATCGACGACGACGTCAGCGTTCACGACATGCTCGAAGCGGAACTGACGAAGCAGGGCTACCAGATCGAGAAAGCATTCTCCGGCGCGGAAGGTTTGGAGCGCGCCGCGAGCAGCGCGCCGGACGTGATCATCCTCGACCTGGCCATGCCCGGCATGAGCGGATTCGAAGTGGCGGCGCTGCTCAAGCAGAGTGAGGTCACCTCACGCATCCCCATCCTCGCGTTCACAGCCAAGGACCTGACGGCGGCCGACCGCGAGCTGCTGCGCAGCGGCTTCAGCGCGATCGTTTCCAAAGGCGCGTCGGCCGGCGCGCGACTGATCCAAGCCATCCATGCACTCGACGCGCGGCCGCGACAGGATGGCGTGTATCCGCAGATTGACGCAGATGTACGCAGATAAGAACGCATCCTTCTGCGAACATCTGCGTCATCTGCGGATGAGGTTTTCGAGAAACCTGCGCGTTTCCGCGGTCGGATAGAGCACGTTTCCTTTCGCATCGGCGACGCGAAATTCGGCGATGTAGTCGTCGTAGCCGGGATAGTCGGCGCTGAGCCGGTCGTGCATTCCGGGGAGCGAGTCGTCGTTAAAGTACGCGCCGGCGCGGTCGCGCATGGCGTAGCCGAGGACCGCGCCGATGTCTTCGTAGATGAGGATCGACCGCCGAAACTCGTTTCGCTGCGGTCCGATCGGCATGACCTCGGCCACGAACTTCGCCACCGCCAGCGCGCCGTCGAAGCGGCGCGAATCGCTCGCCGCGTTCGCATCGTGCAGCGTTGTCAGCACGATGCCGGGGACGATGGCCGGGATGCGGCGCGGCAGCGGCCGTTCGACGCGCGCGGGCACGGCGAACAGCAGAGGAATGATGCAGAACGCGGCGGACAGTGAATCCACTGCCGTCCGAAACCGCTACTTACTCGCCATCGGCCGGTGCGAACTTTCCGCGCCGAGGGCACGGGCGGTCTCGATCAGCTCCTGAATCGTGGTCTGGTCTTTTCCGGCAGCCTGCAGCATGTAGATGCGGATCGCGCTGCCGACGGGGATGAGCGTGTTGGCAGGATCGGCGTAGAACTTTTCGAGGCCGGAGACGAGCTCGAAGCCCGACATCTTGCCGGCCGTGGAGCTCTGGCGCTCTGTGCGTGCGGCCAGGCTGGCGCAGGCCGAATTCGCGCCGGCGGCGACGTCGATCTTGTTCAGCGCGTCGAGGTATCCCTGCGAGTAGCCGATGGACCAGAACAGTTTCTCGGTGCTGCTCAGGCGCAGGAACTCTTCGCCGTTTGCGGGTGGCGTGATCTCAGGCGTCGTCGCTCGATCGGCGGCATTCGCGACGATCGCGGACAGCATCAGGGCAATAGCAACGGCAAGTTTTTTCATTGGCAGCCTTTCGAAGACGCTCGCGGATTTTG
>JAXDIO010000266.1:0-11741 GCA_034663965.1 Thermoanaerobaculia bacterium | reverse complement strand
GAAGGGAGCATCGCCATCGTGCTCGAACGCCTCGCTGAAGACGCGCCGCCGCCCGAAAGCGAAGACGTCGAGCTGATCGTCTCCACGATCCTCGGCGGCATCGCCATTCCGAAATCGAAACGGAGCTCACATTGAAACGTGCAGTCGTAACACTGATGCTGCTCGCGGCGCCTTTGAGCGTTCGTGCGCAGACGAAACTGACGTTGCAGGAAGCGCTTGCGCGCGCGCTGCAGGTCAACAACACCGTCGAGCGCTCGCGCATCGAGATCAACGTCGCGGAGCAGAATCGAAAGCAGTTGCTGTCGTCGATTCTGCCGCAGGTGAATCTGACCGGCTCAACGATCGAGAACTCGAAGGAAGTGGCGTTCGGCAGCGGCGCCGATGCGCGCACGATTCTGCCGGCCACTGACTGGAACTATCGCGTCGTCCTCTCGCAGCCGATCTACGCCGGGCTGCGCGAGAAGCGCGCGTATGACCAGGCCAAGATCGGCATCGTCAACGCCAGAGAAGGAGTGCTCGGCACCGAAGACGCGGTGCTTCTTCGCGTCGCGTCGAACTACCTCGCGGTGGCAAACGCCGAGGCCAACATCGCCATCGAGCAGCGCAACATCGAGATCGCCGAGAAGAGAAAAACGCAGTCGACCGCGTTCTATCAGGCCGGTGAAGTGACGAAGGTCGATGTGCTCCGCGCGGAGACCGCGATCAAAGCGTCGCAGCGACTGCTCGCATCCGCGCAGCAGCAACGCGAGGCTGCAGAGAGCGCGTTGCGCGCCGATCTCGATCTGACCGGCGACATCACCGTGGCCTCGCCCGATTCGTCGCCCGAGTCGTCGATTGCCCCGATGCCGGACGAGCAGACGCTCGTCTCGAAAGCGGAGGCGGTGCGGCCGGACGTTGCCATCGCGCAAAACAACATTCGCGTGGCCGAGCTGGAAGTGCAGAAGCAGCGCGGCGCGTACTTTCCGGTCGTGACGTTCGACGCCGGCTACATCAATCAGAAGGCCGCGTTTCCGACCAGCCACTACGGCTACGGCGCGTTCCGTTTCAGCGTACCGATCTGGCAATCGGGACAGGTGTCGTCGCGCATTGCGCAAGCCAAAGAGCGCGAGCAGCAGGCGCGCCTTCTTCTCGAGGACGCGAAGATCGCCGCGCGGGAGGATGTCCATCGCGCCGTCACCGATCTGAACGCCGCCGATACCACGCTGCAACTGGCGAAAGAGCAACTCGCGGCCGCCGAGGCCGAGTACGCGCAAGTGTTCGAACTGTATCGGGCGCAGGAATCGACCTCGCTCGATCTCGCGACGTCCGAAGTTTCGCTAGCCGATGCGCGCCGCGCCGTGGCCGCGGAAACGTTGAATCACAACCTTGCACAACTGCGCGTCTGGTATGCCGCCGGCGCGATCAAAGATGCCGTTGGAGTGGGAGCGACACAGCGATGAAGCGTTACATCACGATTTCGATTTTGACCTTGGCGCTGCTGCCGTTTGGCTGCGCGAAGAAGGACGCCACCGCGTCGGTGACGACGACGCAGGCCGCGCCAGCGCTTCCCAATGATGTCCAGAACGTTGCCGCCGCGGCGACGACGACATCCGCGCCGGCTACGACGACCGAGGCGGCCGGGATTGCCAGCGAGTCCGGCGGCACCATCGTCGCCACCGGAGAATTTGTCTCGCCGGTCCGTTCCGAGCTCGCAGTCAGAGTTCCCGGACGCGTGGCAAAGATGTATGTCGATGAAGGCTCGCGCATCAGCCGCGGTCAGGCGTTGCTCGAGCTCGAGACCGACTATCCGCGACTGAATCTCGAGAAAGCGCAGGCGGATATCGCTCGTGCCGCCTCGGCGGAGCAGGATGCGCAGCGCGATCTCAATCGCAAGAAAGAGTTGATCGCGAAAGAGTCGATCCCGCAGGCGACGTATGACCGTTCGCAGGCGATGTTCGATCAGGCGCGCGCGGCCAAGCAGTCGGCGCAGGCGCAGGCGAATATTTTCCGCCAGCAGATGTCCGATTCGACGCTTCGTTCGCCGATCGATGGCGTCGTGGCCGAGAAACGCACCGACGTCGGTCAGCGCCTCGGCGATGCCACCGTCGCGCTCGTGGTCGTCCAGACGTCTCCGTTGAAACTCCGCTTCCGCGTCCCGGAGAAAGAGATCTCGCACGTTCGCCAGGGCCAGAATGTGAAGGCCACCGTCGACGCGTATGCCGGCGATGTCTTCCAGGGCAAAGTCGCCGTCGTCGGAGGCGTCATCGATCCCGCCACGCGATCGTTCACCGTCGAAACCGAGTTCCCCAACCGCGACGGCAAGTTGAAGCCGGGCATGTTCGCGCGCGTCGAGATGGGCCAGTAGAGAACCGAGGAAACAACAATGCATAAACTCGCCGCACTCTGCGTTCGCCGTCCGATCTTCGCGACGGTCATCGTTCTCTCGCTGGTCGTCGTCGGCTGGTTCGCGTATCAGCAGCTCGGCGTCGACCGTTTTCCGAAGGTCGACATTCCGACCATCACGATCACAACGCGTCTTGTCGGCGCGGCTCCGGAAGAGATCGAGACCGACATCACCGACAAGGTCGAAGAAGCCGTCAACACGATCAGCGGCATCGACCAGTTGCAATCGATTTCGTCCGAGGGAACGTCGCAGGTCATTGTTAGCTTTGTTTTAGAGAAGGACATCGACGTGGCCGCGCAGGAAGTGCGCGACAAGGTCAACACGATCCTGCGCGACCTGCCGAAGGACGCCGATCCTCCCATCATCCAGAAGATCGATCCGGACGCGGTTCCGGTTCTCGGCATCGCCCTCTCCGGTCCCGCGCCGATCCGGGACATCACCGAATTCGCCGACAAGAAACTGCGCCGCCGTCTCGAATCGATCAGTGGCGTCGGTCAGGTTCTGATCATCGGCGGACGTCCGCGGCAGATCAACGTCGTGGTCGATTCCGCCAAGCTCTCCGCGGTTGGACTGACGACGGCGCAACTCGTGGCCGCGCTGCAATCGCAGAATGTGCAGATCCCCGGCGGCAAAGTCGAGCAGGGGCTTCGCGATCTCACGCTGCGCACCTACGGCCGCGTGCAGTCGCCGCAGGATTTCGCGAACATTCCGCTGTCGACATCGAACGGCTACGTCGTGAAAGTCGGCGACGTCGCGCACATCGAAGACAGCGTGGCCGAGCCCGAATCGATCGCTACCGTCAACGGCCGCCCCGCGGTGGTCATGAACATCCGCAAGCAGTCGGGCACGAACACGGTCGAAGTCATCGAGCGGCTCAAGGAGCAGCTCGGCCAGGTGCGCACCGATCTGCCGAAGGGTTGGACGATGCAGGTCGTCCGCGACCAGTCCGACTACATCGTGGCCGCGGTCGACGCCGTGAAAGAGCATCTGATCCTCGGCTCGCTCTTCGCCGCGCTGATCGTCTGGTTCTTCCTCTCATCGCCGAAACTGCGCGTGGCGTTGATCATGCTCGCGGCGACGCTGGCCACGTACACGCTGCTCTTCGGTGTCAAAGACCTCGCCGCGCGTGCACCCAACCTCCATGTGTCAATCGGTATCTTTCTCTTAGGATCCGCGCTGGCGTGGGTGCCTTTCGGAAGTTTCCGATGGCGGCGGGATACAGGACTGAAGCGGAGATTCACGACATTACCGATGGGGCCGCGCATCGGAGTGATTGTGGCTGCGTTTGTGGTCGCGGCGGTGGTAGGTGGCTCGCTGGTGATCAATCCTGTCCGGCTCGCCGGCGGTCTGGTCGCTCTGGGGATGTTGATCTACTTCTTCCGCCGCTCGCGGCCGACGATCATTGCCGCGATCGCGATCCCAAGCTCGATCATCGCCACGTTCGCGGCGATGCGTTATGAGAACTTCACGCTCAACGTCATCACGCTGCTGGCGCTGACCCTCGCGGTCGGCATCGTCATCGATGACGCGGTCGTCGTGCTCGAAAATATCTTCCGCTTCATGGAAGAGAAGAAGATGCCGCCGGCCGAGGCCGCGGTGGAAGGGACGAAGGAAGTGGGCATGGCCGTTCTGGCCACGTCGCTTTCGCTCATCGCCGTCTTCCTGCCGGTCGCGTTCATGGCCGGCATCGTCGGACGATTCATGCACTCGTTCGGCGTGACGATGGCCATCGCTATCGCCGTTTCGCTGGTCGTCTCCTTCACGCTGACGCCGATGATGTCCGCTCGCTGGCTGCGGCCCGAAGATCTTTCGCACGAGACATCAACGCGTGAGCACGGCTTCTACGCTCACATCGAACGCACGTATCTGGCGATGCTGGACTGGTCGATGCACCACCGCTGGGTGATCGTCACCGCGATGATCATCGCGTTGCTCTCGATCGTGCCGCTCGGCATGGCCGTCAACAAGAACTTCCTTCCCGCGGACGATGAATCGCAGTTCCAGGTGCAGGCGCGCGCGCCCGAGGGATCGAGCCTGCAGACGACGCAGACGATCATGGAATCGATCGCGGCGCGCGTCCGCAAGCTGCCCGAAGTCGATACGACCGTCGTCACGATCGGAGACGATCCGCAGGTCACGCAGAACCTCGGCACGGTCTACGTCAAATTGATCCCGGTCGACAAACGGAAGCGCGATCAGTTCGCGGTCATGGCCGACGTCCGCAACAACCTCATGCCGCAGTACCAGCGCCTCAATCTGCGCACGTCGGTTGGTCCCGTCAACGCGTTCGGCGGCGGCGTCAACGCGGAAATCATGTACTGGATCGGCGGTCCTGATCTCAACGTGCTTTCGAAGTACTCCGACACGCTGCTCGCGAATTTGAAAGGGATGAAGAACCTCGGCGTCATCGATCCCGATACGAATCTCATCACCGGCAAGCCGGAGCTGGGTGTTCGCATCGATCGCGACAAGGCCTCGGACATGGGAGTCCGCGTGCAGGACATCGCCTCGACGCTGAACGTGCTCGTCGGCGGTCTCAAGATCACTGACTACTACGAAGGCGGCGAGCAATACGAAGTTCACGTTCGCGCCGAACATGAGTACCGCAAAGATCCGCAGGGCATCGAGCAGGCGCAGATCCCGTCGGTCGGCGCGCGGGTCGTGCAGCTCCGCGACGTCGTGACGATGGCGCCGGGCGCCGGCCCATCATCAGTCAACCGAATCCAGCGCCAGCGCCAGGTCATGCTCACCGCGAACATGGCGCCGGGTCACTCCGCGCAAACGGTCATGGACAACCTGCTGACCGAGACGAAGAAGCTGAACATGCCGCCCGAGTATTCGTCCGGCTTCACGGGCCGCTCGCGCGAGCAGGGCCGCGCGTTCACGAACTTCATGTTCGCGTTCCTGCTGTCGATCATCTTCATGTACCTGATCCTGGCGGCGCAGTTCGAGAGCTGGGTTCATCCGGTGACGATCCTGCTCGCACTGCCGCTGACCGTGCCGTTCGCGCTCTTCTCGATCCTGGTGTTAAATCAGTCGCTGAACATCTTCTCGATGCTCGGTATCCTCGTGCTCTTCGGCATCGTGAAGAAGAACGGCATCCTGCAGGTCGACCACACGAACGGCCTTCGCGCGCACGGCCTCCCGCGCGCGCAAGCAATCCGCGAAGCGAACCGCGACCGTCTGCGCCCAATCCTGATGACGACGCTGGCCTTCGTCGCCGGCATGCTGCCGCTGGTCGCCTCGAGCGGCACTGGCGCCGCGACCAACCGCGCCATCGGCTCGGTCATCATCGGCGGCCAGAGTCTCGCGCTGCTGCTCACGCTGCTCGCGACGCCGGTGGCGTATTCGCTCTTCGACGATCTGCAGGAGCGGATGCGGGCGAAGAAGACGGAGCGGGTGGAAGACGAGCTGGAGCCGGCGACGGCGTAGCGGTGTGGCACAGACAAGAGTGTCTGTGCCACACCGGCGACTTACAGCTTCTTCAGCGCGACCTGTACTTCCTGCGCGCCCACGTTGCGCAGGACTTGGCGGGCGACGTCGACCTGAAGGTCGTTGTACGCGGTTCCATCGACGCGAAGGATGCCGTTGACGCAGCTGACGTGGAGCGTGCAACCGTCGAGGGCGCGCGTCAGGGTGAGCTGGCGCTCCGCGTCGCGGCGGATGGTCTCGTCGTTCGCGGCGACTCTCGTCACGATCAGATTCGCGACGCGGGCGAAGCCGAGTTGCTTGACCACGGCCGCGGCTTGCTGCGCCGAGGCGGCGTCGGAGGTGCCTTTGAGGACGACGATGCCGCCGACGTTCGTGGCGGAGAAACCGTCAATCTTCAAGTTCGCGTCGCGGACCGCCTTGACGATGGCCGCGTCGGGGATCTGCGGCGTCACGACCTGCGCGCGCGTGTTGCGCGGCGTCGTGGCGTTGCCGCCGTGCCGCATGACGATGGAGGTGACTCCCGCGACGGCCACAACCGCCGCGATCGCTATCGCTACCTTCTGGTTCTTTCTCATACCTCGGATCAACTCAAGCGCCGTGCCATCTTGCATCGACCCCTTGACAAACGAAATTTGCAGACTTACTGTATTAGTAACCTAATACACAGCTACTGAGGACGCCATGAAGAAAACACTAATTGCCCTGATGTTCGCCGCGATTGCGATGCCCCTTTTTGCCGCCGACGGCCCGTACATCCCGACCAATTCCGAGCGCGCGAACTGGACCATGTACGACATGATGGCCTGGCGCACTTGCTTCGGCGCCTACGCAAGCGACCACGGCAACAAGTATCCCGAGGTGAAGTCGGCCGAAGAGGCCAGGGCGCTGTTCGAGCCGATCTACGTCATTCATCTCCCGATGACCGACGCCTGGGGCCGGCCTTACGCGGTCGAATCGAACGCAAAGGACTACAAGGTCGTCAGTAGTGGAGCCGACGGCAAGTTCGACAGGACCAGCTGGTCCACGGGCGGCGCGCTGAAGTCATTCGATGAAGACGCCGTGGCCACGCACGACGGCAACTGGGTCTTCCGCCATTGGACCGTGGCAACGAAATAGCGCCATGTTCGCCATCAATCCAACAGACCCTGCGCCGATCTGGCGGCAGATCGAGGAAGGCGTCCGGCGGCTCATCGCACTCGGCGCGCTGCTGCCCGGCGCGCCGGTGCCGTCCGTCCGCGACCTTGCCAAAGATCTCCGCGTCAATCCGAACACCGTCGCCCGCGCGTACCAGCGGCTCACCGAGGGCGGTGTGCTGTCGGTGAAACGCGGCGAGGGGACGTATGTGGCGGACGAGCCGCCCGTGCCGAGGAAGGCCGAGCGGAACGAAGCGCTGCGCGATGCCGCCACGCGGTACGCCTCGACCTCGATCGCCGTCGGCGCGTCGCTCGGCGACGCCGTCGACGAGTTGAATGCCGCTCACGAGCGTGTCGTGCGCGAGCACAGGAGAAAAGCATGAGCGACGCTGCCATTCGAATATCCGATCTCACCGTGCGCTACGGGCGCAAGACCGCCGTCGATCACGCGGCGCTGGACGTTGCGCGCGGCGCCGTCTACGCGCTGGTCGGCCGCAACGGCGCAGGCAAGTCGTCGCTCGTGCGCTGTCTGTTGGGGCAGCAGAAGCCGCAGGCTGGCGGTGCCGCGCTCTTCGGCGAGGACGCCTGGTCGCGACGCACATCATTGATGCAGCGCATTGGCGTCGTCACCGAAGATGCCGACGCGCCGCCGGAGATGACCGTCGCCAGCATTGCGCGTTTTTGTTCGCGGCTCTACGACAAATGGGATCAGGACAGCGTCGTGGCGCGCCTGCGGACGTTCGGCGTCCCGCTGAACAGCGCTTTCGGAAGTCTGTCGCAAGGACAGAAGAAGCAGGTCTCGCTGGCGATGGCTCTGGCGACCTCGCCCGAGTTGCTCGTTCTCGACGACCCGACCCTCGGCCTCGACGTCGTCGCGCGCAAGTCGCTGTTCGAGGAAGTGATCGGCGATCTCGCCGACCGCGGCACGACCGTCTTCATCACTACGCACGATCTGGCTGGCGTCGAAACATTCGCCGATCGCGTCGGGATGATGGAGAACGGACGTCTCGTGCTCGACGAAGACGTCGACGCGCTCAAGTCGCGCTTCCGCCGCATCCGTTTCGCCGCGCAGCCGGTGGCGATCGATGCGGCCGTGCTCCGGCCCACCGTCATGCGCAGCTGGGGCGGCGGCGCGGAAGCGATCGTCAGCAACTACGACGACGTCTCGTTCGAACGGATGCGCAGCGCCAGCAACATCGGCGCCGCGGAAGTCGAGGCGATGTCGCTCGAAGAGATCTTCATCGCCATTGCCGGAGGCAACAACTCATGAAAAAAGCACTGGTCATCGCCGCAAGAGAATTCGAGGAGAAGCGCTTTGTCGCGTATGCGGCGGTGGCGTTCGCGATTCTGCCGTTCATTCTCGCGGCCATCCCCGGCGTGGCCGGCAAGTCGCCGCGCGAGGTGCTGGCGATGTCATCGCTGATCTTCGGCACCACCTTCGCCGTCGCCCTCGGCGTCATCTCCGGCGCGTCGTTCATCGGACGCGATCTCTCGGACGGGCGGATGTCGTTCTACTTTTCGCGTCCGGTCAGCGCACTCTCGATCTGGTTCGGGAAGCTGACCGCGGCCGTGCTGCTGATCGTCGGCACCTTCGCCTTCATCATCATTCCTTCCCGGCTTGCGGCCGGCACCGCCTGGAAGCACATCTTCAATGCGGAAACGTGGGACGGCGCGTTCCTGCTCGGGATCGCCCTGGCAGTCTTTCTGATCGCACACGTGATCGGCACGTTCGCCCGTTCCCGGTCGCTGCTGATCGTTGTCGATTTCGCCGCCGCGGTGATCTGCGGCGTAGTCATCTGGTTTCTGATCGTGCCGCTGATCGTGGGTGCGGCATTCGCCCTCATTTCCAAACTATCGATCGCGTTGGCAATCGCTGCGACTCTGGGCATCGTCGGCGGAGGCGCATGGCAACTCGAGCGCGGGCGTACGGACCGGCGGCGGAGCCACTTCGCGTTGTCGCAGTTCTTATGGGCGACGATGGCAGTGGCGCTGCTCATCGCCGCCGCGTACGTGGCGTGGGTCGTCTCCGTGAAGCCGCGCGATCTCACCGGCCACATTCGCGCGACGCGCTCGACGAGCGGCCCACTCGCCGTCCTCACCGGCACAGCGAAATACCGTTCCGACTATCGCGGTGCATTTCTCCTCAACACGGAAGACGGCTCGATGTGGCGCGTTGACCCATACGCGGAATGGGCCGGGCGGTACACGCGCGACGGCCGCAGCGCGGTGGTTCCTCGCCGCAGCCCGAGCGGCGTGGAAACGCTCATTTACACCCGAGGCAAGGCAGAGCCGGTCGACACCGGACTCACCATGACGGCCGTCGACTACGCGGTCTCCGACGACGGCGGACGTATCGCCACCATTACGCAGCCCAGCAATCTCTCGGTCTACGACGTCGCCACGAAACGCTCGCTGGTTTCTGTGCGGCTGCCCGACTCGACCAACGTCCGCGACTTCTTTGTCACGCCCGATCTCATTCGCGTGTATCTGAACGTCCCGGACGGCATGAAGATCATGGAGCTCGACGTGCCTTCACGAGCGCTTCGCGAGACGGGCTTTATCGCTTCGCCGCATATCGTCATCTTCTACTCAAATCCTTCGGGCTCACACATGCTGGTGAGGCAGTCACATGAGGACGTAGTGACTCTGAACGACGCGCGTACCGGCGCGGCGATCAGAACTCTGACCACGGGCACACCCTTCAAGAACGCACACTATTTGCGCGATGGCCGCATCGCCGTCGTCGACGGACCCGATTCAGCGACGGTCCTGCACATCTTCGCCGCCGACGGCACGCCGCAACGCGACGTCCCCCTCGGCGCAAAAAAAGCGACGAGGATGGTCGGCGACGACGGCGCGCGTTTGGTGTTGAACGACGTCGATGTCGCAACAGGCCGCCCCATGCTCGAAGCCGTCAACGTCACCAGTGGTGTCATCGAACATCGCCAGCCGGTTCGGGACTGGGTTGACTCCGGCGTACTCGAAACCCGCCCGCCGATCGAGCCGCTACGCGAGGTCTTCTACGTCGGCGACGAAGGCCAAATACTCGCCTGGAACCCGGCTACGGGAGGGAAGAGGCTGATTACCGGCGGGTGAGGAGAGGGGCGCGATTAGCCGTTCGCAGCCTCCAGCGCTATATTATTTCGATCATGAATCCGGGCCGTCTCGTCGTGCTCCTGTTTGCACTCGTCATCACCTCCACCGCGGGTGCCGCAGAGGTGATGCGCGGGGACGTCGTCAGCACCTCCGATACGCGCGTGATCATGTGTCCGGCTCCGCCGCGCACGGCCGTTCTTTCACCGAACCTGGAGTGGAAGAGCTGGCTCTACTCAGGCGACGCCGTGGCATTCGACTCGATCGGGACGCTGTACGCGGCTGGAGACCGCACATTGGAATCGTTCGATTCGACGTTACGGGACATTCGAACCGTCGTCCTCGGCGAAAACGTCATCGGGCTGGCGGTCGACTCCGCCGGATTCGCTTACGTTGTTGGGCAGAGCGGCAAAACGTATGTCATCTCGCCGGGCGGCGTCTTTCAACGCACCTTCAGGCTGCCGAATCTCACCGTGCCAGTGGGCGCCATCAGCATCGACGTCACGCCAGACGGCTGTACGCTCGTCTACGTCGGCGACGGAGCCTCCGCGAATCGATTCAACACCTGTGCGCAGGTGGCGCTGGTGCCGATCGCGCCGGGCGAGCGCTTCGAGGCCATTCGCGCGTTGAGCGACGGCGGCTTCGCGGGCGCCACCGACGGCCGCATCAAGTTCTACGATTCGACCGGCCGCGTGATCTACGGCATCCTCGCGCCGCCGGGCGGCCGGGTCGCGGCGCTTTCATTCGACATTGATGGTCAGTCGCTGTGGATCGCTAACGAAACGTTCCTCGTCAGGATGAACATCATCGATCAGACGATTACGGCGCGGACGCCGGTCAGCAATCCACGCACAATCGCCGTCTTCGGCGAGCGCCGGATCAGCGCCGCCAACCTGCCGGCGGCAGCTCCTACGAGACGCCACAGCGCCGGCCACTGATCAAAACTGCTGCAGCACCCGCAGGTCGTTCTCGAACAGCGTCCGGATGTTCGGGATGTCGAACTTGATCATCGCGCAGCGGTCGAGGCCGAGGCCGAAGGCGAAGCCGCTCCATTCCTCGGGGTCGATGCCGACGTTGCGGAGGACTTGCGGGTGGATCATGCCGCAGCCGAGGATCTCCATCCAGCCAGTTTGCGAGCAGGTCCCGCAGCCGGCGCCTTTGCAGAAGACGCACGACATATCGACTTCCGCGGACGGTTCGGTGAACGGGAAGAAGCTCGGGCGCATGCGCATCTTCGAGTCGGCGCCGAAGAGGCGTTTGATGAAGTGCTCGAGCGTTGCGCGCAGATGTCCGATGTGGATTCCTTTGTCGACCAGGAAGCCCTCGGCCTGGTGGAACATCGGCGAGCGGCGCATGGTGATCTCGTCGCGGCGGTAGACGCGGCCGCAGGAGAGCACCTTCACCGGCGGCGTGTGGTTTTCCATCGAACGGATCTGCACGTTCGAAGTGTGCGTGCGCAACAAGTAAGGTTCGACATCGAGAAAAAACGTGTCCTGCGTATCGCGCGCGGGATGATCGGGCGTGAAGTTGAGCGCCTCGAAGTTGTACCAGTCGGTCTCGACCTCGGGGCCGGGATCGAGCGAGTAGCCCATCTCGCTGAAGATCGTCTCCATCTCGCGGCGGATGATCGTGACCGGATGGAGATGGCCGAGGTTGGGGAGGCGGGCCGGGAGCGTGACGTCGATGATGTCGCGCGACTC
>JAXDIO010000241.1:0-7979 GCA_034663965.1 Thermoanaerobaculia bacterium | reverse complement strand
ATTCGCCGATGGTGAAGTTCTGCGGGAGGCGGAAGCTGACGTTGCTGTCGGCGCGGAACTGCGAGAGCGAGGCGCGGAAATGCAGCGCGTCGATCGGAGAGACTTCGACGTCGCCGGTGTACTGGCGAAGGCGGGCGTCGTAGCCGGTGTCGGGAAGATCGTTGTGCTGCGTGGTCCGTTCGGCGGTGAGGCCGGCCCGAACGTGTTTCTTCGGAGTCGTGTAGCCGGCGCGGAGGCGGAGGCGGCTGCGGTCGAGATAGTCGGTGCGGAAGATCGGAGCGTCGGCGGTATCGCGGCGGATCGCGGCGCCGAACAACAGGCCGCCGTACGAATACGTGCCGCTTACGTCGACGGTCTCAATCGTGCGATTGAAATCGCCGCCCTGGCTGCCCGGCACGACGATCTCGGACAGGTCCGGCGACACGGTGATGTCCTGCTTCGTCTCGCGGAACTCGGCGCGCAGTGCGAACGGTCCCATCGCACGGGCTGAGATCGCGGCGTTCCAATAGGTCTCATCGCGGTCGACAGCGCTGCTTGCGTTCAGAATCGTTTCAACGTCGCGGCGGTCGAATCCGGCGAAGGTAATGCTCTGCAGGAAGACCGTGTCGATCAGCGCGACGCCATCGAGCTCGCGATGTTCCTTCTGAAACCCGGCCAGGAAATCGACGTTCGGAGCGAGCGTGACTTCAGCCCGTCCGCCGCCGCGCCAGGTCCTGTTCTTTGCGTCGGACGTCGCGGACTCCGACAGGCCGGTGTAGAAGCGGCTGATGGCGAACGATGCGAACGCGCCCGCGGCCGACTCGTTTTCACTTCCATTCGATTCGGCGGAGAAGCGCGAGTAGTTGCCGATCAGGCGGAGGCGTTTCAAGACGTCGCCGGTGATGTAGAAATTCGTAAACGGCGTCTTGACGTGCGTGGAGTCGTTGCGCGTGATCGTAGTAGCAGTCACAGGCTGCCCGAGAACCGGATCAAGGTTGTTGCCGTTGCCGGCGCCGGACGCAAGCGTCAGCGATTCGTTGCCGCGGAAGTTGCGCCATCCTTCGGTGAGCTGTCCGTACACCGAGGCGAAGTGGAAGCTGGCGCCGGCGCGGATCTCGCGATCGCGCTCGTGCAGGTTCTGCAGCAGCCGGAACTCGTCCTGACCAAGGTGATACGTCGTCGATCCCGGTCCGCTGTTTTCGTTCGACGTGTAGCCGATGAACGGGACGATCGGGCGGTCCGTCAGCAGCTCGAGATCGATGTCGTACATCCTTCGCGTGCGGTCGAATGTGTGCTGGCCGGGAATGATGCCCTGGCCGAGCAGCGGATTGGCGAATGCGGGCAGTGCGCTGAATGCGTCGGCCGAGCGATATCCGAAGCGGAGCCGGTAGGCACCGGCACGCGATGCTTCCAGCCGCAACGACTGGGCCGGTCCGGAGCCGAGGTCGCTGGCGTCGATGCGGAATCTGTCGGCGAGCGATGTGTGGCCTTCGAAGTCTGCGGTCGACATCGTGAAGCTGCGGATCAGCAATCCGCCGCGCTCGTTGATTTGCGTGCGATACATCTCGCGGCTGCCTTTGAGATCGAGCCAGCGATAGCCGACCTCGAGATCGAACGGGACGATCTGCGCGTTCGCGGCAACGGCGATGGCCAGGATCGGGAGCGAGAGGAGGCAGTTCGCGACGAATCGTTTCATGTTCATCGCCTTCCTACTTCAGCAGTTGCGGATCACGGTTGGAGCCGTGAATGGCAACGTGGCAGGTAGTGCAGTTCTGATAGCGAGGGCTGCTCAGGTTGTGGAATGACGGCGGTTGCGAGCCGAGGTTCGCGCTGCCAATCGGTGAGTGACACTCGATGCAGAGCTGCGCGACAGTGGCTCGTTTCAATCGTTTCGGATTCGATGAGCCGTGCGGCTCATGACACGTGGTGCACTCGCCGGCTGCGATGGCGCCGTGCTGGAAGACGAACGGACCACGTTTCTCGGCGTGGCAGGCGACGCACGGCGCCTCACCGGCAGTCGTCGTGCGCAGGCTCTCGACGCCTGGACGGCCGTGCGGATCGTGGCAGGAGGAGCACTCCATCCCGCCGCGTCCGAGCCGATGCGCGTAGGGTTTGTTGCGGAACGAGGAGACTTCTGTCATGTGGCACGTGTCGCAGAGCGCGAGTTGCTTTTTCGCGAGCAGATGCGGCGCGTGCGGTTCCGATGAGTGGATGGAGTGGCAGGTCAGACAGTTGACGGCCGCGGAGTTGGCGTGCATGCCGGCGTGACGCGAGATGCGATCGGTGCTGATGTCGTGGCAGGCCAGGCAGGTTTTGTTCGCGCCGGTCAGGCCTACGGGCTTGAGGATTTTCTCTTTGTCTCCGCCGCCTTCGATGTGTGCTTTGCCGTCGCCGTGGCACGACTCGCAAAGCGCGTTCGGCACTTCACCCTTTTTCACTTTGCCGTGAGAGTGCGCGTTCGAAGCGAAGGTCTTGGCTTGATCGGCGTGGCAGTCGCTGCATGCGGGAAGCGCGGTCGGCTCCTCCGCCTTCGCAGGTGTCACTGGGGCTGCCGGCGCTGCGGTCTGCGTGGCTGGTACCTCTGGAGGTTTCGCGGGCGGCGTCTGGGCTACCGCCGGAAGACCGAGAACCAGCAACAGAAGCACTCCTCCGATATGAGATTTCATTCGCAGAACCGCCTACCGCGCGTGTGCCTTTTCGACCGAGTGGTCTTTCCCTGTTCCGTGGCACGTCGCACACGCCTCGGCGGGGATCGTCGATCCGGGGAAGTTGGCTGTGTTCAGGAACGCGTGCGCGGCGGCATCCTTGTTGTCGTGGCAGCCGAGGCATGCCGCGGTGGCCGGACCCTGCGGCGTGAAGTAATCGCGGAGGGTGATGACCGAGGCGATGTTGGTCTGCTGCAACGGGAGCGTGTAGGCCGCGGTGCTGGCGTGGCATTTCGCGCAATCGCGAGTGTCGGCGGGGAAGCGGACTTCGTTGAAGTTGTTGGTCGATCCGCCGAATCCGATGATGGTGAAATCCTGCGTGAGGTTCTCGCCGGTGTGGATGCGATGAACCATCCGCTGGAAGGAGATCGACTCCGCCGGTCCGAGGTTGGCTGGCCGCAGCGCCTGATCGCCCTCGGTGGGGTTGTGGCAGATCACGCACTCTTCGATGTTCTGGCGCTGTCCGCCATGCGTGGCGAGCTTGTCGTGGCACTGATTGCATTGCGCGGTCGTAACCGAGGTGCGGCGCGGAGTCACGGCGCCGGTCACGGCCACGTATTTGATCGGGTTCAGCAGCGTCGATTCCTGGATGGCGATGTCGGCCTTGCCGTCGCCGCGTTTGAGCGAGGCATTGCGGCGCAGGTCGGCGCTGATCGTCCACGTGCCGCTGGCGTCGGCGGGAAGCGCGGCCGTGAAGGTGTAGGTCGTCGTTCCGGCCACAGCACTGAAGACGCCTTTGGTGATGGCGTTCTCGCGGTAGTACTTCGAGTAGTTCGAGCTCGGTCCAGCCAGGATCGGCGAGAAGGTGGCGAGCTTCGTTCCGTCGACGGCGGTGCCGTCGTTGTTCGTGATCTTGAAGACAGCGCTGGGCTGCTTGCCGGCGAGCATGTTCGTGACGCTGACGACGGTGGCGTTCAGTCCCTTCAACTGCTTCGACTTGAACGGGACGGTGTGCGCGCCCTTGATCGAGGCGTCGAACTCAACGCCCTCGGGCTGATGGCACGCGGCGCAGGCTTTGTCATCGGCCTGCGGTCCGGCCGGATGGTTCGCGCCGGTGACCCAGTTGATGTCGTCGTGGCAGGAGCCGCAAGCCTCGCGGCCCGGATTCGTGAACCAGACTGTCGATTGCGCGCCTTTGTTGGCGGCAACGGAACCCTCGTGGCACGTCGCGCAGTTGCGAATGTCCTGCGGGAAGACGACCGTGGAGAAATCATGGAGCGACTGCGCGTTGCCGATGATCTGGTAGGGCGTGCCGGCGACGACGCTCGGAAGGCTTTCGCCGCGATGGATCTTGTGGGCCATCACTTTCATGTCGACCGTGTTGCCGGTGTCGGGATCGGTCGTCTGCGGCTGATGGCAGAGCGCACAGAGCTTGACGTCGCGCCGCGAACCGCCGTGAGCGTTCAGCGCCGACTGCGTGTCGTGGCAAGCCAGACACGTCGATGAGTCGCGCATCTTGTCCCACGTGTTGCCGGCGGCGATCGCGGCACCGTCGGGCCGGAAGTCGAATTCGACGTTCGCGAAGTAGTTCTTCGCAAGCGCCGGATCGATGCCCGGGACGGCGGTCAGGTTGCGCGCGGAGTAGATGCCAAGCGTGTGCGTCTTGGTCTGATCGAAGCCCGCCGGTAGCACGGTTGTCGACGTGAACTTGGCGTGGCCGGTCTCGAGGTCGGTGAATGTTCCGGCGATCGAGTTGGCCTGTGTGGCGGTCACACCGGGATGCGGACTGGTGGCCGGCGAGGTCTGCGTCCGCGTGCCGTACGAGGTGTACTGGCGCGTGGCCGGGTCGTACCAGGCGAGGACGAAACTCAGCGAGATCGGCCCCGGCGTCGTCTTGCCGAGGCGATCGAGCGGCTGATCGAGATCATCGGTAAGGCTGACGTCGATCACGGGCTTGCGGTCGGTGCCGATCGTGATTGAGTTGACCTTGATCTTCAGACCGGGACGGATGAAAGCGACGTCCGACGCGGTGAGATAGGCCTCGACATGATTCGACGCGTAGCGCGATTGCGCGGGTGCCGGCGCGGGCGCGGCCGCTCGCTTGCGCACGTCTGTCGCGAGCATGGGGAGTGCGAGCAGCGCAATGGTGAAAATCGCGACTACGGCGCGCCTCGGGTGGATCTTCATGCGGACCTCCGATACCTCTCTCACTTCATCTCGTTTCTTCACGCGTACACGCTAAGGTGCGCAGAGACGCCCAGCCATGCGCGAAGCCACCTCTGTCGTGTGACAGCTGTCACAGAGATTCGTGATCGCAACCGCTGAGCGCCTGCAGTGCCATCGGTATCGTGTGCAGCAATGAAGCGTCCCTCACCCTAGTCTCAATAATTTTTGCGGTATGTCTCCTTTTGCGCACTTTCAAAAATCATCGGCGGCTACGATGCAATGCCCACAATGAAGGAGTAGCAGATGGCAGACGGATCGAAATCCCCGAGTCTCGGCAGGAATCCGATCAGTGCCGTCGGAGCCGTCATTGCGTTCGTCGCTTTGACGAACACGCTTTTTCTGATCTACATCGACGGGCGGCAGGCACACGCCAGCCCCTACCTCGGCATCCTGGCCTGGATCGTCGCTCCCGCCATTCTCTCGTTCGGGATCCTCGTCTATCTCGCCGGTCTACTGATCGAACGGAAACGGCGGCGGCGGCGCGCGCCCGGCGAAGTGGCAGAGTATCCGCGGATCGACCTCAACATCCGGCGCACGCGCCTCATCCTTATCGGCACGTTCGCTGGGGTCATCGTGTTCGTCACCGCCAGCGTCATCGGCAGCTATCAGGCGTATCACTACACCGAGTCCAATGCCTTCTGCGGAACAGCCTGCCACCACGTGATGGGGCCCGAATACACCGCATACCATCAATCGGCGCATTCACGCGTGGACTGCGTCGAATGCCACGTCGGCGGCGGAGCGACGTGGTACGTGCGTTCCAAGGTGACGGGAACCCATCAACTGATCGGCGTAATCACTGGAAAATACCCAAAACCGATTCCGACTCCGGTCGACAACCTCAGACCCGCCCGCGAAACCTGCGAACAGTGCCACTCGCCGGAGAAGTACTTCGGCACGCAGCTCAAGGTCTTCAATCACTATCAATACGACGAACAGAGCACACCTCGCGAAGTACGCCTGCTGATCAAGACAGGGGGCGGCAGTCAGACCACCGGACTGACCGGCGGAATTCACTGGCATATGAACCTCGCCAATGAGGTCACGTATGTGGCCACAGACCGCCAGCGGCAGGAAATCCCATGGGTCCGCATCAAAGATCGCAGCGGCCACGTTACCGAATATCTCACCGAGGGCTCGAAGCTGACGCCGGCACAGATTGCGAAAATGCCGGCACGGCGTATGGATTGCATTGATTGCCATAGCCGGCCCGCTCATACCTACGTCTCCCCCGACCGTTCCGTCGACCGCGCTCTGCTGGCAGACACGATCGATCGTTCACTTCCGTTTGCAAAGCAGCAAGCCGTTGCCGTTCTATCGAAGGAGTATTTATCCACGCCACAGGCACTGAAAGCGATCAGCGATGATTACCGGGCCTATTACGCGAAGACATACCCGGCCGTATATGCAGCAAAGCATGCCGCCGTCGATCGATCGATTGTCACATTGCAGCACATTTTTTCCACGACCCGCTTCCCGGAGATGCGTGTGGACTGGCGCACGCACCGCGATAACGCCGGCCATTTATATTCACTGGGCTGTTTCCGCTGTCACGACGACCAGCACGTCAGCCGCGACGGAAAACGGATCAGCAAGGAATGCACGCTTTGCCATACAGTACTTGGAGAGACCGCCGTCAACACCGAGTTTCAGCACCCCGTAGACCTCGGCGATCTGAGAAATTTAAATTGCGCTGACTGCCATTCGGGCAGCACGATGTCACAATGACCTGGGAGGATTCACAATGAACTACAGAAGATTAGTTGTAATGGCGTCGATGACGACACTCCTGACGCTCGGCACCTCCGCGGCGTTCGCCGCTGACACACCGGGCGCAGCGGAGATCTACAAGACGAAATGCGCCAGCTGCCACGGCCCTGACGGCGCCGGCCAGACCCCGGCCGGCAAAGCGATGAAGGTTCGCGACCTTCGCTCGGCCGAAGTGCAGAAGATGTCTGACTCGGACCTGCTGAAAGCAATCTCCGACGGCAAGGGAAAGATGCCTCCGTACAAGGCGAAACTGAGCGTCGCCGACATCTCGTCGCTCGTCGCGTACATCCGCGGCCTGGCGAAGTAGGAAGAGAGTGTCAACGGGAGGAGGGCCGAACCGGTCCTTCTCAGCGCTGACGAGCTCCTTTACCGGTGCCTCTGTGCCCGTTGCGTCGACGGCTGCATGATCAGGTGGTCCTCCACCAGCGCAGAGCGACGTGTGGTTCTGCAGTTCTTCATTCGTGCGACGCAATCGCTCGCTCGGTGGGTCAACCACTGCATCACTGCTCAACCCGTGACCGCGCCTTTTCGCCCTTCAGGGTCAACAAAGCTGCCAAAAAGAGTGATTTAAGGCCGTTTTGACGCGGCACCGATCTTGATCTAGCTGAGCCCTTCGACCCCCGAAAAACTGAACGTTTCACGAAGGGAAAGTAATGAAGAGAATCTCTCTCGTCCTGGCAGCTCTGTTTCTTGCTTCATCCACAATGGTTCTCGCCCAGGGACCTCCCAACACTCCTCCGGGGCAGGCAAAGAAGTTCCCCTCGCTCGATGAGCAGCTCAAGAAGGCGCACGCCGATCCCGGCAGCGAGCTCGAAAAACTGATCAAAAAGAATCAGGACTTCACCAAGCTCAAAGACAAAGACGCGGACGACCCGATCGTTCCGCCGTGGCTCAAGGCCTACTGGCGCAAGGGACATCCCGAAGCCAATTACGACAACGACAACGATCCGACGGGCGGCTATCCACTCGTACTGAAGGAAGTCCTGGAGTGGCTGATGACGCACCAGGATCTCAAGCCGGGACATGCGGAGGCGAGCCTGCCGCCCGGCCGGAACTTCCAGGATCTCGATGCGGACGACGAAGACGGAACGGCGTCGGCGATGGGCTTTCGGCGCATCACTGCGCTTGGCGCAACGGCCGGAACGAATGTCCGCGGCTCCGGCGCACAGACGGTTTCGCGCAGCGAATCGGACATCCGCATCAACTACTGGGATCCGACCAAGATCATTGCCGCCTCCAACAACATCGGCGGCTCGGGCATGCAGGGCCAGTACTACTCCACCGATGGCGGCGTGACCTGGGGGCAGAGCAACCTCCCGCTCGCCAGCGGCGACGCCTTCCACTCCGATCCGACGGTCG
>JAXDIO010000220.1:0-10965 GCA_034663965.1 Thermoanaerobaculia bacterium | reverse complement strand
TCAAGAGCTGCTTGCCGATCTCGACGACCTCGATCAGCTTGGTCGGATTCGAGTCGAGATCGACCATGTTGCCCGCTTCTTTGGCCGGCTGCGTGCCGGTGTTCATGGCCATGCCGACGTCGGCCTGCGCCAGCGCCGGCGCGTCGTTGGTTCCGTCGCCGGTCATGGCCACGAGGTTGCCCTTCGTCTGTTCTTTGCGGATCAGCGCGAGTTTGTCCTCCGGCGTGGCCTGCGCCAGAAAATCGTCGACGCCCGCTTCGCGCGCGATGAAGGCGGCGGTGAGCGGATTGTCGCCGGTGATCATGACGGTGCGGATTCCCATCATGCGCAGACGATCGAAGCGCTCTTTCATCCCACCTTTGACGATGTCCTTGAGATAGATCGTGCCGAGGACGCGGTCATCATCGGCGACGACGAGCGGCGTGCCGCCTTCGCCGGCGATGCGCGAAACGTCCTGCTGCACCTGCTCGGGGAACGAGCCTCCTTTGGAGCGAATGTACTCGGCGACGGAATCGGCAGCCCCTTTGCGCACGGCGCGGCCGCCTTCGAAATCGATTCCGGACATGCGCGTCTTCGCGGTGAATGGAACGATCGAATGCGAGCCGAGCGTCTGCAGATCGCGTCCACGCAGCGAAAACTGCTCCTTTGCCAGGATGACGATCGATCGCCCCTCAGGGGTCTCGTCGGCAAGCGACGAGAGTTGCGCTACGTCGGCGAGCGTGCGCGCGTCCACTCCGGGCGCGCCGATGAATTCCACCGCCTGGCGATTGCCGAGCGTGATCGTGCCGGTCTTGTCGAGCAGGAGGACGTTGACATCGCCCGACGCTTCGACCGCCCGGCCCGACATGGCCAGGATGTTGTGCTGGAGAACGCGATCCATACCGGCGATGCCGATCGCCGAGAGCAACGCGCCGATCGTGGTTGGGATGAGACAGACCAGCAGCGCGATCAGGACCGTTACGCTGACATCGCTGCCGGAGTAGATTGCGAACGGCTTGAGCGTAACCGTCGCGAAGAGAAAGACGATGGTCAGCCCGGCCAGGAGGATGTCGAGCGCGATCTCGTTCGGCGTTTTCTGCCGCTCCGCGCCTTCGACCAGCTTGATCATCCGGTCGATGAACGTCTGCCCCGGCTCGGAGGTGACCTCGACCACGATGCGGTCGGAGAGGACCATGGTGCCGCCGGTGACCGCGGAGCGATCGCCGCCCGCTTCGCGGATGACCGGCGCTGATTCGCCGGTGATCGCCGATTCGTTGACCGAAGCGATTCCTTCGATCACCGTGCCGTCGCCGGGGATGATCTGACCCGCTTCGACCACCACGAGATCGCCCTTGCGGAGTTGCGACGCGGCGATCTGCTCTTCTTTGCGTTCCGGGCCGCTCAGGCGGCGGGCGGTCGTCTCGGTCTTCGCTTTCCGCAGCGCATCCGCTTGCGCTTTGCCGCGGCCCTCGGCCACAGCCTCG
Source organism: Thermoanaerobaculia bacterium (assembly GCA_034663965.1). Taxonomy (GTDB): domain Bacteria; phylum Acidobacteriota; class Thermoanaerobaculia; order Gp7-AA8; family Gp7-AA8; genus JADGNZ01. Next base: position 9,502 of record JAXDIO010000220.1, on the reverse strand, counting down.
GCGAAGTTTGCGAAGAACACCGTCGCCCACAGCCACAGCGTGATCTGCGTCTGAAAAAGATAGTCGACGTGCTTCGAGAGTCCCGGGATGAGCAGGATCGTGGTGAGCACCGCGCCCACTTCGACGAGGAACATTACAGGGTTCTTCATCATCCGGCGGGGACTCAGCTTCACGATCGAGTCGAGAAGCGCCCGGCGCACGATGGTGGGATCGAACAGTGAGAGTTTTTTCTGGGTCGCCATGGCTTAGAACACCTTTCCTGCGTTCATGAGGAAGTGCTCGACGTAGGGTCCGAGCGAGAGAACCGGGAAGTACGTCAGCGCGCCGACGATGAGAACCACGCCCACGAGCAGGAACGTGAAGAGCGGTCCATCGACGGGGAACGTTCCCGCCGTGTCGGCGAGCTTTTTCTTCGCTGCCAGCGACCCGGCGATTCCCATCAACGGGATGATCATCAGGAAGCGGCCGAAGAACATGGCCAAGCCGAGGGCGATGTTGTAGAACTTCGTGTTGGCGTTGAGGCCGGCGAACGCGCTGCCGTTGTTCCCGGTGGCGCTGGTGAACGCGTAGGTCATCTCGCTCAGACCGTGCGGTCCGGCGTTGTTCAGGCTGGACGTACCGGCCGTCGTGGCCGCGGCCACAGCGCTTCCCGCGAGAATGCAAAACGCCAGGATCAGCACGGCCAGCATGGCCAGCTTCACGTCGTGCGCTTCGATCTTCTTGCCGAGGTATTCGGGCGTTCGCCCGACCATCAGTCCGGCGATGAACACGGAGAGCACGATGAACAGGATCATCCCGTACATCCCCGCGCCGACGCCGCCGAAGATCACTTCGCCGAGCATGATGTTGAGGAGCGGTACGGAGCCGCCGATCGGCGTGAACGAGTCGTGCCACGCGTTGACCGCGCCGCAGGAGGCGTCGGTGGTGATCGTGGCGAAGAGAGCGGAGTCGCCGATGCCGAATCGGACTTCTTTTCCTTCCATGTTGCCATCCGCGCCAGCCACGCCGAGGCGTTGATGCATCGGATTGCCGTGCTGCTCGGCGTAGGTCGTGATGAAGGCGCCGGCCAGGAAGAGAGTCGACATCGCCCAGAAGACGGCCCAGCCGTGGCGTAGCTTGCCGGTCATCGATCCGAGCGTGTAGCAAAGGCCCGCGCCGAGGCTGAAGATGAGGAACATCTCAAGCAGGTTGCTGGAGGGTGTCGGGTTCTCGTAGGGGAATCCCGAGTTGGCGTTGAAGAAGCCGCCGCCGTTCGTGCCGAGCTCCTTGATGGCTTCCTGGGACGCGATCGGACCTTGCGGAATCTTCTGGACCTTGCCCTCGACCGTCGTCGCTTCAACGCTCGGATGAAAATTCTGGATCACGCCCTGCGACAGAAAAAGCGTCGCCGCGGCGAGGCAGATCGGCAGAAGGACCCACATCGTGCCGCGGGTCAGATCGACCCAGAAATTGCCGATCGTCTTCGCGCTGGCGCGGGCGATGCCGCGAATGAGAGCGATCGCGAGGGCGATTCCGACGGCCGCGGAGACGAAGTTATGAAAGGTCAGGCCGACCATCTGCGTGAAGTGCGACATGGTCGACTCGCCGCTGTAGGCCTGCCAGTTCGTGTTCGTGGTGAAGGAGACGGCCGTGTTCCAGGCCAGATCGGGAGTGACCGCTCCCATCTTGTCGGGATTGAGCGGCAGCAGGTGCTGGATGCGTTCGATCAGGTATGTGAGCAGCAAGCCCACCGCGCTGAAGATGAGCATGGCGATGGTGTACTGCTTCCAGTCGTGCTCTTTCATTTCATCGACGCCGCTGGCGCGATAGATCAGCCGTTCCACGGGCCGGAGCAACGGATCGAGGAACGTCTTCTCTTTGGAGAATACGCGCTTCATGTAGAGCCCCAGCGGCTTCGTCACAGCGAGGATCAAGAGAAAGTAGACGACGATTTTCAATAGTTCTAGCGTAGTCATTACAGCTCCTCTGCGCGGAGCAGCGCATACAACAGATAAATCAGGCCGAGAACGGCCAATACGAGTCCGGCGATTGTTTCGAATGTCATAGCAGCCTCACACCTTGTCGCAGGTGCGCGTGTACCAGATGGATACCGCAAACAGGATGATGGTCAGTACGATGAAGATCAGATCCCACATTGAGCGTCTCCTCTTTAGAACGTCGCCACCGCGCCAACGACGACGATGGTCTGATTGTTGGTCGATCCGTTCTTGTGTGCAAAGACGGCCGCGGTGGAATGGTCGTGCCGCCCTTCGATCTTCATGATCAGATTCGCTACCGGATGAAACTCGTACGTCAGCGTTTCCTCGGTCAGCTTCTGCGCCGCGCCGCTGATGGCATTGTCCGGGTCGTGGAAGAGCGAGCCACGCACGGCCACGGCATGGCGGTCGTCGAACGCATAGCGGCCAAAGCCGGCAGTGCCGAGCCAGTTCGCCGTTGCGTCGCCGGGAAGTTCCTGGTGCCCGCGATCCAGCGAGCCCGCCAGGCTCAGTTTCGGCGTGACTTTGTAGGAAGCGATCAGATCGCCGAAGTGCCGCCAGTGCGAATTGTCGTGGGGCAGTTCCGGCCCATCGAAGGTATTGAACGACGTGGTGAACCGATCGTTCGTATAGGCGATCTTTCCGCCGATTGCTTTCGCGTCATTGTTGTCGTCGATGATCTGCCATCCATTGAGAACGTGAACCTCACCGGACCAGTGATTGTTGAACTGGTATGAGGCATGGACGCCGGTCTGATAAAAGGGAGAAAGCTCGCCCGGCCACGAACGCGTGTAATTCCAGTCGTCTTTCGAGTAGAAGGATTCGAATCCGATGTGCGAAGGGAAAATCCCACCTTCGATGGTCAACTTGTCGTTCACCTTATAGAGGACCGATGCCTGGTAGATGTGCCGGAAGCCCTCGCTCTCGGCGGCGTGGATCACATCCGCGCCGTTCCCGGCGACCAGCGACAGATGAAAGCCGAGCGGTGCGGCGTCGCGGACGATTTCGAGCGCCGCCAGATTGAGATTGAATTCGTTGGCTCGCTTGGCGGTGCTGCCGGCTCCCGGAAAGAACGACTCGTGTGACGCTGGGCTGTTGCCGTTCCAGGCATAGTAACCGTCGACGAAGCCGTGAATGGTCATCGGCTTGGCCGGTTCATCAGCGCGTGCTGCGAGCGCAACGAGAAAAAGGGTGATCGCTGAAATATAGATGACGATGTTGTCCCGCTTACTGCTTCCCATGGCCCTGACTCCTTTTGCGCCAATGTGTTTCACTTGCACGCAAGTTGATAACAACGGGTCGCAGGGCCGGTCCGCACGAAGGTCCAAGGAAGGGCGGAAGAAGCTCGAAAGAATTCGGAAGAACATCAAAAGAATTCGGAAGAATCTCGAAATGTCAGACCAGTGCTCTTATTCGCGGCTCCGCACGAACAGCGCCGGCGCCATGATCCACGTAATCAGCAGCACGCACCGAAGGCCGCCATTGGCCGGCGAGCCGAGAATTGCGAACCACTGCCGGCCCGAGTGAGCCGTCATGACGATCTCCGTAGCGATCCCCAGTAACACCCACGTGGTGCCGGCGAAGAGCGCATGGTCGAGCGTAGCCCCGGGCGTGACGAGCCTGATGTACGCGCCTGCGCTGACCACGATGGCGATCGCCTCGACCGCCGCGGAGAGCACGGGCGACGTCGCGTCAATCCTCTGATGCGCGATGGCAACGAGAAACGCAGCGACACCCCAGAACGTTACGACCAGCGCGATTCTCGTCGCGGTGTGCTGTTTCCTCTGCGCGAAACGTGGCGTGATCGAGTGAGTCATAGTGGTCATGCCGGCCTCCTGACTCTTCTAACACGCGGCTTACGACGCCTCGTTAAGAACAACGAAACGTGGACAAGGTAAGCGCTTAAGAGTGCATTAAGAGTTTCGAAAGGGAGACATGAGGACCGGAGTTGAATCCGGAATGAGACCTGGATCTATAGCGCCGCCAGCGCAGCTCGCTTCACCTTCCCGCGCTCGTCCACCGGAATCGACTCGATCAGTTTCACGATGCGCGGAACTTTGTGCGGCGAGAGGTGCGCCAGGCAAAAGGCGCGAATCTGTTCGCGCGTGATGTCAGGGTCCGCGACGACTGCCGCCGCGACGACGTCGCCGCGCGCTCCGGCCGGTTCGCCGTAGACCTTCGCCTCGCGCACGCCGTCGATTTGCAGCAGCACCTGCTCGACTTCGCGCGGGTTCACCTTCTTGCCGGCGGTGTTGATCAATTCGCTGGCGCGGCCGGTGATGGCGATCTCGCCGTTTTCGCGCACGTCGACGAGATCGTCCGTGACGAAGACTCCGTCGTCGAACGGCTGAAACGTCGTCGCGTCATGGAGGTAGCCGAGGGCGACGTTGTCGCCGCGGACGATGAGTCGTCCGCGTTTCGAAGTCAGCGTCACGTTCTCCATCGCTCGTCCGACGGTGCTGCGTTCGACGGCTGCCCCCTCGCGGTCGTAGGTGATTCCGCCGCATTCGCTGCAGCCGTAGAACGTGTGGATCGGTATCCCGAAGCGCTCGCGAAACTTGCGCGACACGACCGGCGTCAGCGGCGCGCCGGCGGAGAGAAACGTTCGTACCGTTTCGAATTCACCGTCGCCTGCAGTAATCAGATGATCGAACACCATCGGAATCAGCGGCGCGACCGTGCACGAAAAGCGATTGCAGAGAGTCACCACGGACTGAGGCAGGTAATCGTTGGAGATCACCACCGCCGTCCCCTGCACGAGGAGCGGCGTGACCAGATTCGAGAAGCCGTACGAATGCGACATCGGAATCGCGCCGAGGTTGATGTCGTCGGGGCGGATCTCCATGGTCGCGCAGATGTTGATGCAGTCCGCGAGCAGGTTCGCTTCCGTTGCCACGATTCCTTTCGGCATCCCGGTCGAGCCGGACGTCAGCTTGATCAGCCGCGCGCCGGCGGGAAGGTTTGGCCGAGCCGCCGGACGCGTCGAGATGCCGTTCTGATAAACGAGGCCCCGAGCGTTGAAGTGGCCGAGCACGTTGCCGACCTCCGACTCCGTCGCGTCCCGATCGATGAGGATGGCCACCAGCTTCCGCTTCAGCACTGCGCCAAACGCCGCGATGAAGTCGACGGAGTTCGGGAGTTGGATGGCTACGACGTCGCCCTCGCTCCAATCGCTGAATCTCGCCGACAGCTCCTCGATTCGCGACGCGAGTTGCGCACGCGACGTCACCTTCCCCGTTTCGCCGTCGATCACCGCAGCCGCCTCGGGCGCGGCGGCTGTTAGCGCAAGGAAGCATTCGAGCATGGCCAGTGGGGGAGGCAGAATAGAGGCGGCGTTCGAGAAGGTCAACGCCAGTGAGCGCGGCAGGTCGCGGTAAACTCCGTAAAGATGTCCGTGAAGAAAGGCGGCGTCGTGTCCGTCTCACTTCCATGAGATTCCGTGCGGGAGACAATCCATGAACATTGACGATCCGATCACCCGGCCGCTCAAGGCGTATGCATTCGATCCGAGCGCGGGCAAGCTCCTCGGCAACGAGATGTCGATGGACGTGCGGTATCAGGAGCTGGATCCCGGTCCGGTGGTTCGTGACCGGGCCGGCGACGCCATCGCCATCGTTGACTATGACGGCGCCAACGGCACCTACTACACGCCGGTCGACCTCAACGATCCGCGCATCCTCATCCGCGGCGGACTCGATCCGAGCGAATCGGATCCGCGCTTTCACCAGCAGATGGTCTACGCGGTCGTCACCGACACGATTCAGCACTTCGAGACGGCGCTCGGGCGCCGCATTCACTGGCGGCGCGGCCTGCGCGAAGGCGATCTCGATGCGGCGCGCCTCGAGGACATTTACACGCTGAACATTTATCCTCACGCGTTCATCGGACAGAACGCGTTCTACAGCCCCAGTGCGCGCGGCATTCTCTTCGGCTACTTCCGCGCCGGGGCGGGTGATGTCGGGCGAAATCTGCCGGGGCAGACCGTGTTCACCTGCCTCTCCCACGACGTCGTCGTCCACGAGACGACGCACGCCATCGTCGACGGCATCCGCTCCTTTTTCATGGAGCAGACGAACCCGGACGTTCCCGCATTTCATGAAGCCTTCGCCGATCTTGCCGCGCTCTTCCGGCACTTTACGCACAAGGAAGTGCTGCTCGACACGATCGAGCGAACGGGCGGCCGGCTGTACCAGTACCAGCTGAAGGCGGATGCTGAGATCAGCGGCTACGACGACTATTCGGACGCGACGGCGGAGGAGAAGAAAGGCCCGACGCTCAGCGCCCAGATCAGCAGGCGCAATCCGTTGATCGAGCTCGCGCAGCAGTTTGGTGAAGCCACCGGCAGGAATCGCGCACTGCGGTCCGCCCTCGGCACGAGGCCCAACTCCGATGACATCAAGAAATTTACGGAGCCGCACCGTCGCGGATCGATCCTCGTCGCAGCCGTGTTCGACGCCTACTTCGCAATCTACATCAAGCGCACCGCCGACCTGTGGCGTATCTTCCGCGCCGGTGGCGGCAATCCGAATCCGGTCGATATCCCGTGTCCGCTCGCAAGCCGGTTATGCGATGAAGCAACGCGGCTTGCGGAGGAGTTCTTCACCATCTGCGTCCGCGCGCTCGACTATTGCGCGCCGGTCGACATCACGTTTGGCACGTACCTCCGCTCGGTTCTGACGGCGGATGTCGATCTGCATCCCGAGGATGCCATCGGTGTCCGCGACGCGCTCATGCAGTCATTCCGCTTGCGCGGAATCCTGCCGGAAGGCGCAGGATTCTTCAGCGAAGGAGCCGTTTTGTGGCCGCGCGCGGAGGCGAATCAATATCCGCCGGTGGTCGGTCTCGACTTCGGCGATCCGAACGGCCTGACGAACGATCAGAAAGACAAGGCCGCCGCCGTGCTGAAAAAATACGTCGCGGACAACGCTGCGGTGCTCGGCTTTTCGAAGGATGCACCAGTGCGCGTGCCATCATTTCATTCTGTCTTCCGCATCAATCCGGACGGCAGCCTGCGAACCGACATGGTCGTCGAGGCCGTGCAAACGGTCGAAAAGAACTTCAACGATTCGGCGCCGCAGTTCGGCAAGTTCCCGTTGCGCGGCGGCGCCACGCTCATCATCCGAAGGCCGGTCGCCGGCGAACCCGGAGCGGAGAAGAACGAGGCGCCAATCCGCTATGTGATTGCAAAACACCTGAGCGGCGAACGTGCGGACCGACAGCGACGCTTTGGCGAACACCTTGGCGTCACGGGCAGCAATGACCCGAACCGCTTTCAGGTCGATTTCGCAATGGTCCATGGAGGCGTCTGACAATGGCCACAAAAAAGAGCAAGGCGAAAAAGGGCGAGCTGCGCATCCGCATGTACCGCGTCGGGTTCGGCGACTTTTTCCTCGTCACCGTCCCGTCGGCAGACGGGCCGCAGCACATCGTGATCGACTGCGGCGTCACGCCCGGCAAGACGAAGAATGGCGACATCGGTACGATCAAAGACGCGGTCGCGCACATGGCTGAGGAGACAGGGAAGAAGTTGGCGCTGATCATCGTGACGCACCGGCATCAGGACCACATCATCGGTTTTAGCCGCTCGGCCGACATCTTCAAGGACTTCAAAGTTGGTGCGGTCTGGATGTCGTTCTGGGAAACCGAGTACGACCCGAAAGAAAAGAAGAAGTCGCTGGCCAGTGACTTCCAGGATGAACTTACGGCGCTCGCGTTGAATCTGCAGCAGCACGCGGCTCTGGCTGGTGCCGGCGATCCTGACATCGAAGAAGTGAAGGCGATGCTCCAGAACGCGACCGGCGTCGATCAGGCCTCCTTCGCCGCCGCGGGAGGCGCCGCATCCGGCAAAAAGCCCGGCAAGGGTGGTGGCACGAACGCAGCGTCGCTGACGTTCCTGAAAACCGGACTGGGCGTCGATCCGCAATTCTACGCAAAGGGCGACAAGCCGGCGATGCCAAAGGTCCTGCGCGACGCGGGTCTGAGTGCCGAGATCCTCGGGCCTCCGCCGGCCGACGCGTTTGACTTCATGAAACTCATGGACCTCAAGAAAGGCGTCGGCCAATTCCTCGGGGAGGCCGGCGACGGCAGCGGCGGGAAGTTCGATCCCTTCGGTACGACGTGGCACGCCAAAGCGGCTGACTATCAGCCGTCCGCCTTCCGCGAGTGGCTGCGTACTTCGAAAAATGCGCCGAGTGCTGCGATGGAAAAGGCGATCAAAGCCGCGCAGCCTGACTTGCTTTTCACGGCCGCGACGACGCTGGACAAATTTCTCAATAACCAGAGTCTCGTCGTGCTCTTCACGTTCGATGACAAGAAGCTGCTTTTTGCGGGCGATGCCCAGGGCGGCAACTGGGAGTACTGGATGTTTGGCGGTACTCCGGACAATGCGCCGTCGGTCGATAACATCGACAAGGACAGCAAGGCTATCCTCAGCCACCTCGATTTCTACAAAGTCGGCCACCACGGGAGCACGAACGCAACGCCGGTCAGCGCGGTCGAAACCATGGGCGGCGACTTCGCGTCGATGTGCTCGACGCAGGAGGACAGCTTCGGCACCGTCGAGAACAATAGCGAGGTACCACGCATCCCTCTGCTGAACGCCTTGTCGAAGAAGACCACACTCGTCCGCAGCGATCAGTTCCCGGTCACCGTGACCGGTAATGCCGTACCTGCTGTAAAAGGTTCGCCAAAGAAGCTGCCTTCGCCGGCGCGTGGCCGATTCGAGCAAGGGCCGATCTACATCGACTATTTCCCCTGAGCATTTCGAAATCAAAGCCGCGCTGCGCGAGTTACGATCCGCTCATGACTGACGTGGTGGTGATCGGCGGCGGCCCGGCCGGATCGACAGCGGCGACGCTTCTCGCGCGCAAAGGGTTTTCCGTCACGCTGCTGGAACGGGAGCGCTTTCCGCGCTTTCAGGTCGGCGAGTCGCTGTTGCCCTACAACAACGATCTCTTCGAACGCCTCGGCGTCACGCTGCCGATGGCGCAGGGATCGTTTACGCCAAAGTACGGCGCGGGATTCGTCACCGCGGACGGCGCCCTCGGCTACACGTTCCGGTTTCGCGACAATCTTCCCGAGGCGTATCACAGCTCGTTTCAGGTCAAGCGCGCGGAATTCGATGAGCTGCTGCTGCGCAACGCTGCGGCGAACGGTGTCGATGTGCGCGAACAGAGGGCGGTTACCGCGGTCGATCTTGCGGATCCGAGGCGCGCAACCGTGACGACGTCGAACGGTGAGCGCATCGAAGCTCGCTTCTTCGTCGATGCCAGTGGCCATGGCGCGTTTCTCGGTAATCGCAATGGCGGCAAGGAAGACGTCGAGGAGTTGAAGAAAGTTGCCGTCTTCGCGCATTACAAAAACGTTCCGCGGCCGGAGGGGCGCGACGCCGGCAACACCATCATCGTCGTCCTGCGGGATGCGTGGTTCTGGCTGATTCCGGTGAGCACCGACACGATGAGTGTCGGTCTCGTCGTCGGACAAGATCACTTGCGCGGCTGCGGATTGACTCCCGAGGAGTTGCTGCG
>JAXDIO010000214.1:0-7483 GCA_034663965.1 Thermoanaerobaculia bacterium | reverse complement strand
TCGACGCCGTCGAGCGCCATCGTGGTCCCGAATGCTTTTCGAATGCCTCGCGCCTCGATGACGGCCATCAGCGCTTCTCCTGGCGATGCTTGAGGAGTTCCTTTGCCGTCAGCCCCAGCCGCTGAATCTTCTCCTGAATCCTCGGCCATTCCTCTTCCAGAAACTTCTGCCGTTCGCTGCTCATTAGAAGATCGCGCGCCCCGGCGTTGACGAACATGCCGCGGCCGCGCTTCATCTCGACCAGTTTCTCGTCGACGAGCTCCTGGTAGGCCCTCAGAACCGTGAGCGGGTTGACTCGATAGTCAGTGGCCACGGTACGGACCGATGGGATGGCATCGCCTTCTTTCAGCAATCCCTCCAGGATCATGGCCACAATACGGCCCCGAAGCTGGCGATAGATTGGTTGTGTGTCGTCCCACTCGCGGTCCATTCTGAGGCGTCATTTCATTGTAGCGTCACGGGTCCGCCCGCGTTGAAAAAAGGCGCGAGGTAAATCCCGTGCCGTGCGGCGATCCTCTCGATTTCCTCGACGAGCTTCGGCGTGATGGCGCCCCTTCCGCGGGAGAAGGACTCAAACCTTCCTTCGAGCGTCAGAGCCATGCCCTCCAGCAGGCATCCGTGAGCCACATCGGGGAACGGATGATGGTTCAGAATGCCGCGAAGATCAGGGTCGAACGTCAATCCGCCCGTGATCTGTCCCAGCCCTCCGAAGAAAATCGTGGCGCGGGAGGTCTTTGCATCCGGCGACAGGTTCTTCGGGTAACCGGCATCGCAGACGATGGCATCGGGCGCGATGCTGTCCAACAGAAGTGATGGCGTCGGGAGGCTGGCCGCGCAGATCACCAGATCCGCTTTCTCGGAGAATCCCCCGAGGTCCGTTCCGATCTCAGCGTCGATTCCTTCGGATTCCAGCTCTGCCGCCAGCCGCAGGAGCCGCTCCGTATTGCGTGCCATGAGCTGCACCCGCCTCACCTTCCCTGCCAGGCAACGGATGCAGCCGGAACCGACGTCTCCCGTTGCCCCGATTACGAGCAGCGTCGATCGCCGAAGGTCCCTCCCCTGCAGCGCGCACATCTTCTCGATACCCTGAACGATGAAGGCGGCCGTCAGCGTATTGCCGGTGGTGAAGACGGTGCGGTGTCCCGGCGGGAGCAGATCAAAGTTGCCCTCGATGAGAATGGAGCTGAATCCGCCGAGGCTGACGATCCTCGCACCTGACTTGATTGCGTACGCCGCTGCCGCCCGTACCCGTGTCAGATTCTCCCGCACACAAGCGGCATCCAGACGGTCGGGAGAAATGAACGAGTCGATGTAAAGGCCGTGTGCCCCCGCTCCGGCGATTGATTTCACGTCAACCCGGCAGACGGCCCGGGGCGGAATCCATGGAAGGATGTCCTTGATCTCATCGTCAGGCAGAGGCGTGTGCTCCGGTCCGCGCAGAGCCGAGAACACCTCTGCGGCCGCACTCCAACTCTCCGGATGCCCGACCAGGGCGAAATCGACTTGCGGGGCTACACCGGCAACTGTGCAATCCATGCGAGCGTGACCTCCCCGGGCAAGCCCAACGCGTCGAGCGTCTTCATGTACTGCTGCAGCGACGCTCCGCGAAGCATTGCGGCGCTCAGGTTGACTTCGAACAACGACGGCTTCACGCAACTGGACTCACACACTTCGCAGTGTCCGTCCTTGCACTCCTTCGCCAGCATCGCTGCCAGAGTGGTCATCACCTCGAGATGCAGCCGGTGCAACTTGTCGTCGAAGCGGTGCGGGTTCGCCTCGCGCTCCGCCCTGAGAATGCCCATGGCATGATCGGCGTGCTCCTGCTCGTCCGCAGCGATGGCAGCGAAGACCTTGCCGAGGCTCCCCGGTGCAACGATCGCCACCCGGGAGTAGCTCGCGAGGGCGAAGGATTCCAGCATGATCTCCTGGACGATGAGGCAGCCGATGGTGTCGCGCTCGGTCACGCAGCGCATGAACGCCTCGCGGAGCCGCTTCCAATGTTTTCCGTCGACGTTACTGACTACGTCCACTCCGATCTTCCGGCCCGCGGCCATGAATGCCGCGGCGTGAGCCCGCTCGATCGCCGCATGCTCCCGTGCCTCGGCGGCCTCCTGAGGATCGTCACAGATCGCGGCCAGGGCGGCGTAGTTCATCGCGGCAACGAGCTCGCCCGTCACTGCCTGGGCCAGCACATCCAGCCAAATCGGAGAGGTAGGGAAGTCGTACTCCGTCAGCGGTTTCATCTCCATCAGCGATTCCATCGATCCTCCTCGATCAATCCGTAGTGTTATAGGTATGTATAACACCGCATCACTGGATTGTCAAGGGACGATCGATGACACCGCCGCAGGTACAGTCGCGATTTCGTCAGCGATCTCGTCATCGAACTTCACGCTGATCTGTCGGATAATTCTCTTTATGGCGCCTTCAACTCTCAGGATTTCTCGCTCTCTGGTTCTGACGGCGGCTCTGCTCTCGGCCGCCACGATCGGCGCGGCCGCGAACGGGCCGGCACCGGAGCGCGTCTCCGGTTACGACCTGCCGCCGCAGTACGTGCTCGACGTCCTGCACGCGCCTGCGCCGCCGCGGCCGATCCTGAGTCCGACGCGCGGGAGCGCGCTTCTCGTGTCATGGGTTCAATACCCGGCGATGGCGCAGGTGGCGGAACCATTTCTGAAACTGGCGGGAGTGCGCGTCGAACCGCGCACGCGCCGCAAGCACGACACGTCCGGCGGTTACGGAGTCGCGCCGTGCGCGCAGACGCTCTCCGTCGTGGATGTCGCAACCCGCCACGAGACGCCGATCGCGCTTCCACCCGGCGGCTGCGCCGACGGCTTCTCGTGGGCCGCCGACGGCGTGAGCTTCGCGTTCCGCAACACCTCTCGGATCGCTGTGGAGCTCTGGGCCGGCTCCCGTGACGGCACCACGCACCGCGTCGGCGAGGTGCGGCTCAACCCGATGCTCGGCAGTTCGCACCGGTGGACGCCCGACGGCAAGACCCTGCTGGTCAAGCTGGTTCCCGACGACATTGGCGCACCGCCGGCAGCGGAGGTGGGAACCGAGGGGCCGCGCATTCAGGAGTCGAGTGGAGGCGGCGAGTTCAGCACCTATGAGGCGCGTGACACGCTGCGAAACCAGGCCGACGCGGCACTTTTCGAGTACTACGGCACGAGCCAGCTCGCGCTGGTCGACGTTGCGAGCGGCGCCGTCACCCGCATCAGCGCGCCCGCAGTCTTGAGCGACGTAAACCTCGCGCCCGACGGCGAGCACATCCTGGTGACCTCGATCCGCAAACCGTATTCCTATTCGGTGACCTACGGCCGCTTCGCAAATGACGTCGAAGTATGGGACCGCACCGGCAAAGCGACGCCGCTCGCGAAGTTGCCCATCGCGGATCACGTGCCGATCCACGGCGTGCCGACTGGTCCACGCGACTTCGAATGGCGTCCCACCGAGCCCGCGACACTCGTATGGGCTGAGGCGCTCGACGGCGGAGACTGGAAGACGAAGGTACCCGCGCGCGACAAAGTCTTGATGCAAAGCGCGCCGTTCACGTCCACGCCCATCGAGATCGCGCGGACCGAGCAACGATACGAAGGGATCGACTGGAGCGAGCGGCGCGGCACCGGATTGCTTCAGGAGTACGACGACAACCGTCACTGGCGCCGAACGTTCCTGATCGACGCCGACCATCCCGAGACCAAGCCGCGCTTGATCTGGGATCTGTCGAGCGACGAGAGCTACGACGATCCGGGCCAGCCGGTCTATCGCATCCTGCCGAACGGCCAGTGGGCCATACGTCAAAAAGGCGACACGATTTTCTTGAGCGGCCAGGGGGCGTCAACGGCGGGGGACCGTCCCTTCCTCGACAGCTTCGATCTTCGTACCGGCAAGTCGCGACGCCTGTTCCGCAGCGGCAAGGACGCGTACGAATACTTCGTGAGCTTCGCCAACGACTCATCCGACGCGCTTCTCACATGGCACCAGACCCCCTCCGAACCGCCCAACCTCATGCTGCGTACGCTCGGAGCTCCGGTGCCGAGCGCCGCACCAGGCGAAGCAACGATCGCCTCGACCGCGCGCGCCGTAACGCAGATCCCTGACCCGACGCCCGCCGTGCGCGCAATCAAGAAACGCCTGGTGACCTACAAGCGAAAAGACGGCGTCGAGCTTTCGTTCACCCTCTACACGCCACCCGGCTACAAAGAGGGCACGCGCGTGCCGGCGATCCTTTACGCCTACCCACTCGACTATGCGAGCTCCAAGACGGCCGGCCAGATCAGCGGCTCCGAGCAGTACTTCACGCGCTTGAACGACTATCAGCTGCTGCTCCTCTCCGGATACGCGCTCATCGACAACGCGGCATTCCCGATCGTCGGAGACCCGAAGAAGGCCTACGACACGTATATCGATCAGCTCGTGGATGACGCGCAGGCCGCGGTGGACAAAGCGGTGGAGCTCGGCGTCGTCGATCGGGACCGCATCGGCGTAACGGGGCACAGCCACGGTGCGTTGATGACCGCGAACCTGGTCGCGCACACGGATCTTTTCCGGGCCGGCGTCGCGACCAGTGGTGCGTACAACAAGACGTTGACTCCGTTCGGTTTCCAGAGCGAGAGCCGTTCGGTGTGGAATGCGCAAGATGTCTATCTCAAAGTCTCGCCCTACTTCTTCGCCAACAAGATGCACGCACCGCTGCTCCTCATGCACGGCTCCGACGACGCCAACCCTGGTACGACACCGCTTCAGTCCGAGCAACTCTTCCAGGCGATTCGCGGCAACGGAGGCGTCGTCCGTCTGGTGATGCTGCCGCACGAGCCGCACTGGTACGCGTCCATGGAGTCGAACGAACAGCTCGCATACGAGGAGCTGCGCTGGTTCGACAAATATGTGAAGAACGCGGAGCCGCGACAGCACAACTGAGAGTGTAGTTGGGGGCACACCTTCGCACTTCGATCACCCCCCATCATTCTCGCGCAAGTTTTCTGCCTCAGAGGGGCTTATAGTCTCGAGATGTTTCGGGGCGTCAGTATCTGATTCAGCAGTAGTATGAGGAGAGGCTCCGGTAGCAGCAGCTACAAGTGCAGCGCGACCCTAATTACGACTATGGTCGTGATGCATTCTTCCGCACGCCCTGGAGCTACCGCTACAACCGCGGCGGCAACGATCATCTGACGAACCGATATGGCGCGGATTTGTTGCAACAGGATGTGAACTTCGGCTATCAGGAAGGCTTTCGAGCCGGTGACGCGGATCGACGGGATCGATGGCGATACAACTACCAGGACTCCTTCGCCTATCGGGACGCGAACTACGGTTATATGGGCGTTACCTAGACCAGGACGACTACAACTATTACTTTCGGCTGGGCTTCAGCAAAGGCTATGACGACGGCTACTACAGACGTAGCAAGTACGGTCGACAGGCCAACGGAAACTCACGGTATTCGAGGTTGTTCTTCGGGAATCCTCAAGCTCGAGGTGATTCACTGAGATCCAGTTCGGGGATCTGGGGTACGGGCAGAGCGTTCAGGCGGCGTTCGCGGCCGGAGCGCTGGCGTCTCGCCGGCTGGACCGGCGGCGTCCCGCCGCCGAATGGCAAGCTCGCACGGGTGCTGAGTTACCAGCGACATTCGAGGATTTGCGAGGACGCCAGCGCTCCTTTTCGCGCATAGACGGGCGTCGTTTTACCAGGGAGCGATGCCGGCTTGATGATCGCTCGCCGGTTTCGATGGTGCGCGCGAGAGGCGGCGATCGACGTCATCCCCCATGAATAAAACATCGATGGAACACCCCTCTGAATGATCGACGTCATGCATGCTCCACGTTGTAGTAGACAGGACATATGTGACGCCCGTACAATGCGCGGCTTCAGCTCAGTCCGGCTTCAGCAAACAACGGGAAAGTAGTGTGTTGGGAGAGTGCCCGAAGAGGATTCGTCTACCTCTTCGCTGGTGCGTGGCGTGTCGACTTTTAAGGAGTCAAACATTGCGTCGCATCCTTCCACTCACTGTCATTGCATTCGCCGTCCTGGCCGCCTGCGCGTCCGCGGACACGCTCCTTTTTCCGAAGCCGCTGCATCTCACGCGTGAAGTGGTCGATCCAATCACCGGAAAGACATCGCACGTGGAGCAGTACTGCCTCGCGAACCGGGTCGTCTCCATTGCCGGATCGCGGACCGTCATTGCGGATTACGACCGCTCCGAGGTGACGGAGATCGACCGCGAGCACGGCACCTACAGCGTTACTCCGTTCTCCACGGTTGCCAGCGCGCGGCCTCACCGGAAGGTCGTACGCGCGCTGGCGACGTCCACGCCGGGAAGCGCCGCGCCGGCGATGCAGCACCATGGAACCGATCGCCGGGCCGGGCGCAGTGTCGACCTCTACGCCGGCGATGACGCCGCGCACGTGCTACACGCGGAGATTGCCGTCGATCAGAGCGCGGCGCTGTCGCGCGATGCGTTCGACGTCCTCGTTGGCGCCGCGTATCCAGGCGAAGGAGACGCGTCGACGGAGTTGATCCGTAGCGCGTCGCGCCGGCCGGTGGGCGGCGTCTCCTCGAACGGGAACAGCGTCAGCGAGAGCTACGGATTGCCGATCGAACAGACCACGCGGTGGGACGTTAACGGCCGAACGATCACGGCGACGAATCGTGTGACGCGCGTCGGCGACGACGTTGCGCCGTCCGATCTCCTGGCCATCCCGCCCGGCGCGCGCCGTGTCGATTCCCGCATCGTCGTCACCGCGCGGGAGAGCGGACAGCTCGACGCCCTCCCCGGAAAAGCACATCCCTGAAGACCGCCATCAAAAACGAGAGTGATCGGTGCCCAACATCCGAAGACGCCTTACAGAGTCTGCCGCCGCGGTAATCGCGGCAATCCTCTTCGCCCTGCCGGCGCATGCGGATGTCGTGACGAAAGCCGATCTGCAAATCCAGGGATCGAGTCTCGCGGTCGTCGACACCGTGGTGACGACGCAGCTCGGATCGACGGCGTTCGTCCACACCAGCTTTGGCGGTTTGCAGGACGATCAGGCGCCGGTCATTGAAGGCCTTTCCGCCGTTGGCGATCTGACCGGCCCCGGCATTACGACGCCGATTCAAATCGTCACCGCGCCCGGACACGCGTTCCAGATCTCCGGTCTTTCGCAGGAAGGGATTTATTACCTGCAGAACGTTCGCCTGATGAACGGCACGCAGCTCTTGCAGCTCGCCGTGCCGAGCGTGGCGGCCATTCAAGTCGCCAACACGTTGAAAACCACCGTCACGGTGCGTCAGCTCACGCCCGACGAAATGCGCTCCCGCGGCATTAACGTCGACCCGTCAAATTACGACGTTTACGAATACACATTCTCATTTCTGGTCAATGGGCAGACGGTAACGGTTCCGTATCCCGTCATTATCAATCGCACGACGCACGAGCCGGAGCCGGCCGCGCAAGAGGATCCCTACTACCTCCCGCAGGACACGCAGCAGGCTCCGCCGC
>JAXDIO010000204.1:0-8199 GCA_034663965.1 Thermoanaerobaculia bacterium | reverse complement strand
TGGAGATCGTCGACGATCGCGGACGGCATACGGTGATGTTCCGGCAGGGGCTGGTGGTGAACGCGTCGTCGCCCGAGCATCCCGACCTGCTGACGTTTCTCGTCGCGCGAGGCTCCATCCCCGAGGCCGCCGCACCCGGGCTGCGGAAGATGGAGGAGGCCGGCATCCCCCTCGGCACGGCCGCGGTGGAGATGAACATCATCATGGCTGCCGACCTGGCAACTGCCATTCACGAACGCGTGGTCAGTGTGGTCGCGCCGCTGTTGCAGAGCCGCGAGGGGGAATTCAACTTCATCCTCAGCGATCACGTCGGTCCGCTCGACGTCGAGTACGACGCCGATTCGATTTTCAAGGAGGGCGGCTTCGCGCCGCAGAGGATCGTCGGTGCCGCGGACGGCGAGAAACTCAAGCCGCTGCGCGGACTCGAAGAGTCGCTGAAAGTTGGGAAGGCACTTCTACGCTCCGCCGCCGAGGCGCCGCCACCGACTCTCGATTTGGGACTCGGGCATCCGAAAGAGCCGGAGCTGACGCTCGTTCCTGACGACAACATCCTGCCGTTTCCGACACCTGAGGAGCGCGAGGAGCAGACGTTCACTCCGGTTCCGGATGATGAGCCGTTTCCCGCGCTTGAACCGACTGCTGCGCCGCCCGCGCCGCAGCCGGCGCCCAAGCCGCGAACGTCGTCCGGCCAGTTCAAGGTTGCCGGCGGATTGATCGAAGTCGAATCGCCCGACGCGACGTATCGCAACGTCGTCCTCTTCGAACGCAGTCCGCTGATTCGCGTCGCCGCAAAGCGCGCGTTCGGACGCAATCGCGTGAAGATCGCGCAGTTCGGCACGATCGACGATGCGCGCGTCGCCATCGGCGACTACATCCGCGCGAACACGTTCTTCGTCACGTTCCTCGAACTGACCGAGCACTCCGACGTTCTGCTGCAGCAGTTGAAGCGCAAGAATCCGCGGCTGCCGGTGGTGATCATCGATGCCGAGGCCGATCTGCGGCGCCGTCACGATCTGCTGCGGCGCGGCGCCGATCTGTATCTGACCAAGCCGTCTCCGGCGCGCCTGCAACCGGGATTGGCCGAGGAGGAGTTGACGCTTTTCGCGGATGAACTGGTGCTGTTCGCCGAGCGCGCGTTCCAGCAGTGGGAGCGCTATACGGGTGGACTCGATCCCGACGCCGGCCGGCGCTTCTACGAGACGGCGGAGAAAGAAAACGTCGATCGCAGTTTCAGTTTGCTCAAGCAGCTCATCAACGAACTATCGAATCCGAACGACATCGGCGAAGTGTCGGCGACGATCCTGCGGCTTTCGGCGGAGTATCTCGACCGAGGGGCGCTCTTCGTCGCCGGCGATGCGGAGTTCACCGGCATTTCCGGATTCGGCGCCGCGGACATGCCCGGCCGCGTGAAGTCGCTTCGCATCCCGCGCAAGGAGCCGTCGATTCTCGACGACGTCGCGACGTCGGGCGTCGCGCATCGCGGCAAGATGCGCCGCACTGCCGCCAACGTGCAGCTCATCGATCAACTGGGCGGTCTGCTGCCGACGGAAGTCGTGGCGCTGCCGATCATGCACGCGAAGCGGACGATTGGTATTCTGTACGGCGACAACGCCGCACACCGCGCTCCGATCGACACCATGACAGGACTCGAGATTTTCCTCAGCCAAGCTGGCTACGCGTTCGGCAACGCGGTCTTCGCGGCGGAGAAGGCCCGACGTTGAAAGTCCTGGTCGTCGAAGACTCGAGCTCGATGCGCGCCTACCTGACCACGATCATCGAAGGCGGCACGGAGGCGTACGACCTGGAGATCGTCGAGGCCGCCAGCGGCTTCGAAGCGCTCAAGACGCTGCCCCACCACAAGTTCGACGCGATCCTGACCGACATCAACATGCCCGACATCAACGGTCTGGAGTTGGTGTCGTTCCTCAAGAATCACCCGGTACATCGCACCATCCCGATCATGGTGATCTCGACCGAGTCGCGCGAAGAAGACCGCAAACGCGCCGAGGCGCTCGGCGCCGAGGAGTACCTAGTGAAGCCGTTCCAGGCCGGCGATCTGATCGAGAAACTGCGGCGGCTTTTGAAGGTGGCGTAGCCTCTCGGCGCGTGCGTACGATCGTGTGCTCAAGGTGGCGCGCACGATTCCGACCTCGCCGGCAGCGGGGGCGTAGACCGCGCACGTCTCCGAGGCGATGCATTATCGGGCGCTCGATCGCGGATACTTTAGGAGTGGCGTGAGTTCTCAAAACGAATATCGATACTCCACCCTCGCCAGGTGCTCGTACCATACCTGCCGCGTAAGAGCTTGTCCGAATCCCGCATAGAAGGAGCTGTGCTCGTCGACGATCAGGCGCACGCCGGCTTTGAGATTGACGATATCCGTACCACGGGCATTTGTGCCCCCGGCATCGGTGGTTTGATAGCCGCTCACCACATGCCAGCCAACGAGCTCGGCTACCGGGACCAGCTTGAATCGCGCGCTCTCGTAAACGACATGACTGACGCCGAGGCCATAGAAGGCGACATCGCCTGCGAATTTTCCGGAACCTGCCGTAAGTCCCTTCGATCCGCCGGTCGGATGCCAGTCGCCTACCTGCGACTCGAGCGTGGTCCGATCGGAGAGCTTCCGGTAATACAACAGTGACGGCTCGACGCTGTAATGTCCGGTGCCCATCCCTTGCACCGCATCTCCCGAGGGGAAATAGGCGCGAACCTGCAGAGTGAGCGCCTGGTCGGGACGCTCGGCGAGCGCCATCTTGAAGCCCGCCCGAAGATCGCTGATGCCCCGCAGATTGTCCACAGGTGGCCCGCCAGCTTCGCCCGTCTTCGTGAAAACGGAATTGGGACCAGGGCTGAAGCCCTGCGGCTGAATCCGGCGGAACGGAAGCTCGGCGAACAACGAGACGCGGCTCGTGGGAGCGTATTCCGCGTGCAGATAGAGTTGCTGGAACCTGATGTTGTTCGCTTGGCCTGGCCCGGGTCCCGCAGCTTCCTCGGCGCCTTTTCTGAAACAGCCGCATTTCCCATAGAAGAACTCGGCCCGGTCCGGCACGTCATTATGAAAACCGGCTTCGAGGCGGACGCGCACCTGCGATCCCACCGCGGCATCGTCGACATAGCCGACCATACTTCCGGCGATCTTCGGCCGAGGCGGCGGTTTCACCGGCTGCAAAGGGAGACTCTGCGCGGCCACGGCCAACGGGAAGAGGAGTAATAGAACCATTCGTTTCATTGTGCCGTTCCTTTCCGAATCCGAGCGAGTTGCCTATTTAAATCGTCACGAGCCGTGATCAAACGTGTTCGATCGGGCTCCGTGAGCTCATCTAGTAGTGCATTCAGATCCTCGATCGTTTCTTCGGTATCGGACACGGCACCGGATTTCAGGCTTTGACGGGCGATCTCGACATACCGATCCGCCAGTTGCGTGTACATGGCCTGAAGTTCGGGATGCAGGGACTGACGCAGAAGTGTGCGAAGCTGTTCGGCCTTGGCCCGTTGCTCTTCGAGAGCCGGAGCGGGGACAACCAGTTCGCCGATCAGGCCGAGGGCCTGCCGGTTTCGCTGCCTCGCCGCATCGAGCTCCTCGCCGTTCCACGCCAGGGCCGACAGATTGTTATAGAAGATGGCCAGCTCCGTCCTGTACTGCCGGCTGCGGTTCCCCCTGGCCAGCGCCTCTTCGATGGCAATCGCCCGCTCATAGAAGCCCCTGGCCTCCGATGACCTGTTCGTGACGCTCATCAGCGTGGCGAGATCGTTATAGGCGCGAGCGAGGTCCTGGGATGCCGGCAGCGGCTCGAGCAGTCGAATGGCTTCGCGGAAGTCCCCCTCGCAGTTTTTCCGATCTCCGCCGTCGTAGCGGACGATGCCGCGGTTGTAGTACGTGCGGCCGAGCTCCTGCTGATACTCGGAAATCTTCGGGCTCTGTCGGTGCAACTCCTGCTGCAGGATCAGCGCTCTGTCATATGCAGCTTCCGCTTCGGCGCGCTGGTGAGGAACACCACCCGGCGGATTCCGCAGCCATTTTCTCCGCGTCTCACCGAGCCAATTGAGCGAATAGGCCAGCTCGCGGCGGTATTCGGCCTTAGGAGGGTCATCGTTGGCGAGGCGTTGATATTCATCGATTGCGATTTTGTATTCGCGTACCGCGCCTCCCGGCTTGTCGCGCAGGCGATTGATATCGCCCAATCGGGAGTGCGCCCACGCGGCTTCTTGTCGCAGCTCTGCGTTCTCAGGCGCCTGACGGGCAAAGACGAGATAGAAGGGCTGCGCCTTCTCCAGCAGCTGCTGGCGCAATTCCTCGACCTCCGGCATTTCCGCCGATTCCTGCGCGTGGGCCTGGCTGGACGACGAGACGATGACATTGAGTGCATTTCTCGCCAGCAGCAGGTTCTGTTCGGCGAGTTTTTTTTGCCGTTGTGCCGAAAGCGCCAGGAGCGCCGCGACGATGAGCAGGCCTCCCAGAACGCCGGCCACGAGCCGGGCCCGGCGAAGCTTTTTCCGGCGCTGCGCTTCCCGCTCCCTCTCGATGCGGTCTGTCTCTCTCTTGCTGTGCTCCAGGAATTCCATGGCCCGCGGAAAACTCGAGTCATAACGCTGCGCCCACGCGGCCGTGGGTCGGTTCTGTTCGCGCCATCGCAGACCGAGATCGAGCTCGGGATGGCGCCAGAGTCCCACGCTTCCCTGCTCGAACCATGCGGCCGCCTGGGAAAGCCGGACGTACATGCCGGCTGCGGCTTTCTCCTCGTCCGCCCAATGAACGAGCCGCGTCCAGCACCGCATCAAGCTCTCGTGCGAGAGATCGATCATCGATGTCGAATCGAGCGGCACGGAAACGGGCGGCATCAGGAACGAGCGGCCCGGCCTCCTGAATACTTCGAGGACACCGGTCACGTCGACTTCAGTGGCCACGCAAATGGCGGCTAGTTCCTTGACGGTCGTCGGCCGTCTTATACCGCGAGGGTCGGAGAACGTATCCGTCAGCGTCTTGAACATCCGTTCGACAACTTCGGCGCGAATGACGGAAATGCTCTCCTGGTACGCCTCTTCCGCGTGCAGGGAGAGAGCGTTGCGAATTGTCCCAATGCCCTCGTAATCGACGATATCGAGAGCTTCGCTGCTGTGGTCCCACGTCCGCATGAGCGCATGCTGCAGCAACGGAAGCTGGTCCTGGTCTTCGCCGAGGTCATTGAGGAGCCGCTGCACGAGGCGCGGAGTGATCGCTCTTCCGCCGACGGCCACTGGACCTGTAATCGCGGACCGCAATTCATCGCGCGTCATCCGGGGTATGAGGTACTGCCCGGCGTTGATCGCTTCTGCCAGGCCCGGGTATTCCATGCAGTCGCCGATGAAATCCGAGCGCATAGTGATCACGACGTAAATCGGAATTTCGTGTTGCTTCGCTGCCTCGAGGAGCAACTTGACGAAGATCAACGCCTCGTCTCTGGCATTGGCCATCTGACGGCTTCGGCGGAACCGGAACAGCTCCTCGAATTGATCGACGACGAGCAGAAGATTGTTGTGCCTTGCAATGTGCGCATGGCGGACGGCGTCGACGAGTCCCAGCGTCCCGCGGAGAAGGGTCGCTTCCAGCAATACTCGGTTTGTTGCGGCCAGCTCTCCGGTTGCTCCCAGTACATCGGGCTCATTGAGTGCGATGGCCAGCTGCCCAATCGGATTTTCACCGGGACGGAGCATGGCCACGCGCCAGCTGGAGCCGGCGGTGACCATGAAGCCGCTCTGCAGCGCGGGGATTAAGCCGGATCGCACCAGCGATGACTTGCCGCTTCCCGACGTGCCGACTACTGATAGAAAACGATGGGAGCGCAGCCGCCGCTGTAATTCGTCGATGTGCGTCTCGCGGCCGAAGAAGAAATGGTCCTCGTCCGGTTCAAACGGGCGAAGGCCCGGGAAAGGATTCGCAGACGCTTGCGCTCGCATTGTCCCTGCCGTAAGTCAACGCTTCAGACGAGCCGCGAATGGTCTCAGTGGATCAGCCGTGAATCCGTCGAACTGAGGGATAACGACTGCCTCGTGAGTGCGGAACTGTTCCTTGACGGTTGTTTTCGGCGGGAGGAGCGAGATCCCAACGAACGGCGCCGGCTTCGTCCGTCCGTAGCCGGCGCTCTTCTGCAGTTCGCGCAATTGGCGGCGCAGCCAGCATTCGCTGCCGGCGCCATAGAGGATCAGCGCCGCGTCGCAGTCGGAGAGATTCTCCCGGTGATACTCCCGGATCTCGCCTTCGTCGCCCTCGAAGATCGGCCGTGTAACTTCGAATCCTTGCTCGAAGAGAAACTCCGCCCAGGGCGCGGCATCAGCGGCATCCTGCCCGTCATGGATCAGATACAAACGAACGAGATCGTTGGAACGGTACGCGGTGGCAACCGTGCCCACGGGACCGCGAAGCCGTTCCTGATAGACAGTGCGCAGATCCTCGAGAGGGCTTTCCATGAGATCGGCATTCTTGTGTAGTCGCGGATCGGTGCGCAGGCGCTCCATCAGCGCGCGTTGCCGTTCGTCGTCGATCCGCAAGGCGGGGGGTATCCACACTAGCCGCGAAAAATCGCCGCGCTCTCCCCGCTCGATGGCCAGCTCGTTCTGAATCTCGATGAGAGACTCCTCGCCCCCCTCGGGGACGATGCCATAGGACCGGCCGATGACATGAATCGACAGGCGGCAGCGGCAGAGATTGTTCCGCACGGCGTCCTTGACCTCCGACGTGACAAGGGGCAATGGATCATCCGGCAAGACCTTGTATCCGTGCTGTTGCAGGTCGCGCTTGATCGAATCGCGCTCGTTCACCAGATCGGAAGTCGTCTGCGCAAGATAGACGGCTCCCCGTTCCTCCATCGGCGCCGTTGTGCTCTCTTCGTCGCTCCCGATCGTTTCGAGCAGGCGGCAGATGTCATGGGCCAGGTCGTCGAGCTTGAGCCAGAAGTCCCGCTGCGCCTCGGGGCCGAAGATCTCATCGAGCTCCAGCACCTTCCCGGTCTCGGGGTCGACTTTGAAGAACTCATAGCCGAGGAGGCCCTGCAGCTCTGGAGGGTGCGCGTCGAGAGGGACCGGCGTCTTGAGGACCTTGAAGAGCCGGGCCTTCTCGTGAATGCGGATGCCGCCCTGTTGTGCGGCCATTCTGCAGAATTCGCTCAGCTCCTTCCGCGTCCATTCCGATCTCACATAGCGCGGTGTGAGGACCGAGATCAGACCAGCAACCCGGCGCAGCCTATCAATGATGGCATCGGAGAACAGGTCGTTGCCGGCGAGCTTCGGATCGCGCCAGATGTCCGCCGACTTGCCGAGGAGCTGGCCGACGCGCACCTCGAGAGCGCGGTGAAGACCGGCGATCCAGCCCTTCCGCCCTTCGACCAAAGCGACATTGTCGAGGTGGGCGTAGCTGATGAACGCGTCACAGTCGAAGTTCACGACACAACTCCGCCAGATCTACCGACGATGTGCTCCTTCGGGATAACTTCGATCGCGAAGGTGCCGTTGGATGTGACGGTGCCGTCCGCCACCGCCGGCGCGTGCCGTGGCGGCGCCGACTCCTCACCAGAAACGAGCGTACGAGTGAACTTCGCTGAAACGCGGTACCGCGGTGCAATCGAACGATGCGTGTCCAGATGACCTGACAGGGTAATGTTCATGACTCGAGCTCTAAGGACTGGTGACAACGGCACGCATTCCGTTTCACGAACGCACGATATGCAGTCCACTCCTGTCGAACCGGCGACGTCCGTCACGTGAAGGACGAGTCGTTCAAGCCACTCAGCCATCGTTCGATTTGGGGCTGCAGGAATGAAGGATTGGTGGAGCTGATCGGATCGCTGGTACCTTCGGAGCGGCGGCCGAACTGCCAAGATGGGCGTGACCGTTCGCTCGCCGGTCGACTGCCTGATCGCGGCGTGCGCGATTCGTCACGGTGCAACGGCTCTTCATCGCGATCGCGACTTCGACCTTCTGGCGAGGATCACGTCGCTCCAAAGCCGCCGCGTTTAGCTCAAAATCGTGCGGCAGGAAGGTTGATCGGGGCTAACGCGCCAGGCGGTGCCTGCTCGGGAATGAAGTTGTTGACGGGGTCTGTTCGGCAGTGTTACCGTTTCACCCCCTTCCGCAGGGAAGGTGTGTGGTTGTCTTTGAATGACGTTCGGCGCTGAGCAGTTCTCACCCGCGCCGCCGGTCCTCCGAAGATCGAATTTCCAAGTC
>JAXDIO010000203.1:0-13607 GCA_034663965.1 Thermoanaerobaculia bacterium | reverse complement strand
ATGTGACTTCCGGCCTATTCACGCGCCGCCGTCGCTATGACATCCTCGCGCGATGCCACACACGCGCATCCTCGGCATCGCCGGCCTGACGGCCTGGCTGATGGTCGGGTTGCCGGTCGTCATCCAGGGCGCGAACACGCCCGGCGTCATGCTGCGATGGGCCGTTGCCTACGTTCTCTTCGGCGCTCTCTTCATCGCCGATCTCAAACATCCGCGTCTCTCGTTGCTGGCGATGGAAGCGCTCTGCGTGGTGGTCATGGTGCTGCTCCTGTGCGATGGATTCGAAGGCGCGCTGCTGGTGATGATCGCGATGCGCCTGCCGTCGCTGCTCGATCGGCGCCGCGGACTTTTATGGATCGCCGGCCAGACTCTGCTCCTGGCCGGTGCTGTCGCGATTCACTGGAACGGCCGCTCGGCGTTTCTGCTCACGCCGCCGTATCTCGGATTTCAGGTCCTGGCGTTTTTCGCATTCGAGCTTCTCGACCGTGAGCTGCGGACGAGCGCGCAACTTCGTGCGATGCGGGATCTCGTCGCCGACGGCGGCCGCCTCACGGAACGCCTTCGCATCGCCGGCGAGCTGCACGATGCGCTCGGCCATCACCTTACCGCGCTCACGCTCAATCTCGAGGCGGCGCTCGTGCGCACCGAGGGCGCCGCGCATGGCGACGTCGAGAAAGCGCAATCGCTGGCGCGGACGCTGCTCGCCGACGTGCGCGCAATCGTCGCCGAGAAGAACGCCGACGATTGCCTCGACCTCACCCGCGCGCTGCGAACGCTCGTGGCCGATCTGCCGCGTCCGCGCGTGCAGCTCGAAGTCGACGACGCGTTGCGCATCGACGATCCGGAGCGCGGCCTGGTCATTCTTCGCTGCGTTCAGGAAGTGGTGACGAACGCGGCCCGGCACTCGGGCGCGGAGAATCTCTGGATCACCGTGCGCCGCAGCGGCGACGGATTCGAAGTCCGCGCGCGCGACGATGGGCGAGGGCGAACGAGCATCCGCGACGGCTTCGGGCTGCGTGGTATGCGCGAGCGCATCGAAGACGCCGGAGGCGAGCTGACCATCGAGAGCGGCACCGGCCGCGGCTTTGCGCTCACGGCGTTCGTTCCGGCTCGGAGCGCTTCGTGATCCGTGTTTTCATCGCCGACGATCAACTTCTCATCCGCCAGGGAATCCGCACGCTGCTGGAGATGGACGCCGAAATCGCCATCGCCGGCGAAGCGGAAGACGGCGAGGAGACGATCGAGCGCGTGCCGGAAGCGGAAGTCGATGTGCTACTGCTCGATGTACGCATGCCGAAGAAGAACGGCGTCGATGTGCTGCGCGATTTGTCATTAATCAATGCTCTGCCGCCGACGCTTGTGCTCACGACTTTCGACGACACCGCCGTGGTCCTCGACGCAATCCGCAGCGGCGCGCGTGGCTTTCTGCTCAAGGACATTTCGTATCAGCAACTGATGAACGCAATTCGCGCCATCGCCGCGGGCGGCACGGTATTTCAGCCGGCGATCACGCAGCGTCTGCTTCGCGCGACGCCGGCGATCGCTGACGACGCGATGCCGGTCGAAGAGTTGACCGCGCGCGAGCTGGAAGTCGTTCGCCTCATGGCCGGCGGCTACTCGAACAAGGAAATCGCGCACGCCCTCGGCACCGCCGAGGGGACGATCAAGAATCAGGTGTCGAGCATCCTGGCGAAGTTCGGGGTGCGCGATCGCACGCGTGCCGTTCTCAAGGCCTTGGAGGCCGGGCTGCTGTGACGGCTTTGGCGACACTGATGGCCTGCTTCAGCGCGGCCGACTTGCTCATCGTCTCCTCGTATTCGCGCGCCGGATCGGAGTCGTAGACGATGCCGGCGCCGGCCTGAATCGCGGCCTGCCCTTTCGACAGCACGATCGTGCGGATGGCGATGCACGAGTCCATGTTGCCGCTGAACGCGAAGTAGGCCACGGCGCCGCCATACGGTCCGCGGCGCGTGGTCTCGTGCGCGTCGATCAGCTCCATCGCGCGAATTTTCGGCGCGCCGGTGAGCGTGCCGGCGGGGAAGCAGGAGAGGAAAAGATCGACCGGCGTGCGGTCGTCGCGCAGCGTTGCCTCGACGTTGGTGACGAGATGCATGACATGGCTGTAGCGTTCGATGTGCGCGAAGTCGGTGACGAAGACGGAGCCGCTGACGCAGACGCGGCCGAGGTCGTTGCGGCCGAGGTCGACGAGCATGAGGTGCTCGGCCTGCTCTTTTGGATCGGCGACCAGCGCGCGTTCCAGTTCGGCGTCCTCCTCGTGGGTCGCGCCGCGCTTGCGCGTGCCGGCGATGGGACGCGTTTCGGCGCGCGTGCCGTCGACGCGCACCAGCATCTCCGGCGACGCGCCGACGAGCGTGCACTCCGGCGTGCGCAGCAGGAACATGTACGGCGACGGATTGATCGAGCGCAGAACGCGGTAAAGCGTGAGCGCGTCGTGCTCTGGGAAGTCGGAGCTCCAGCTCTGCGAGAGGACGATCTGGAAGATTTCGCCGGAGACGATCTCCTCTTTCGCGGCGTTGATGACCGCTTCGAAATCTTCGCGCGGGATGTTCGGCGTGAACTCAGCCTCGGCGACATTCTCGGGGAACGCCAGCAACTCCACGCGCGCGCCGCGCAGCTTTTCGATGGCGCGGTCGAGCCGCGCGTTGGCTTCGTCGAACGAGGCGTGCGCGTCGGACGTGAAGAGATTGACGATGACGTAGAGCCGCTGCTTGACGTGATCGAAGACCACGACGTTGTCGAAGAAGAGCAGCCGCGCGTCGGGGATGCCGCAGTTGTTCGGATGCGAATCGGGGATGCGTTCGCTCCAACCAGCCACGCTGTAGCCGAAAAAGCCGACCGCGCCGCCGAAAAACGGCGGCAGCGTATCTTCGCGATACACGCGCAGCGGACGCAGCTCGTTGTTCAAGACGGAGACGGGATCGGGAGTGTTTTCGTCGAAACGCAGACTGCGCCGCGGCTCGAATCCGACGAAGGAGTAGCGGCCGACGTTCTCGCCGCGCTCGACACTCTCCAGAAGAAACGCCTCGCCATCGCCCGAAAGCGCGGCGAACGCAGCGACGGGCGTGATGGCGTCCGCGCTCAACTCGCGCACGATGGGAACGATGTCGTAGTCGTTACGAAGGTCATTCAGATTCATTGACAGGCCTCGAGAAAAAGCTCGCTCTGCCTCACCGCCTGCGCGCGGAGGAGATCGAGCCCATTGAACGTCGCGTGCGATTCGCCGCCGTACGCCGCTTCGATGATGGTAACGGCATTGGGCAGCGTGACGCCTACATTCCGCGGCAACGTATTGATGACGAGATCGCCGCGGTATGCCGACAGTTGATCGAGCGGCAGCGCGTTGAGCTTGTCGGCGGTGCGGTTGAAAACGGTGAACTCGACGCCGGCGCGTCGCAACGCGACGAGTGCCGCGCGCGCGGTGCCGCCGGCGCCGATGACGGCCGCCGTTCGCGCGTTTGTCATTTTTATCAGCGCTTCGAACCCATCGACGTCCGTGTTGTCGGCGACGATGCGTCCTCCGATACGAACGAGCGTATTCACCGCGCCCGCTTCGCGTGCATTCGCGCGAATCTCCGCGCCCTCCGATTCAGCGAATGTGAGCGCGACTTCCTTGAACGGCGCGGTCACTGAAAGCCCATCCGGCGCGAAACGCTCGCCGCGCGCGAACGGTGTTGCGATGTCGAGAAAATCATCAGTCTCGAAAATCGAATACGCCGCCGCGATGCCGCGCTCGCGAAAGATGGCGTTGTGAATGGCCGGCGACCCGCTGTGGGACGCAGGATTCCCGACGACGGCGAAGATCTTGTCCGCTCGCAGTGCCGAACGATTCGGTCCATAGATCGCCAGCGCCTGCGCCAATGTCAACTGCCCCGGTGCCGCCGAGCGCGTTTCATCGACGCTGACGAACTGGAACTCCGATCCAAGGAACGGCGCAAGGATTCGCGAATACAAGCCACGCGCGCCCATGCCGATGATCGTGGTTCCTTTGTTTCCCAATGCCGAAAGCAGCCGCGCATTGTCCGCGAAGTTGTGCGGCGTCACAGCAATCTTCACGTGGCTCGCGCGCATTCGTCGCAGAAGGTCATCGATACCCGGCATGCCGGCGTAGTCGTGATGTGAGAGAAGGGTGCGATCGACATTCGCAACGTCGCCGGGCCATTCGACATCGACAAAATCAATGTTGGCTGCAAGCGCTGCCTCGATATCTACATGGCCGCCGCCACGATTCGTAGCGATGATCAGCTTCGCGGTTGCCGCTCGGATCGCCCTCCAATCGACGGCTTCGTGCCCAAACGTATCGGCACGAACCTCGATTGCATCGTGATCCGCGTCGATCTCGCGGATCACATCGATCGCGATTGCAGGCGTTTCCTCATGGACCGTGACGACGAGTTGCATTCGCGGCAGAGCTTATCGCGAGCATCGCGAGGGAGCGGTTTCACGCGGAGGCGCGGAGAGGCGGAGGAGGTTTTTTTTCTTGCGGATTGTCTACAGCAGTTTCCTGAACTCTTCGATCGTCAGGCCCGCGTCGCGAACGAGGCCGCCCATCGTGAACGCGTTAACCGGGTTGTGGCGCGGGATCGTGAGCACACGCGCACCGTCGCTCATCACAATGTGCTTGCCTTGGCGCAGAATGCGGAATCCGGCTTTTTCGAGTGCGCGAACCGCGTCGAGGTGATTGACTCCCGCGAGCTTCGGCATCAGCTCAAGGCAACTTCAACTTCGCGCACGTCGGAGCCTGCGGTCAACGTGGCTACGGCCTCGAGGTACTCCTCAATCGCCGATCGGATGTTGTCCAGCGCCTCGGCCTCGGTCGCGCCTTGCGACCAGCAGCCCGGCATTCCCGGGCAGGCCACGTCAAAGCCTTCCTCGGACTCGTGAAGCACCACTCGATATCGCATTGATTCCTCCGAACGCGCCGACGCAACGGCGGCTTCCATCCAATGTACTCTCCTGCGCCATGCGGCTCCAACGCACAGAGGCCATCATCCTGCACACCTTTCCGGCGCGCGAGCGGGACAAGCTGGTCGTGTTTCTGACGCCGGAGCATGGGAAGGTGAAGGGGTATGCGTATGGGGCGCGGTCGATGCGGACGCGGTTCGGGGCGTCGCTGGAGCCGCTGGCGAAGGTGAACATCGGGTATGTCGAGCGGGAGGCGGAGGAGATCGTGCGCATCGAGTCGGTCGATCTGGTCCGTTCGCTCTTTCCGGCGCAGCGGAATCTTGCGGCGAGCGTGGCGGCGTCGTATCTGGCCGAGACGGTCGACACGTTCGCGCAGTCGGGCGATCCGGCGGAGGTGATTTACCGCCTGCTCGATCGGACGACCGAGGCGCTGCTCGACGGTGCGTCGCCGCTGCGCGTCGTGGCGTATGCCGAGGTCTGGATTCTGCGGCTGGCGGGCGTGCTGCCGTCGCTGCGGAATTGCAATGCGTGCGATGGACCGTTGGGACGTCCGCTGCGATTCGACTCCGGCGCGCATGGATTCGTCTGCGCGAATTGTGGAGCAGCGAACGCGCAGGTGATTGCGAACGATGTCGCCGACGTACTCGAGGCGATCATGCGTCTGCCGGTAGGGGAGTTCGCCGTCTCCGAGGTCGCGCCGGACGCGTTGATTGAGGTTCGTTCACTGGCCGCGTTTTTCCGGCGCAATTTTCTTGGACACGAATTGAAGGCGTATGAAATCGTGGCGGGCGTAATCGGGGGGTAACCAGTTTCACGCGGAGACGCGGAGACGCGGAGATGGCGGAGGAATTGTTTTTTCTCCGCGCTCTCCGCGGCTCCGCGTGAAAAAGGTCTCCCTCAAACGCGCACGCCGCCGCGGCCCTCGGCGAGCAAGGCCCGGCCGTGGTAGTGAAACTCGTTGTGGACGTCGAGGAGGAGTTGGCGGCGTTCGATCCGCTCCTCCTCGGCGCGCGTGTAGACCGTGGCTTCGAGTAACGCCGTGCCGTCATCGCGCGCATCGACCGAGGGGAGGTGCGTGACGATCAGCGCGCGGACGATCTGCGGCGACTGCATGCGCATCAGCGCGGCGTCGTAGTCGTCCGGCGTCGCGATCAGACGCGTCATGCGCCAGGAGGTTGCGCCGACGATGTCGCTGATGATCAGCCAGTATTCGAAGATCGCCTCGGCGTTCCGATCGACGTCGAACGCCTCGTAGACCGGACGTCCTCGTTCGACGTACGGAGTGCTCTCGTCGTCGAACACGTCGTAGCGAATTTCGCCGCGAACGCGAACGCCTTGCGCGCATTCGAGTAACGCTGCGGCCTGCATGGCCATGTGCGCTTTCGGCGGCAATGGACCCGTTCCCGATGCGAAGGCTTCGCGGAAACGCGCGTTCGCGAGCTCGTGGGCGCGCGCGATCCGTTCGCGAACGCGCTGCACGGCTTCGAGAGTCAGAGTGGTCACTTCACCTGCTGCGTGCGCGCCAGAAACTGCTCCGGCTTTTCGAATCCGGTCAGGCGAAGCTGCTGCTGTTCGTGTCCCGAGGAGTCGATGAAGACGACGGTGGGGACGCCGACGATCGCATAGCGCTTCGTCAGTTCCTTCACGGCCGGATCGTCGCCGTTGGTGAGATCAGCTTTGATGCGCGTGAAGCGATCGAGATCCTTCGCCACGGCTGCGTCGCTGAACGTCTTCTCGTCGAGCTCCTTACACGGGATGCACCACGTCGCGAAGAAGTCGATCACGATCGGCTTGCCGGTTGTAGAAGCAACGGTTGGTTCGTACGTTTGCCACTGCACCTCGACACCTTTGCGCGGCGGGATGGCGAACGCGATGCCGCCGGCCAGCAGAATGAAGGCGCAGGCCAGGCGCATGAAGCGTCCTCGCGGACCGCGGCTCAGGAAGAGAAAGATTGCGCCGATGAGCAGGCTGGCGGCGACGCCGAGGCGGAAGGGTGTTTCGCCGATGACTGCACGAAGAAAGTAGAAGGCCATCGCGATCAGGACGAACCCCATCGCCTTCTTGACCTGCACCATCCACTCGCCCGGTTTCGGGAAAACATTGAGCGCGATGAGATACGGAAATCCAAGTCCGAAAGCGAGCGTGGCGAACATGGCCATGCCGATGGTCGGTTTCGCGATCGCCGCGACGAGCGTGAAGAGCGCCACGACTACCGGTCCGACACACGGAGCCGCGACGATGCCGACGAAGAGTCCCATCGTCAGCGCGCCGGCCACGCCCGCGCGGCCGGCCGAGCGGTTGGTGATGAACTGCGGGACGCGGAACTCCCATACGCCGAACATCGACGACGCGAGGACGAGCATCAGCAGCGCGAAGCCGATCAGCACGGCCGGCGACTGCAGCCACGATCCGAACATCCGTCCGCTGAGCGCGGCGAAAACGCCTAGGGCGGAGTAGGTGATGACGATGCCGAGGACGTAGGCGAGCGACAGCGCGAAGCGGCGCGAACGGCGTCCGTCGCTTTGCATGGCGAAAAAGCCGACCGTGATCGGAATCATCGGAAAGACGCACGGCGTGAGATTCAGCGCGAGTCCGCCGACGAAAAGGATGAGCAGCGTCAGCGGCAGCCCGTGCTCGGCGTACGCGGCGGAGAGGCGATCGTTGCCGATCGGCGCAGCGCCTTTCGGCGCAGCGGAGAGTGGTGTGAAGCTGGAGGATGTTGCTGGCGCCGCCGCGACGACATTCGCATCGATCGTCACCTCGGCATCGCGCGGCGGCAGGCAGACCGTGTCGTTGCAAGCCTGGTAGTGCAGCTTGCCTTTGATCGTGTCGCCGGTCTGCAGTTTCGCGGTGAACGGGATCTGAATCGTCCCTTCGTACACGGCAAGCTTCTGTCCGCCGCTGAACGTGAACGAGCGCACGGTGTGCTGCGGATACTGAGCGGATACGAGCTCGCTTCCGTCGAATGACAGCTTCGTCGGGATGACAAAGTCGTCGAGCGGTTTGTTCGAGTTGATGTGCCAGCCGCTTTGGATCGTCGCGGTCACGACGCCTTTGACTTCGGTCGCGTGCCGCTCGGTGACGGACCCGGTGAGCTTGACGAGCTCCTGGCCGGGGATGTTGCTGGCGCCGCCGCCGAAGGAGGAGATCTGCGCGAAGGCTGTCGTCGTTACGAATGCGCAGACGATGAAAACGCGCAGAAAAGCAAATGTTGAATGTTGAATGTTGAATGTTGAATGTTGAATGACGGCGGGGCTGCTGGACTTCCATTCAACATTCAACATTGAACACTCAACATTCAACATTCCGCCTTTCAACTACTGCTTGCGCGGGCCGCCAACCTGACGCTCGAGTTGCGGGATCATCATGTCGAGGTTGTGGTTGTAGGTGGAGTTTGGATACTTCGCCTTGAATGCCTTGTACTCCGCGAGCGCGCCCGGAACGTTGCCGGTCTGCAGGTAGATGTCGCCGATCAGAAGGCGCGAGCGTTCGAACGCGTCGCCCTTGTTTTGCAGTGTCGCAAATTTCGCGATGGTCGCTTTCGCGTCAGGGAACTTCTTCTGCAGGATTTGCGTCAGCGCGAGCTCGAAGTAGGTGTCATCGCGAACCGTCGCGGGGATGCCCGGCTCGGCGACCAATTTTTTCAACCGCATTTCGCTCTGCGCGTAGGCGGCGCGCGACTCGAACTCTTTCGCCAGCGCCAGGCGTTTCGCGTAGTCCTTCGAGATGGAAGCCTCGTCGGCTGCGCGCTTCATGAAGTCGTTGTACTTGAGCTCAGCGTCGCCCAGCGATTGCGCGAATTCCTTCGGCGGCGCGTAACCCTTGATGATCCCGGCGATCATCAGATCCTTGTTGAGCACGAGGAAGGTCGGTAGCGAGTTGACCGAAAAATCGCGCGCGAATTTCGATCCATCCTTCCCATCCTCGGTGTTGAGGCGAAGCAGGACCATCTTGTCCGTGGCGTTCTGGAAACTCTGCGAAGGAATCACTTCCTGCTCGAAGCGATGGCACCAGCCGCACCAGTCGGCGAAGAGATCGACGAAGATGAGCTGATTCTTTTCCTTCGCGATCTTCTGCGCCGAGGCGATGTCTTTCAGCCACGGCGACGCGGAGGCTTGCTGTACGAACAGCAACGCAACCGCGGCAAGCAGGGCAATCCGTTTCACGTAAATCCTCCCGTTCGCCGGTCGCAAACGGCACCGGGAAAGTCGCTATTCCGAAGGCGCGGCACCGACCGGTGACAAATCCGCCACCGCATTTTGCTTTTCGCGCGCGTACTTGCGCGCGGCTTCGACGAACGCGCCGAAGATCGCCGAGGCCGACGATTCTCCCGGCATGTCCTCGGGGTGCCATTGCACGCCGACATAAAAAGGATGCGACGGATCTTCGAGCCCTTCAACGATTCCGTCCGGCGCTTTCGCGGTGACGCGCAGTCCATCGGCGACGCGTCCGATGGCCTGATGGTGCGACGAGTTCACGTTGAACTCCTGGTCGCCGAGGATGCCTCCGAGCTTCGTCGAAGAGTCGATGTGGACGTCGTGGCGATGGCGGTCGCTCGGTTCGCTGGCGTGATCGATGTTCGAATCGATGTCCTGAATGAGCGATCCGCCGGCGGCGACGTTCATGACCTGCACGCCGAGGCAGATGCCGAGGGTGGGGATGCCACGTTCGCGCGCCAGTTTTGCGAGGCCGAGGTCGTTCTTCTGGCGTCGCGGGTCCATCGTCTCGCAGCTCGGATGTTTTTCCTCGCCATACTCGGCGGGATCGCAATCGTCGCCGCCGGCGAGGAGGATTCCGTCCAGCGTTTCTGCGAGATCAGCGGCATTCTCCGGCTGCGGCGGAATCAGCACCGGCACCGCGCCGGCGCGTTTGAGCGATTCGATGTAGGTCGTGTAGACAAAGGCGCGGTCGCGTTCCCCGGGTTTCTGAACAACGTCCGAGCCGATGCCGATGAGAGGCTTGTGCATGGCGGGTAATTATGCGGGATTCGTGCGAGTTTTAAAGCCGTCACCGCACTTTGCGTTGCATCCGATCGAGCACATTGAGCGCTTCGATCGGCGACAGCGTCTCGATGGCCAGTCCGCGCAGTTCGTCGATCACCTCGAGCTGCGCGCCGCCGAAGAGGGAGAGCTGCGATGTGGGAGACACCCGTTTCTGCGTCTCGGCGACGACGTCGCGCTCCTTCCGCTCAAGCGTGGTCAGGATTTCCCGGGCCCGGTCGGTGATCGAGCGCGGGATTCCGGCCAGCTTCGCCACCTGGATTCCGTAGCTCTTGTCGGCCGCGCCTTCGACGACTTTGCGCAGGAAGATGATCTGTTCGTTCCACTCCTTCACCGCCACGCTGTAGTTGGCGACGCGCGCCTTCGTTTTCGCCAGGTCGGTGACCTCGTGGTAGTGCGTGGCGAAGAGGGTGATGCCGCCGCGGGCAGGCGTGTCGTGGATGTATTCGATGATGGCCCAGGCCAGCGAGAGGCCGTCGAACGTAGCCGTGCCGCGGCCGACTTCGTCGAGGATGATCAGCGACCGGTCGGTGGCGTTGTTGAGGATGTTCGCGGTCTCGTGCATCTCGACCATGAACGTCGACTCGCCGCGCGCCAGTTGGTCCGACGCGCCGACGCGCGTGAAGATGCGGTCGAAGATGCCGAGGCGCGCGTTGGCGGCGGGAACGAAGCTGCCGATTTGATTGAGCAGAACGATCAGCGCGACCTGGCGCAGATACGTCGATTTGCCGCCCATGTTCGGGCCGGTGATGATCTGGATTCCGTTGCGGTCGCGATCGACGTCGGTGTGATTGGGGATGAAACGATCGGAGGCGATCACTTCGATGACGGGATGGCGCCCATCCTCGATGCAGATCTCGGCGGTTTCGGACAACGACGCGCGCACGTAACGATGCCGCACCGCAATCGTGGCCAGCGACGAGAGCGCATCGACCTGACCAACCGCGCGCGCCGTCGCCAGAATCGCGCCGGTCATCTTCGCGACGTTCTCCAGCAACTCGCCATACAGCCGTTCCTCAATGACGATCGCCTTCCCCTCGGCGCCGACGATCTTCTCCTCCAGCACTTTCAGATCGGGCGTGATGTAGCGCTCCGCGTTGACGAGCGTCTGCTTGCGGATGTAGTCGTCAGGGACTTTGGCGACGTTCGATTTCGAGACTTCGATGTAGTAACCAAAGACGGAGTTGAAACGGACTTTCAGCGAACCGATGCCGGTGCGTTCGCGCTCGCGCGTCTCGATTTCGACGAGGATCGATTTCGAGTCACGAGCGATGGAGCGGAGCTCATCGAGCTCGGCGTCGACGCCGGCCTTGATCGCGCCGCCATCGCGAAGATTGAGCGGCGGGTTGTCGGCGACCGTCGCGGCGATGCGGTCGATCACTGGGTGAACAGGATCGAGCGCATCGCGCAATCGCTTGAGCAACGGACCGTTGAGCGGAGCCATCGACGTCCGCAAGTCGCCGGCCATCAGCAGCGAGTCGGCCAGCGCAAGACACTCGCGCGGCGTGGCGCTGCGCAGCGTGACGCGCGAGGCGAGCCGTTCGAGATCGGCGATCTTCGACAGGCGCTGCGTCATGACTTCCAGGATGGCCCGCGAGCGGGTCATCTCGTCGACGGCGTCGTGACGATCGAAAATCGCGTCGTGCACTTTCAGCGGACGCGTGAGCCACTGCCGCAGCATCCGTCCGCCCATGGCCGAGCGCGTGGCGTTGACGACGCTCCAGAGCGAGGCGCGCGGACGCGTGGCGTCGCGCGAGTCGAGGATCTCCAGATTCGCGAGCGTGGCGGCGTCGAGTTGGAGAAAGTCCGCTTCATTGTCGACGCGCAACGACAGCACGTGATCGAGTGGCCGCCTGTGGCTGGCCGACGCATACCGTAGCGCCGCGCCCGCTGCGCCGATGCGCGGATCGTCGCCTTCGAGCCCAAAGCCTCGCAGCGACTGCGTTCCGAAATGCTTCGACAGATAGTCGTGCGCGCCCGCGATCTCGAACAGCGACGGCTCGACGGGATTCGACGGAATCTCCAGCAGGAACTCAGTTTCGCGCGGAAAAATCGCCTCGCGCGGCGCGAAGCGGGCGATGTCATCTGCGAGTCGCGCGTCGTCAGCATTCACGTATGTCGTCACGAAAAAATCGCCGGTGGAGACGTCGAGATACGCGGCACCGATTGTCGCGAGAGTCGGAGGTCGGGAGTCGGGAGTCGGAGCGTTCAGTTTGTCTCCGACCCCTGACCCCCGACTCCCCACTCCCGACGAAAGCGCAAGCAGATAA
This sequence comes from Thermoanaerobaculia bacterium, assembly GCA_034663965.1. GTDB lineage: Bacteria > Acidobacteriota > Thermoanaerobaculia > Gp7-AA8 > Gp7-AA8 > JADGNZ01. The sequence continues at coordinate 1,414 of JAXDIO010000203.1, read as the reverse complement.
CAACTCTCCCGCTCGACGATGAAACTCTCCGTTGCCGTCCCCGGCGTGACGATGCGAACGATCTCGCGCCGCACCAGCCCCTTCGTCGCCGACGCCTCCTCGGTCTGATCGCAAATGGCCACGCGCAGACCGTGTCGGATCAGTTTGGCGATGTAGCCGTCGGCGGAGTGATACGGCACGCCGCACATCGGCGCCTCGTGCTCCTGCCCCTTGTTGCGCGCGGTCAGAACGAGGTCGAGCAGCGGCGCGGCCTTCTCCGCGTCCTCGAAAAACATCTCGTAGAAATCGCCGAGGCGGTAGAAGAGGATCGCGTCCGGGACCTGGCGCTTGATCTCGAAGTACTGCTCGAGCATCGGGGTGAGTTTCATTCGCTTGAATTATGACTTGTCACGCGGAGGCGCTGGGAGAAAGACGAAATGTTGAATGTTCAATGTTGAATGTTGAATGTTGAATGAAGAGAAGCCGGCTTCGCCGAGGGCGTTCGGGCCTTCATTCAACATTGAACATTCAACATTCACCATTCAACATTCGGTTTCCGGACGGTGAGCAGATGCCCATCCGAAGCATCCAACTCCACCACGACCGCCTCTCGCAATCCCGTATGCGGCACCCGATCGCACAGGACGATCCATCGATTCCCCTCACCCGCGATGTGCACGGCTTCGTAGCCCGGCCGGTGCAGGATCGCCAGCGCGCGAACGGCGGCGTCGTTGCTGAGAATCCGTCCCGGACGGCGCGACGGATCCTCGCGGTTTCGCATCGCGAAAAAAAGCAGCGCGCAGACGAGAATCCACGCGGGGTAGAGCAGCCAATAGCGCCGGCGCATCGCGGTTATCATAGCGGGCCGATGACGCGCGCCGAGATCGAAGAGAAATTGATCGCCATCGTTCGCAAGGAGAAAGACGTCCCGGACGACAAGCTGTCGCTGGAGACGCCGCTGGCCGATGCCGGTATCGACTCGCTGGACGCGCTGACCATCCTTTTCGCTATCGAGGAGGAGTTTCACATCTCCATCCCCGACGACCGGGCGCGTTCGATGAAGACCTTCGGCGACATGGTGGACAGCATCGAGATGCTCCTCGCATCGAGCGGCAATGCCGCCGCTACCGCGTCAAATTGAGCTGTTATCGCACTGCACGTCTGCGGGCCGGAATCGCGGCCACGACGCGGATACGGTTGTTGCCTCTGTCCGCGATGTAGATCGTGCCGGCCGCATCGACTCTCAGCCCGTATGGACCATTGAGCTGCGCTGCGGTGGCCGCGCCGCCATCTCCCAGGAATCCAGCAGTGCCGTTGCCGGCGATCGTGACGATGGTCTTCGTCGCGGCGCTCACCTTTCGCACCCGATTTCCATTCGCTTCGCTGATGTAGAGGTTCCCGGCCGAATCGAGGGCGATGCCGTTCGGCGAACGAA
>JAXDIO010000201.1:0-25179 GCA_034663965.1 Thermoanaerobaculia bacterium | reverse complement strand
AGGTTTACGTCGCCCGCGACCCATCCCTCGGCCGCAAAGTCGCGATCAAGCTTCTGCCGGTGCGCCTCTCCGGCGACAAAGAAACGCTTGCCCGCTTCACACGTGAGGCGCGCTCCGCTTCGGCGCTCAATCATCCGAACATCGTCACGATTCACGAGGTGGGGATGGACCAGGGCTCCGGCTCCCCGTACATCGTGATGGAGTACATCGACGGCCGCGATCTTCGCAGCCTGCTCAGCAACGGTCCGCTCCCGAACCGCAAGACCCTCGACATCGCCGCGCAGATCGCCGACGGCCTCGCCGCCGCGCACGAGCAGGGCATCGTCCATCGCGATCTCAAACCCGAGAACGTGATGGTGACCAAAGATGGGTATGTCAAGGTGCTCGACTTCGGTCTGGCCAAGATCATCCGCCCGGCCGGCGAGGACGACGACACCGCGCAACTCGACATGCCCGGCACAAACCCCGGCACGATCCTCGGCACGGTCGGCTACATGTCGCCCGAGCAGGCGACCGGCAAGCCGCTCGACTTCCGCTCCGACCAGTTCGCGTTCGGCGCGATCCTCTACGAGTTGGCCACCGGCAAGCCGGCCTTCGAAGCCGAGAATGCAATCGACACGCTGTCGGCAATCCTGCATGAGGAACCTGCGCCGATCACGAAGTTCAACGGTCAAGCTCCGCAACCGTTCTGCTGGATCGTCGACCGGCTCCTTTCCAAAGACGTCAACGAACGCTACTCCTCGACACGCGACCTCGCGCGCGACCTTCGCAACATCCGCGACCGCTTCGCGACGATGACGAGGACCACGGACGACATCCCGCGTCCCCCGAAAGTGTCGCGCCAGACGATCACGATCGCCGCGAGCGTGCTTGCTGCGCTGCTGCTCGTGGGAGGCGTCGCGGTCATCGCGCGGCGCGGCGCGACGGCGGCCCCGGCGGAGTCGCAAACCGCGTCGAAAAAGTATTTGGCGGTCATGCCGTTCCGAGACCTGACCAACCAACCGAACGGCCAACTCGTCGTCGATGGACTCGCGGAAACGTTGTCCGCTCGTCTCGCGCACTTCACCTCGGTGCAAGTGATGCGTCCCGCTGCTGCCGACGCCGCCGCCGCGAACGGGGATCCCAAAAAAGTCGGCCACGACCTCGGCGCGAACATCGTCCTGACCGGCTCGATGCAACGCGCCGGCGACCGCCTCCGCGTCGCATACGAAGTTGTCGACCTCGCGCAGGGAACGTCGCGCCCCGGCGACCTGATCGAAGGCTCCGCCTCCGACCTCTTCACAATCCAGGACAAACTCGCCGACAGCATCGCCGCCTCGCTCCAACTCGGCGCTCCCGCCTTCCGCGCGTCCGTCCCCGACAGCAGCGTCTCCCAAACCCGCTACCTCGAAGCCCTCGGCCACCTCCGCCGCTACGACAAGGAGGCCTCGGTTGACAGCGCCATTCACATCCTCGAGGAGTTGGCGGCGCAAAGTTCCTCGGCATCCGTGCAGGCGGCGCTCGGACGGGCGTATCTCGCGAAGTTCGAACTGACGCACGACGCGAAGTGGGAGCCACTCGCCGCCGTTGCTTGTCAGCGCGCCATCGCAAACGATCCCCAGAATCCCGATACGCGGGTAACGCTCGGCGAGCTGCGGCGGCTCACCGGCCAACTCGACGATGCGACCCGCGAATACAAAGCTGCGCTGGCACAGCAACCCAACAATGCCGACGCAATCCTCGGGCTTGCGGAAACGTACAAAGCCGACGGGAAACTGCAGGAGGCGGAGACTTCTTACAAACGCTCTATTGAACTGCAACCCAACTATTGGGCCGGCTACAACCGTCTTGGCGCTTTCTATTTCGCGCATGTTCGCTATGCAGAAGCGGCGGAGATGTTCTCGAAGGTGGTCCAGCTTCAGCCTGACAATCAGCGCGGCTATAACAACCTGGGCGGCATGTACTTCCAGATGGGCCGCTACGACGAAGCCTTGCGCGTCTTCCTCGCATCCATCGGAAAGGAGCCAACGGCTCAGGGTTATTCGAACGTCGGGACGGCCAACTATTTTCTTCGCCATTACTCGGACGCTGCCAACGCGTTCGAGCGCGCCACGCAGCTCGCCCCTACGAACTATCTGTATTGGTCAAACCTCGGTGACGCGTACCGCTGGACCGCAGGCGGAACGGTTCAGTCAAACGTCTGTTATGACCGTGCGATTCAACTCGCCGACGGTGAGCTGAAAATGAATCCCACGAACACGGCGGTGCGCGCACGTCTTGCCGTCTGCCTCGCAAAACGTGGCAGCACGAAGCGCGCCGACGACGAGATCCGAGCTGCCCTGGCAACCGATCCGACGAATCCGACCTACACGTACAAGGCCGCGATGATCGCCAACATCGAAGGCCGTACGGAGGACGCTCTCAGGCTCTTCGGGACTGCTCTGTCGCGTGGCTACGGCCGAGCGGAAATCGAACACGACCCTGAGTTCGACAATCTCAAGCACGACGGCAGGCTTCAGAAACTCGTGGAGCAAACCGCTACAATGCCCAGCGGGTCCGCAGCACAACCAAAAACTGGGAGGTAGTCATGCCTGAGAAGAAAGTCACTGTTACTGTTTCATCTGGCCAAATCTCCGTCGATCCGGAGAGCATTCAGGTCAAAAAATCACACGACAATGTGAAATGGGTGTGTGATACCAGCGCCTTCACCATCAATCTGCCCGGATACCCCATTGACTATAAACAGGAAGGCAGCAAGCACGTTGGGGTGTCGAAGAACTTTCCGACCGTTGGGAAGATGAAGTACGACGTCTCGGCGCCGGGCGCTGAAACGCTCGACCCCGATATTGATGTCATCCCTTGATTTGATGTGACGAACCGCCTCGCCGCTTCGCGCGGCGAGGCGTCATGATCCCTTACTTCCCCAACTTCTCGCCGAGGTCTTCCACCACTTCGCCCACCTTGCGGCGGGCTTTGCCGAAGCCGGCCTGGATGTTGCCGCTGGAGCGCTGGTCGGCGCCTTCGTTTTCGAGGATCGGGTCGCCGAGTGCGCGGCCGATGTTCTCTTTCGCCGTACCGCTGGCCTTGTCGACATTGCCTTTGATTTCGTCGTCGTTGATGCGCATGTGTGAGTCTCCTTCGCAGTTCAAATAACTCAAGAACCCTGCCAAGGAATTACTCCGCGGCGGTCTTTCGCACCGTCACATCGAAGCGGTACTGGTGATCCTTGTAGTAGAACGACACCAGCGACACGAAGGTCTTGTCGAGCGGCTTGTTCTGCTTCGTTTCGAAGAGCGGATAGAGCGGAGTCGGACGCGTGTAGTGCCAGGCCAGCTCGCCGTGTCCGGTGGTCTGCTCGGTGGGATGGCGTTGAAAATTGCGGAGGCCGTCGTACACCTTGTAGCAGATCAGTCCGCGAAAGACCGGACCGCGCGCGCTGGGTGACGTGCCGAGGATCGGGAAGCCTTTTGGAGTGACGTGAGCGATGTACTCGGCGCCGTCCGCAGTCGGACCGCCGGTGATCGTGATCAGGCCCGCGTTGCGGAGATTGTCGAACGTGCGCAGCGAGCGATCGTCGTACTCATCCTTCGGAAAGCGCGGGTTCCAAAACACCTTCTGCGGCACCTCGGCGTAGATCGGCTCCGCAGCGAAACGGTAGCCCTCGATGATCTGATTCGCTTTCTCCGCCGTCAGCGGCTCCGCCTTCTGGCACGCAACCATCACAAGCAGAACTGCGCATGCAACTTGACTCGTTCGACCGCGCATGTTGTTATCCCCCGGCTTTCCGCGCGACGCGCACGATATCGCGAGAATTGAATTGACCGACCGAATCCTCGACGCGCTGGCGCGCCTCTGCCTGCGACGCAACAAAGAGATCCTGATCGCGGCCTTCGTGCTCGCGGTTCTGGCCGTGTTTGGCGCCACGCGCCTTTCTTTCGATCCCGACCTGCTCAACCTCATCCCGCAGCAGAACAAGCAGGTCAACGAGTTCCGCAAAGTCCTCAAAGACCTCGGCACGATCGACTACCACATCGTGCTCATGGACATGCCCCAAGGGCGCGACGTCCATGACTACGACACGCTTATCGATGCCGTGGCCGAGGGGTATCGGAAGAATCCGCGGATCGAGGATGTCACGTACAAGATCCCCAACCCACTCGACTTCATCGAGATCATCCTGCCGAAAGCGCTGCTCTTCCTGACGCCGGCGGAGCTCGACGAAGTTTCCGCCAAGCTTACCGACGAGGGCATCCGCGCCTCGGTGGCGCGGAACGCGGCCATGCTCCAGACCCCGCAGGCCACTGCGATGAAGCCGCTCGTTCAATACGATCCTTTCAATCTCGTCCCGATTTTCCTTCGCAAGTTTCAGTCCGCCGGCGGCGGTTTCAGCATCGACACCTCCAGCGGCTACTACATGTCGTCCGATCACAGCATGCTGTTGATCCTGACCAAGCCGCGGCGGCCGGCGCAGGACGTTCCGTTCGGCAAGAAGCTGCTGAACGAAGGGACGCTGATCGAGGCCGAGGCGCTGCGCGATTTTCAAAAGACGGCGCCGCCGGGAACGCCGCTGCCGCGGATTTCGCACACCGGCGGATACGAGATCGCCGCGGGCGACGCCGACCTCATTCGTCAGGACGTCATCATCAATATCCTCGGTACAGTCTTCGGCGTCCTGGCGCTGTTCCTCTACGCCTTCCGCCGTCCGGCCTCGATCATCTACGCCGGCGCGCCGCTCGCGCTCGGACTGCTGCTGACGTTCGGCATGGCCGGCGTCACCTACGGCAAGCTATCGCAGGCGAGCGCCGGATTCGCGGCGCTGCTGGCCGGCCTCGGCATCGACTTCATCACCGTTCTCTACGGCCGCTACGTCGACGAGCGCAATCGCGGCACGTCCATGCAGGAGTCGATTCGCACGATCATGCGCTCGACGATGCCGGGCGTTTTCGTGGCTGCGATCACGACCGCCGGAACGTTTTTCGCGTTTCTGGCGACGGACTTCCGCGGCATGACGCAGCTCGGCTTCCTCACCGGCGTCGGCATCCTGCTGTTTCTCCTGTGCGTCATGTTCCTGCTGCCGGCACTGATCGTTTTCTCGGAGCGGAAAGAATCGCGCCGCGCGCCGAAGCTCTATCTGAACTCCTTCGGCGCTGGAAAACTGATCGACATCTCCATCGCCAAACCGCTAGTGACGATTGGCGTGTGGGTGGTCTTCATCGTCGCGTGCGGGATCGCGGCTACGCGCGTCCGCTTCAGCGACAACATCCAGGACCTGCGCGCGAAAGGCAATCCCGGCGTCCTCAGCCAAACGCGGATCACCGAGAAGTTCGGGCAGTCGTTCGACTTCATGATGTACGTCTGCGAGGGAAAAACGCTCGAGGAGGCACTGGAGAAAACGCGGACGGCTTCGAAGGATCTCGACGCGCTCGTGGCCGACCACACCATCGCTTCGTATCAATCGATCTCGACGTTCCTGCCGCCGGTCGTCGATCAGGAGAAGATCATCGCCAGACTCCACGCGGGCGCCGCGAACGAGTTCAACATCGCGCGCGTCGAGAAGACCTTCCGCGCCGCGCTGACCGAGAACGGCTTCCGCCCCGACGCGTACGACGACTACCTCAAACTCTTCGCGCAGACGCTGCAGCCGGCGCAGCCGATCACGCTGCAGACCATCGGCAACGAAGACATCACCAAGCTCACCACGCGCTTCGTGAAGAAAGTCGGCAACGGCTGGATGTCGGTCATCAACGTTTACCCGACCGGCGGCAAGTGGCCGCGCGACGTTCCCGCGAAATTGATGGCCGTTCCCGATCGCCATCCCGGCGACGTCCTCACCGGCGTCAATCTCGTCAGCGGCACGCTGCGGCGCATCGTCAAAGCCGACGCCACGCGCTCCACGATCATCGGCTTCATCGCGGTGCTAGTGCTGATGTTCATCAGCTTCCGCAATTTGAAACTGACACTGCTCTCGTTCGTGCCGTTCGTTGCCGGCGCGGTGGGCATGCTCGGACTCATGGCACTGCTCAACCTGCAGTTCAACTTCATGAACATCTTCGTCGGGCTGATGATCATCGGCGTGGCCACCGACTACGCGATCTACATGCTGCAGCGCTACCAGGAAAACCCGGCAGCGTTCCGGGGAAGTGCACACGAAACGGGCAAAGCGATTCTCATGGCCGCGCTGACCGCGATCGTCGGCTACGGCTCGTTTGCCTTCTCGCACTATCCGGGTCTGCGATCGATTGGGTATGCTTCCACCTTCGGCATCGGCCTGAGCGGACTGGCCGCGATCACGCTGCTGCCGGCAATTCTGGTGATGGGACGGCGAAACGATGAAGGCTAGAGCGACCACGATTCCGAACACACTACTGACCCGCCTCGTGCGCGGCCGCGCCGCTCTCGATGTCCTTCTCGTCGTCCTCGCCTCGGCAATCATCGCCATCGCCGCGCAGATCGCGATCCGGATCCCGGGCACGGTCGTGCCGCTGACGATGCAGCCGCTGGCAGTGCTGCTCGTCGGCATCACGCTCGGCTCCACGCGCGGAGCCGCTGCCGCCGCGCTCTACCTCCTCGAGGGCTTCAGCGGCATGCCGGTTTTCGCGCAAGGCCACGGCGGCGCGATCTGGCTGGCCGGACCAACCGCCGGCTATCTGTTCTCGTACCCGTTCGCCGCGTTCGTGGCCGGCTGGTTCTCGGAACGCGGCTGGGGATCGACGATCCTTCGCGCCGTCGCCGGCATGCTCGTCGCCCTCGGCATCATCTACCTCGGCGGCTGGTCGTGGCTCGCAGCGTTCATCGGCGCGAAAAACTCGTGGCTCGGCGGTGTCCGTCCGTTCATCCTCGCGGACATCGTCAAAGTCGCCGTAGGGGCTTCGCTGCTGCCGCAACTCCAGCGCATGCTGGCGAAGTTACTACATCCGTAGTAGCATCCGGCGATGCGCACGCTCGCCATCGTCCTCCTATTCACCGCTACTGCCTGCCGGACCTTGAATCCGGACGCGCTCCGCGACGAGCTTCTGGCGATGAACAAGGCCGACCAGGAAGTCCGCCAGCGCTGGATCAAGGACCATAAGAATCCGACCCTCAACGCCGAGATGCAACAGCTCGACGCGCGGCACGTGAAGCGTCTGCGCCAGATCGTGAAGCGCTACGGCTGGCCGGGAAAATCGCTGGTCGGCGCGAAAGCGACGAGCGGCGCGTGGACCCTCGTGCAACACGGCGGCAGCGAGTTCCTCCACGAGATGCTTCCCGTGATGGAAGCGGCGGCGAAGAAGGGAGAGCTCAGCTACGGCCTCGTGGCCACGTCGATCGACCGCGTGCGCATCGCCGACGGAAAGAAGCAGCTCTACGGCACGCAATTCGACACCAGCGGCAGCAAGTGCGAGCCGCTACCGATCGACGATCCCGAGCACCTCGACGAGCGCCGCGACGCCGCCGGACTCGGCTCGATCGCGACCTACACGGAACAGTTGTGCGCCCTCTACAAACAGCCGCAGAAGCCGCATTGATGGCACCCTCCTCGCAGTACAAATAACCGTACCCAAGGAGGAGTTTGATGGTCGACAACATGAATCCCACCAATCAGTTTCACCCCTATCAGCGTGAAACGAGTGTGCCCGTCGCGGAACGTCCGGCGACCGGACTGAGCGCCATGCTGAACAAGGCCGGCATCGACCCGACGAGCGTCCGCTCGATCGGCGATCAGATGCGCAACCTCAACGTGAATGAAACCGTCGGAAAGGCGCGCTCCTGGGCGCAAGCCAATCCGGCGAAAGTCCTCGGCGGTCTCGCAGCCGTTGCCATCGGCCTCGGCATGATGCGCGGACGCAGAGCGTAGTCAACGTCGCGTAGCGCCGTCTCCTCGGCGGCGCTACTGCGAGTGAAACGTGTAGTCGATCATCACCCGCTGCCCGACGATCCTTCCCTGCACGCGCACGGACGACGTCACCGGCCACACGCCGCTCGTCGTCGCCTCGGCGTCGATATTGAACGCTTGGCCGTTCACCTTGCACGTCGCTTTCATCGATCCCTGCTCGTCATCCGCGTTGATCGTGTCGCCCGCGTTGCGCGTCACCATCGATGCCGCCGACAACTCCGCCGCACTTTCCGCCAGCGTCGCCGCCACGACTTTCGAACGGAACCGCTGCGCCTCGCGAAGCGCGCGCGACGAATCGATCAGCATCAGCTCCATCAACGCGAAGTAGAGGATCGCGATGGTGATCGCCGCCACGAGCACGTAGCCGCGCTCACGCGTGGGGTCGCGGGACGATGAGCTCGTCGATCGCAAGTTTCTTCTCCTGATCCACCGCCCGAACGCGGATCGCATCTTGTCCCGACGGCATCGGCTCGGCCGTGGCCATGAACAGCGGCAGCCCGCGCGCCATCCACTCCGACGAAAGCAGCGTGGCCTTGAACGCCTTGCGATGCGCCTCGCCCGGCGTCGTGAAATCCCACACCACCGTCTCCGCCGTACCGTCGTTGTTGATCGTGTAGACGATGAGCGTCAGTGGCGAACTGCTGTACGTCTCGAAGTTTTCGGGCCGCGCGGTGCTGTCGTAAATATCGCGCCGCATCCGCGCCAGCACGCTGCCGACTTCGGGATGCGCGAAAAAATTGATCGGCCACTTTTTCTCGTTGCGTCGCATCTCCGACGTCATCGTGACGATGATGAAGAGAAACACGCCGAAGAGCGCCAGCGTGATGGAGACCTCCAGCATCGTGTAGCCGCGCACGCGGCGCCGCTTCACCACAAGCCGCTCCCGCCCGTGTTCGCACGCGCGATGCCGAGGTGCGCCTCGCGCTTGGCCCAGTGGATGGTGAGTGTGACGTTGCGAATGTCCGACCGCGGCGCGTCCACTTTCACGTCGGTCGTGTACGGCGACATCGGCGTGAGAATCGCCAGATCCGACTTGAACGTCTGGTTGTCCGGCTTGTCGATCTGCGTGAACGGCTCGCGCCGCCAGTACTCCGCCTCATTCGACAGCGCTTGAAACGCGAGGATGGTCTCATTCGCCTCGCGCAGCCGCCGCGTTCTCTCCGCAAACATCGCGATCGTGGTCGTAATCACGATCGCCAGGATCGCCAGCGCGACAAGTGTCTCCACCAGCGAGAAGCCACGAGCACGGGGCATGGTCCGATTCTACGCGGTTGGTGAAAGAGGAAACGTCAAAAGCGAAATGTTGAATGTTGAGTGTTGAATGTTCAATGTTGAATGAGGCAACCGATCCCCGTCCATTCAACATTGAACATTCAACATTCAACATTCAACATTTCGCTTTTGACTCTGCGCTAGACTCCACCGCCGCCATGAAGCTCCGTTTTGCTCCCTCCCCGACCGGCTTTCTCCACGTCGGCGGCGCGCGTACCGCGATTTTCAATCTTCTCCACGCGCGCCGTTACGGCGGCACGATGCTGCTGCGGATCGAGGACACCGACGTCGAGCGTTCGCGCCAGCATCATGCGGAGCAGATCGTGACGTCGCTGCAGTGGCTGGGAGTGGAATGGGATGAGGGTCCGATCCATCAGAGCGACCGGCTCGATCGGTATCGTGAGCGCGCCGAAGAGTTGGTGGCGAGCGGAAAGGCGTATCGCTGCTACTGCACCGTCGAAGAGCTCGACGCCGAACGCGCTGCCGCCGAGGCCGCGGGCAAGCAGTGGCGCTACTCCGGCCGCTGCCGAAAAGTCACCGCAGTTTCTGACGAGCCGCATGTGATTCGTTTCGAGGTTCCGCCAGGGACGATCGAGTTTCAGGACCTCATCCGCGGCGACATGCAATTCGAAGGCGATCTGATCGACGATTTCGTCCTCCTCCGCTCCGACGGCAATCCGACCTATCACCTCTCCGTCACCGTCGACGACATCGACATGGCCATCACGCATGTCGCACGCGGCGACGACCATCTGTCGAACACGCCGAAGCACGTGCTGCTCTTTCGCGCGTTCGGCGCCGAAGTGCCGGCGTTCGCCCATCTGCCGCTGATCCTCGGCGGCGACAAGAAGCGACTATCGAAGCGCACCGGCGCGACCTCGGCCGAGGAGTATCGCGAGATGGGCATCGTCCCCGAGGCGCTCTTCAACTTCCTCACGCTCCTCGGCTGGTCGCCCGGCGAGAACCGGGAAATCTTCACGCGCGACGAAGCCGCGAAGTGGTTCGATCTCGGCGACGTCAACAAAGCGCCGGCCGTCTTCGACCCCGAAAAACTGCTCTGGATGAACGGCCAGTACCTGATGCGGATGACGCCGGAGCAGATTTATCCGCACCTCGTGCCGTTCCTCGGCGATGCACCGCGGCCGCTCGACGAGCTGCACACGATCATCGATCTGCACAAGATGCGTGCGCGGACATTGCGCGAGCTCGCCGAGCAAATGACGATCTACTTCATCGACGACGACGCGATCGAGTACGACGCGGAGACGGTGAAGAAGCACATCAAAGGCGATGACCTCGCCGCGCGGCTGTCGTCGCTGCACGACACGCTCGCATCAACCGATCCTTTCGACGTCACCACCTCGGAAGCCGCACTGCGCAAACTCGCCGAATCGCAAGGCGTTAGCGCCGCCAAACTCATTCACCCGCTGCGGCTCGCGCTCACCGGAAAAGGCGTATCGCCTCCGATCTTCGATGTGGCGGTCGTACTGGGTAAGTCGCGGTCGTTGAAACGCCTACAGCGACTGATCGACAGGCTGCCGGACCTGACCTAAAGCGAATGTTCAATGTTGAATGTTCAATGTTGAATGGATTGGGGCGAAGCGAAGCCCATTCAACATTGAACATTCAACACTCAACATTCAACATTTCGCTTTTCCATCACCCCTCGTAATGCGCGAACTCCAACTCCGCCTGCGCCGCCGCCAGCCGCGCGACCGGCACGCGATACGGCGAGCATGAAACGTAGTTGAGGCCGCAGGTGCGGAAGAAGCGGATCGAGTCGGGGTCGCCGCCGTGCTCGCCGCAGACGCCGACTTTGAGGTCGGCGTTCGTGCTGCGTCCGCGTTCCGTACCGAGGCGGACGAGCTGGCCGACGCCCTCCTGATCGATCGACTCGAATGGATCCTTCGGCAGGATCTTCTTGTCGACGTACTCCGGCAGGAACGAGCCGGCGTCGTCGCGCGAGTAGCCGAACGTCATCTGCGTCAGGTCGTTCGTTCCGAAAGAGAAAAACTCAGCGACCTCACCGAGCTTGTCGGCGATCAACGCGGCGCGCGGGATCTCGATCATCGTCCCGACGATCACCTGCATTTCGACGCCACGTTCCGCGATCACCTCGGCGGCGATGCGCTGGACCATTTCCTTCAGTGTCGTCAACTCCTTCACCGTCCCGACGAGCGGGATCATCACCTCGGGGCGCGCATCGATGCCGTCCTTCTTCACGTCGCACGCGGCCTGGTAAATCGCGCGCACCTGCATCTCGTAAATCTCGGGGAACGTCACCGCCAGCCGGCAGCCGCGGTGGCCGAGCATCGGATTCGATTCGTGGAGCTGATTCACTTTCGCGCGCAGCTCGACGAAACCCCAACCCATGTCGCGCGCGACCGCCGAAATCTGCTGCTCGCTCTGCGGCAGAAACTCGTGCAGCGGCGGATCGAGCAGGCGGATGGTGACCGGCAATCCATCCAGCTCGCGGAAGATGCCTTCGAAATCCGCCTTCTGAAACGGCAGCAACACATCGAGCGCTTTGCGACGTCCAGCCTCATTGCGCGCCAGGATCATTTCGCGGACGCGCAGGATGCGGTCCTCGGAGAAGAACATGTGCTCGGTGCGGCAAAGACCGATGCCTGCCGCGCCGAAGAGCCGCGCCACGCGCGCGTCGTTCGGAGTGTCGGCATTCGTGCGAACGCCGAGCGTGCGAATCTCGTCGGCCCACTTCAACAGGCGATCGAAATTGCGAAACGTCTCCGACTGATCGGCCGGCAACGAATTCTCGAGCAGCACCTGGATGACCTCGGACGGTCGCGTATCGAGTTTGCCGCCGATGATTTCGCCGGTCGAGCCGTCGATCGAAACAAAGTCGCCTTCTTCGAGCGGCTCGTGACCTTCGCTACGCAACTCGCCCTTGCCGTAGTCGACGCGCAGCGCGCCTGCGCCGACGATGCACGGCCGGCCCATGCCGCGCGCGACGACGGCCGCGTGCGACGTGAGTCCGCCGCGCGTGGTGAGAATGCCGGCCGCGCTGTGCATGCCGGCGATGTCCTCGGGCGACGTTTCGACGCGCACGAGGATGACCGGCCCATCTTTCGCCATCGCCACGGCGCGCTCCGCGCTGAAGGCGATGCGTCCCGCGGCGGCGCCGGGTCCGGCCGGAAGTCCGCGGCCTAGTACGCGTCCGCCGGAGAGCGCCTTCTGTTTTTCCTTCGCGTCGAACACCGGCGCGAGCAGCTGCACGATCTGGCCGGCTTCGACGCGCGCAACCGCCTCGGTGTGATTGATCAACCCTTCGTCGACCATGTCGCAGGCGATCTTCACCGCCGCGAAGCCGGTGCGCTTGCCGGTGCGCGTCTGCAGGAGATAGAGCTTGCCGGACTGAATCGTGAACTCGATGTCCTGCATGTCGCGGTAGTGGCCTTCGAGTTTCTTGTAGACGTCCTCGAGTTGCGCGTAAACCGCGGGCATCATTTTCTCGAGCGATTGTTCATCGCCGATGGCTTGCGCATTCGAAATCGGCAGCGGCGTGCGGATGCCGGCGACGACGTCTTCGCCTTGCGCGTTTGGCAGGTACTCGCCGAAAAATCGGTGCTCGCCGTTCGCGGGATTGCGCGTGAAGGCAACTCCGGTGGCGCAGTCGTCGCCCATGTTGCCGAAGACCATCGACTGCACGTTGACCGCGGTGCCCCAGTCGTCGGGAATCTGATTCAGCTTGCGGTAGGTGATGGCGCGCTGGTTGTTCCACGAGTTGAAAACCGCGCCGATCGCGCCCCAGAGTTGCTGCTGCACGTCCTGCGGAAAGTCGTTGCCCGTCTTGTCGCGGACGATCCCTTTGTAGGTTTCGACGAGTCCGCGCAGTCCGCCGGCGGGAATCTCGGCATCCGTCTTCACGCCCGATTTGTCGCGCAGCGCGAAGAGCTCGTGCTCGAAAAGATCCTTGTCCAACTCCAACACGACGCCGGAGTACATCTGGATGAAGCGGCGATACGAATCGAGTGCGAAGCGTTCATCCTTCGACGACTTCGCCAAGCCTTGCACCGTTTCGTCGTTCAAGCCGAGGTTGAGGATCGTGTCCATCATGCCGGGCATCGAGGCGCGCGCACCGGAGCGGACGGAGACGAGCAACGGCGTGGTCGCATCGCCGAATTTACGGCCGACCGATTTCTCCACGCGCGCGAGATTCTCGGCGACGGCAGCGTTCAATTCGGGCGGATACGTCTTGCCGTGATCGTAAAAGTACGTGCAGACCGCGGTGGAAATCGTGAAGCCCGGCGGCACCGGAACGCCGATGTTCGTCATCTCGGCCAAGCCCGCGCCTTTGCCGCCGAGGACGTCCTTCATCTTCGCGTTGCCGTCGGCGGCACCGTCGCCGAAGTAGTAGACGTATTGCGGCTGCTGCATGGCCGCGCGATTATCTCCGAACTTCCACATCCACGCTGCTGTAGATCGCGCGCGCGGCGTCGGATGCAGGAACCTGCCGCGGAGAATCGCTGCCGGCGGCGACGAATTCAACGTGGGTCAGATCGATGTTCGCGAGCGCTGCGTGTACCGAGGCGATCTCGTTTTCCGTGATCTGTTTATTGCGCTTCGTGTCGTACCGAAACTCGTGCGCGATGATGCGCAGCGGAACGGGAACGCCGCGGATGATGCTCGTCAGCGACTGCAACTCTCCGCGACTCGCATCCGCGAGCAGGTTGCCGTCCGCGTCGAACTGTAGTGCGAAGAGCGATACGCGTCCGGCGCGATGCAGCAGCGCGATCGGAACATCGTCGCGCAACGGCGTGGCCGCGCAGCCGCCGCGATCGCCGAACCACGGAAACGCGGTGAAGAGCGGGATGGCCTCCTCGTGCCAGTTCAGCGCGCTGAGGTGCTTGCCGTCAGGCGACACCGTCAGCGCCGTGTAGCCGTAGTCGTTGCCGCGGATCCAGTTGAAGCGCCAGATGCGGCCGTTTGAACCGCCCGTGGCAAAGAGCGGCTGCTTGCCCTGCTCGACGACGCCGGTCACGCGCGCGCCGTGCTGCGCGAATTTCGCAGCCTCGCCGTTGATCGACCAGCAACCGTCGATCTGCGCGTTCTTCGGCGCAGCCAGCTCCGTCCCGCGCGCGAACAGCGATTGAACGCGCGCATCGTGATCGGCGTATGCCGCGTCGGGAATCGTGACCCGCAGATACGCGGCGTCGACCGGCGCGACGTCGAGCCACTGCGCTGTGCTCACGTGACGCGTGGTCATCGTCGCCAGCGGCTGCCAGCTCGCGCCATCCAGCGATCGTTCAAACGTCACGTGATTGGCCTCGGCATTCGACTCTGTGACCGAACGGAAGCCGATGCGATCGATGCGGCTCGGCGCCGCGAGCGCGATCACGATCGACTGCGGGTAGTCGTGCGGCGGCGGAGTCCAGAACGTGGCGATCTCGCCATCGATCGTGGTGATCGCCGAAACGACGAGCATGGCCTCGCCGGTGCGCGAAACGATCGTGGCGCCGCGCGCAACGTCGAGAAGGCTGGAACGCTCGTTGACGACGTCCGCCGGCAACGTGCTTGGCAGCCGCCGATCCTCGGGGCGCGGCGGCGGCGTGGGACGCGAGCAACTCGCGATAAGCAGCAACGCGAGAAACGCGCGAAGTCTCACGTTCGATACTCGCGCCGGTCGACGACGATCTTGGTGACGTCGGCGATCTTCATCACGGCGTTGCCGATCGTGCGCAGCAGCGCCATGCGGTTGCGGCGAACACCTTCGTCTTCGACCATGACCATGATTTCGTCGAAGAAGGTCTCCAGCTCTGGCGCCAGCGCGGCGAACGTTTCGAGCGCACGTTTGTAATCGCGTTCGCCGATCATCTCTTCGATCTGATCTGTCGTGATCGAGACCATATCCGCGAGGCGCTTTTCGATATCGGTCTCGAGTTTCGAAGGATCGATGCGCGAGGCAGTTTCCTGGCCGGCGGTGATGTTGGCAATGCGTTTCGCGGAATCGAGAATCGAGAGGAAGTTGGCCTCGCCGCGCATCGCTTTGAGCGCGGTGATGCGGTCGACGAGATCAGTGAGCGAAGACGCCCATCCCGCTTCCATCGCCGCAGCGATTTCGTCGTAGGCGAAGCCGTAAGCAGAGGCTTCGAGGATCGTGCGAACGCGTTCGGCGAAGAAGGTAACGAGATCATCCTTCGGCTGCGCCGTCGCGCCGTGCGCTTCGAGCGCGATATCGATCAGCTTGTCGATGCCGATCTTGACCGAGCGTTTGTCGCGATTGAGGAGGATCTGCACGACGCCCTGAGCGGCGCGGCGTAGCGCAAACGGATCCTTCGAGCCGGTCGGTTTCGCGCCGATGCGGAAGAAGCCGGCCAGCGTGTCGATCTTGTCCGCGAGCGAAACGATCGCGCCGCTCAACGTGCGCGGGAGTGCATCGTCTATGTTGATCGGGAGATAGTGGTCGTAGATGGCCTGCCAAGTCTCTTTCGGCAGCCCTTCCTCGCGAGCATAGATTCCGCCAATCTTGCCCTGCAGGTCGGTGAACTCCTTGACCATCTCGGTGACGAGATCGGTCTTGCAGAGTTTCGCGGCGGCGAGGGTGTCCTTGTCGTCGGAGATCGCGGCAGCGATCTTCTCGATGCGTTTGGTCTTGTCGAGGTAGTTGCCGAGCTTCTCCTGAAACTGGAGCCGTTCCAGTTCAGGAAGACGCGATTCGAGCGTCCGCTTGCGATCCGTTTCGTAGAAAAACTTCGCGTCGGCGAAGCGGGCGTTGGTGACGAATGAATTGCCGTACGCGGCGTTGCCGTCCGGATCGGCGTCGTTGTCGAGCACGGCCAGGAAGGAGTTGGTCAGCTTCTCGTTCGCGTCGCGGATCGGGAGCTGCTTCTGATGGACGCGCATGACGGTGACCAGCACTTCATCCGGCAGCGCCAGGTAGTCGCGGCCGAATTCAGCGCGGACAACGCCCGGATATTCGGTGAGGTACTGCCACTGCGACCATATCGAAGCGTCGACTGACGGCGTACCGCCCGCCTGCGTGCCGAGGACGCGGGCGCGTTCGGCCATCACGTGGCGACGGCGATCGGCGGCGATGACGACGCGCGCGAGCTCCAGCTTCGTTACGTATTCGTTGTAGGAGTGCACTTCGATCGGCTGCGGCGACAGAGTGCGATGACCGCGCGTCGTCGTCCCCGAGGCGATGCCGAAGATCGTCAACGGCAGGTGCTCGCCGTCGAGCACCGAGACGACCGAATGGATCGGACGGATGTACGAGTGCTCGCCGTTCCCCCAGCGCATCATCTTCGGCCAGCGCAGCGACTCGATGATTTGCGGCACGCGCTCCTGCAGAATCTCGCCGGCCGAGCGGCCTTTGATCGTGCGGCGGACGCGAATGTAGTCGCCGCCGGCGATGACGTCGCCGATCGCGGCGTTGTTCTTTTTCAAAAACCCGTTCAGCGCCTGCGTCGGCTTTCCCTCGGCGTCGTACGCGGCCTTCACCGGTGGGCCCTTCACCTCTTCGTCGCGGTCGTTCTCGCGCAACGGGATGTGCGACAGAAAAAAGATGATGCGCCTCGGCGTGCTGTTGACGACGACCGGATTGCGATCCTCGGGCTGCTCGCCGAGGTCGAGAGTAAGTTTCGTCAGTTGCTGCAGCAGCGTGGCCTGCGCGGCGTCGTGCATCCACGCCGGAATCTCTTCGGTCAGCAGCTCGAAAAAGTACTCAGCCATTGGACGCCTTCAGCAGCGGAAATCCGAGCGCTTCGCGCGCCGCGAGGAACTGGTGCGCGCACGCGACGGCCAACTCGCGGACGCGTTTGATGATGCCGACGCGCTCCGTGACCGAGACGGCGCCGCGGGCGTCGAGCGTGTTGAAAACGTGCGAGCACTTCAGCGTCCAGTCGTACGCGGGGAGAACGAGCTTCGCATCGAGACAGCGTCGTGCTTCACCCTCGTACATCTCGAAGAGCTTCCAGTGCATTTCTACGTTCGCGGTCTCGAAGTAGTACTTCGAAAACTCGTACTCGTCCTGCTTGCGCACCGGGCCGTAGCCGAAGCCGGCGCCCCATTCGATGTCGTAAACAGAAGGTTGGCGCGAGAGGAACATCGTCAGTCGCTCCAAGCCGTACGTGATCTCCGCGGAAATCGGCGCGAGGTCGATGCCGCCGGCCTGCTGGAAGTACGTGAACTGCGTGATCTCCATGCCGTCGAGCAGGATCTGCCAGCCGACGCCCCATGCGCCGAGGGTGGGCGACTCCCAGTTGTCCTCTTCGAAGCGGATGTCGTGGCGGGTGAGGTCGAGGCCGAGCGCGCGCAGCGAGTCGAGATAGAGCTCCTGCACGTCGAGCGGCGACGGCTTGAGGATGACCTGAAACTGGTAGTGCTTGCCGAGGCGGAAGGGGTTGTCGCCGTAGCGTCCGTCGGCGGGACGGCGCGACGGCTGGACATAGCCGACGTTCCACGGCTCGGGGCCGAGGACGCGCAGGAAGGTGGCGGGATGCATGGTGCCGGCGCCGACTTCGAGGTCGAGCGGCGTCTCGATCATGCAGCCGCGCTCCGCCCAGAAGTTCTGGAGGCGAAGAATGAGGTCCTGGAAAGAGAGGCGCGGCATCGGCGGCGCATTCTAACGATTTATCCGCAGATGACGCAGATGGGACGAGATTAACCGCGGGTGTCGGTGGTGGTCGGCGGCGGTGGAGGGGGTTGATCGCTGTCCTTCTTCTTGCCGTCGTCTTTTTTCTTCGTATCGGTCGATGACGTGTCAGTCATGGCCGTGTCGGACGGAGGCATGGTCGACATCGTGTCGGTTGCGGCGGTGTCGGTCTGCGGGCGCTGCTCGCGTGGTGCGGGTGACGTGCGCTGCGTCGGCATGGCGGGCGTCGTGCTGCCGATGGTGTCCGTCACCACCGGCGCGCGTGGGGATGTGCGCGGACGCGATGCCGGCATGCCCGGCGTACCGGACGGATACGACGTCGTAGCGGGCATTCCCGACGCCATCGAACCGCCCGCGGTGTCGTTGCCGAGCGGGTTCGGATTCGTCGGGAGTGTGAAGTTTGTGGTCGTATCGACGTTTGTATTCGTCAACGGCGGTGCCGTCTCGCCGGGCGCATTGATCGTCGAAGTCACGCCGCTCGCGGAGCCTTCCTGTACGGTCTGGTACTGCTGCTGACTTCGCTGCACCTTGCCCGATCGAGAGCATCCGAAAACCAGAAATGCGGTGCAGGCAAGAGTGACGATTTTCTGCGTCATTTGACGGATTTCAATTGCGACTTTGGTGCCGAGAGTGGCTGCCGCGCACGCCTTTGCCGCCTATTGCGACGGGGACCTACACGAGCCCAGTTCCGGTCTCTTCATCCATAACGCCCACGGCAACGAGCAATGCAACGTTAAAAGCGTGAAGCGTCGTTGACCCAAGCGAGCCGAGGTAATCGGTTAGAGCATGTTTTTCGACGGTGAGTAGTTCATCGCAATGGATCGAACTCTCGTGTTTGAGACCTTCCTCAATTCCGATCACAACCTGCGAAGCGAGCCCGTGGTATGACGAATAGACCGGTGCGCAAATCACCGTCGACAACCGCGATTTGATGACATCTTCGCGGCTTACGACGACCACAACGCGAGTCCGACGTGGGTCGGTTTTCGAAGGGCGGCGAACGCGGTAAAGCTCACCCCGTTTCACGAGTTCGCTTGAAAGTCCAAGAAATCAGCGGCCTCTCGATTGAGTTCGTCCGCTACGGCATTGATGCGGTCGACTTCGGCTCTATGGTCGATCGATTTCGCCCCAAGAATCCGTCGAACGGCGTCCGTGATGAACCGACTACGGTCGTCAGAGATTGTGTCGATCTGAGCGATGAGATCTTCGGGAAGGTTAACTTCTACCGTCATAGTGCAACAGAGTAACAGCGATTCTGTCCATTCGTCATTCCTACGGCTTCGTCAGCCGGATCACCAGAAACGGATTGACCGCGCTACGCGCAAGACGCGGCATGCAATCCATCGTCGAGAAAAGCAACTGCATCGGCAGCGCGAAGGCGCGGCCGTACCAGTGCTGGCGGACTTGGCGGAATCGCAGGCGGCCGTTCGGGCTGACGGCGGTCACGGTGATGCGGGAATCGAGATCGTGGGCGAGTTGGACGACTTCGGCGAACGCTGGCAGAAAGCCTTCGCGAGTCGAATGAAATCGCGCGGAGCCGCCGCGCGTGTTGTGCCAGAAATCGATTGGGAAGGCGCCGTTCGGGAAGTCGAGGTAGAGCGTGCCGCCGGGTGCGAGGACACGCAGAAGGCCTGCGAGGAACGCGCGGCGGGAGTCGTCGCGATTTGGCAGCGGCTTGACGCGATATTCGTCGCCGCCAATCTCTTCGACGCCGACGTGTTCGAGGACGCCCGAGCAGAGCAAAACGTGAAAGTACGCATCGGCGAACGGCAGCTTCGCGCCGTCGGCGACGGCGAGGCGTTCGCGATGAACGCGCTCGCGCCACTGCCAGCGGCGCAACGCGGAGGAGTCGATGCCGTATGCGTCGTGTCCGGCGGCGGTGAGGAGGTCGACGGAGATACCGTTGCCGCATCCGGCATCGAGAATCCGCAGCGAGCTGTCTTTGATTAGCGGGAGGTAGAAGTCGTTGATGCGCGCGACGGCGCCGTCGTTTTCGCGTTCGAGTGCCTGACGATGCTCCGCAGTCAGGACCGTGTTCTCGTCGAACTGATCGTAGTAATCGCCGCGCATGAAGTCGGCGATGTGATCGACGACCGGATAGTCAATGTCATCGCGATCGCAACGCAGCGAATCGGTTGCGGCTGTCAACACGCCGAGGCAGATTGGGCAGCAGTAGACGCCTACCAATGTCCGCGCTCCGCGCTGAACATCACTTCGTACACCTTCCTCGCCCAGCTGCGTTTGCCGAATTCGACGGGCCCGGTGGATTCCTGCGTCAGCCACTCTTTGATCGGCAACGTGAAGCCGGTCTTGCGGCGTTGTCGCACTTCGGGAGGGAGCGGCGGGCGCGGAGCGGCGGCGAGTAATTGTTTGCCACGCTCGCGGCGCGTGACGAGCGCTGGCGCGACTTTGCGCAACAGATGCGCGTCGACGAGCGGGACGCGCACTTCGAGCGAATGCGCCATCGAGGCCCAATCCATGTCGCGCAGGAGTTGATTGCGGAGGTAGAGCGACGACTCGAGCGCGGCCACGCGCGCGAAGGCGTTGCCGGGATCGGGAGTGATCGTTTTTTCAATCAAGCGCAGCAGATCGAGACGCGCCACACCCTCGGCGGCGATGCCGGCGCCGAGGATCGCGGGAAGCTCGGATGCGAGGAAACGTCCGCGCTTGACGAGATACGCGCCGGCGTAGGTTGCACCGTAGCGGACGATCTCGCCCATCTTTGGACTGATGTGGCGACTACGTCTGGACAGCGAGGTATTCAGGCGATGCACGGCATCGCCGAGTTTGGGGACGCGCGCCAGGATCGACGTCACCGGCATCCAGCGTGGGATGTCGCGAAACGACGTATAGCCGCCGAACAGCTCGTCGCCGCCGGCGCCGGACATCGCCACTTTCAGGCCGAGGTCGTGCGCGGCCTTGCTGATGAAATAGCTATTCAGGCCATCGACTGTGGGCTGGTCCATGGCCGCGAAAATCCGCGGCAGCTCGGAGCGGAAATCGGCCAGCGTCAGCTCCTGAATCGAATGACGGACGCCGTACTGCCGCGCCACGAGCGCGGCCAGCGGCGCTTCGTCGTTGACGCGTCCGCGGTACTCCTCAAATCGCAGCGTCATCGTCTGCAGATCCGTCGCACCGGTTTCGCGTGCAAGCGCGACGACGGCGGTGGAGTCGATGCCGGCCGACATGAATGCACCGACCGGAACATCGGCAACCATGTGATAGCGGACGGATTCGAGCACTGCGTCATGCACGATTTCGCGGCGCTGGTCGTCGGTGAAGTGTTCGTCGCGTTCGACGGCATCACGCAGTGTCGCAGCGATCGAAAAGTACTGGAGTGGTTCACCGACGCCGTTCGCATCGACGTACATGTACGAACCGGCCGGCAGCGCACGAATAGCGCGATACATCGTGAACGGCTCCGGCACCGTTCCTCGGAGAAAAAATCCGGCAGCGCCCGCGGAATCGAACTGCGTCGACACCTTCCTGCCCGCGACGAGCGCGCGCACCTGCGAAGCGATGCGAATCGTCGCGCCGTCGTCCGCGTAGTACAGCGGCTTGACCCCGTACGGATCGCGCGCCAGCAGCATCCGCCGCCGCGCGCCGTCCCACAGCGCGATCGTGAACATGCCGCGCAGCTCGCCGAGCATGGCCTCCTGCTTTTCGTCATACAGCTGCAGCAGCACCTCGGTGTCCGACTGCGACGTAAACCGCCGCCCGCGCGCTTCGAGCTGCGCGCGCAGTTCGCGGTAGTTGTAGATCTCGCCGTTGAAGACGATTACGAGCGATCCAAAATGCTTCGGCTGCGCGCCGCCGGGGGAGAGATCGATGATCGCGAGGCGGCGATGTCCGAATCCGACGCGGCCGTCGTCCGAAAACCAGGCGTCGCCTGCATCGGGACCACGCGAAAGCATGCACTCGCGCGTGGCGATCACTTCCTCGCGATCGACCGCTGGCGCCGCGCCGCCGTACGCGAAGATCGCGTTGATGCCGCACATGGCGCGGGAGTGTATACGTCAGCGCGTGCCGCTGATCGCGGCCGGCGCTGCGGCATCGACGCGGATCGAAATGTCGCTGGCGGGAATCGGATCGAAGGCGGTGCCGTGCGGACGCACCCACACGACGACGGTGTAGACGCCCGGGCCATCGGGCAACGGGATGGCGAAGGCGAACTTGCCGTCGGCGGCAACCTGGAAGTCGCCGCGGCTGCCGTCGCTGTACTCCTCGCGAGTCTGCTCGACGCCGCCGGCCACGAGGCGCGTGACCGGACCCTTCAGGCGCGGCAGGTATTCGCGGCGCGCGCTCGGCAGGCTGTAGCTCTCGATCGCGTTCGCGGTCACCGCGGCCATCGGTTGCGGCAGCGGCTCGTGATGCACGGTGATCGCTTCGACGTCGTAGCCCTTCACGGCGTAGCCGCTGCAGAGCACGGGCAGCGCGTTCGTGACGCGGCGCGGCAGCGGGCGAAGCCATTCGACGTAATGACGGATGAACTCCTGCGTCATCCGGAACTCGCCCTTCTCCCACGCCAGGCCGATGCCGACGTGCGTGGCGGCGGGATCGAGAATCGTCCGGCGATGCCCGTCATGCGGCGCAAGCTCGGACATCATGGCCGCTTCGGAGCGCCGCAACATGTCGTACAGCGCAGCGTCACTGAAGCCGTAGTTGGCCGACCACGCCGCGGCGTTCTCGCTCACGCCGTCGTTGCCGCCGGCGAAGGAGTAGCGCATGTATGGCGCCTCGCCGTCGGTCGTGAAGTGGCCAGTGGTGCCGTTGCGGATCTGCGCGCGGCAGTAGGCGTCGGCGACGACGGAGACCTTGGCGTCGAGCTGAACCGGAGCGAGACCGAATTTGGCGCGGTCGCGGTTGATGAGCCGTACGAACTCGCCGCGCAACGTCATCCGCGTCTCATCAGACGCCCCTTCGCCCTGCGCGAGTGTCGCGCCGAACGTGAAGGCGATCGTGAGGACCGCGAGAAGAAGCTTTTTCATGGGGCGTCGGTAAAACGGATGAGGGGGTGGTGTCATTCCGCAAAAAGCTACACGGCCGTGAAGGCCTGATCGACGTCTGCGATCAGGTCCTCCACATCTTCGATGCCGACCGAGATGCGCACGAGTCCGGGCGTGATGCCGAGGCGGGTGCGGGTCTCGATCGGGACGGAGGCGTGGGTCATCGTTTCGGGATGCGAGATCAGCGTCTCCACGCCGCCGAGCGACTCGCCGAGGGAACAGAGGCGGACGCGGTCGAGGAACTTCTTGGCGTTGGCGAGCGAGCCGAGCTCGAACGAGATCATCGCGCCGAAACCGCGCATCTGTCGTTTGGCAAGCTCGTGCTGTGGATGATCCGGCAATCCCGGGTAGTAGACCTTCAACGCCTTCGGCTGGCGTGAAAGGTAATCGGCCATCGCCCGGCCATTTTCCGCGTGCTGCTTCATGCGCACGGCCAGTGTCTTCACGCCGCGGAGGATCAGCCACGAATCCATCGGCGAGAGGATCGCGCCGACGGCGTTCTGCAGGAATCCGATCTGCTCGGCGACGGCGTCGTCGTTCGTGATGACCACACCGCCGACGGAGTCCGAGTGGCCGTTGAGAAACTTCGTCGTCGAGTGCACGACGATGTCCGCGCCGAGCTCCAGCGGCTGCTGCAGCCACGGTGAGCAGAACGTGTTGTCGACCACCACGAGCGAATCGTTCTTGTGCGCCACTTCGGCGCACGCGGCGATGTCGGTGACCGTCATCATCGGATTGGTCGGCGTCTCGAGGAAAACGATCTTCGTATTCGGCCGCAGCGCCGCGCGGACTTTGTCGACGCACGCCGTGTCGACATACGTGAACTGCAGGCCGAACTTTTCGCAGACTTTATTGAAGAGCCGGAACGAGCCGCCGTACATGTTCTCGCCGGCCACGACGTGATCGCCCGACTTCAGCATGCGGAAGACGGTGTCCGTCGCCGACATCCCCGACGCGAAGCAGTGCGCGTGTTTGCCGCGCTCGAGCGCCGCCAGATTCGCTTCGAGCACGGAACGCGTCGGATTTTTCGTCCGCGCGTATTCGAAGCCTTTGTTCTTGCCGAGCTCGGGTTGGACGTACGTCGAGGTTTGGAAAATTGGGTAGGTGACGGCGCCGGTGACCGGTTCCGGCTCCTGGCCGGCGTGAATGCAATCGGTGGAGAAACCCATGTGTGTTCCTTTCGGGTGTCGGGTGTCGGGTGTCGGGTGTCGAAGCGCAGCAGTCAGGCGGTTTACTCCGACGCCCGACCCCCGACTCCCGACCCCCCAATACCCGGCTTCGCCCACTTCGTGTAAATGCCCTTCGACATGTAGCGTTCGGAGGCGTCGGGGATGAGCGTGACGACGCGCTTTCCCGGGCCGAGTTTTTTGCAGACCTGAATTGCCGCGGCGACATTCGCTCCCGCTGACGACGCGCCCAGCACGCCCTCCTCGGCGGCAAGACGCCGGACCATGACGAAGGCGGGATCGTCGTAGATCTGGATCACTTCATCAGCCAGCGACATGTCGAGCACGGGAGGGATGAACGACGACGCTCCGATGCCTTCGACTTCGTGCGGGCCCGCTTCTCCACCCTTCAAAATCGATCCCTGCGGCTCGACGACGACGCACCAGCAGTTCGGATTGCGCTCTTTCAGATACTTCGCCACGCCGCTGAAGGTGCCGCCGGTGCCGGCGCCGGCGAGCCAGCCATCGACGCGTCCTTCCATCTGCTCCCAGATCTCCGGACCGGTCGTCGCGTAGTGCGACTCGGCGTTGTACGGATTCGCGAACTGCTGCGGGACATACGAGTTCTCGATCGTCCTCGACAACTCTTCCGCTTTCGCGATCGCGCCTTTCATCCCATCGTCCTTCGGCGTGAGGACGACTTCGCCGCCGAGAGCTTTCATCACTTCGCGCTTTTCGATGGAGAAGTTTTCCGGGACGCAGAGGATGACGCGATAGCCCATGCGCGTACCCGCCAGCGCGAGGGCGATTCCGGTGTTGCCGGCAGTGGGCTCGATGATCGTGCCGCCTTTGGCGAGCCTGCCATCGCGCTCGGCGCGCTCGATCATCCCGACGCCGATGCGGTCTTTGACCGAGAAGCCGGGATTGAGAAACTCGAGCTTCACGAAGAGATCGGCGCCGTCCGGACCGGCGATGTTGGCCAACTGCAGCATCGGCGTATTGCCGACCAGATCGAGGATGTTGCTGACGGGTTTGCCGAGGGGGCGGGTCAAGGCGGGCGGGATTGTATGCGAGGCGAAAACAAAACGGCGGACCGAAGTCCGCCGTCAAAAAGTCGAAAGTTGAAACTTACGCCCAGCTGGAGGAGCGGGTCGTGGAGCGGCGCTGGTTGTAGCAGTCGCGGCAGTAGACAGGTTTGCCGCTGACGGGAGTGAACGGAACTTCGGTCGCGACTCCGCAGCTATCGCACGTCACACTCACCATCGAACGCTC
>JAXDIO010000183.1:0-21584 GCA_034663965.1 Thermoanaerobaculia bacterium | reverse complement strand
GCGCCCCGGCGATGAGGAGGACGGCGATCACGAAGAGGATCAGCCGGATCGCTACCTTGGCCAGCTTCAGGATGACCCAGATCACGATGATCGCGATGAGGATCCCGAGGAGCTCATTCATAGGCATAGGCGGGGTGCTCGGCAGTGTAACAGGAGGTGTGCGCGTTTGATTGCGCAGTCGCGTGATGAGGCGCCGGCGTGGCCGCCGGCGCCTCACGAGAGATCAAGGAGTCGCGGACGGGATCGCCAGGACGGGGAACGTCAAACGCGCCGGGGACTGTGGATTGAAGACCGCCGGATCGTTCGTCGAATTGTCGGTAAAGGTGTGGAACGGAATGGCCGTGACGTTGTCGCCGGTCATGTTGACCACGATCGAATCACCCGGGTTCACCGGCTTGCCGAAGAATTGATCCGCCGCCTGGAGAAAAATGAAGTCGGGCGGGTAATCGACGACCTTTTCAGTGATGTTCCCCTCGGCCGCGATGAGAAAGAACGAGACGTGTGTCTGCGTAAGAGTGCGGATGCCGATGTTGACGCGGAACCGCGAAGAGGGAACGAAGATGTTCCAATCGATCGGCCGGAAAGCATCCACCGGCAGCACCGGCGATTCAAACGTGCCGTAGGTTCCTCCGGGCCCTTCGTTAAACATCCGGGCTTCCGCCGGAACCAGGGTTGTCGCTGCGCTGACGAAAGGAAACGTCTGCAGGACATCCAACGATCCGATTCCGCTCTGACCGATGGACGCAACGACGTCGTCGTACTGCAAGGTCTGTCCGCGCTCGATACGATACGGAATCGACGGATCGTCATCACTGCCGGCAAGCCCAGCAGGATGGAAGACGATCTTCCCGACGCTCGACGTCGTCGCAGGACCAAGCCGAAGCGACGTCTTGAACGACGCATTGTTCAAACCGCGCGTCGAGCCAACGACAGGGAAGACGATCCGGTTCATGCGGTCGTGAAATAGTTCATTCGCACCAAAATAGGCGCTGAATGTGCCGGAACATGGGATGTCAGAGGGGTTTGACGGGTTCGACGCAACGATGCGGAACGAGTACTGCGACAAGAACGAGGTGAGCTCATTCACCGTGACGCCGCTCGAGCCGGCGGGAAGATTCAACAGCGACGTGACGTGTAGAAAATTGTCGGCTGACGCCTGCACTTCGTAGTTCGTCGCGCCGGGCACCGGTTGCCACGACAGCCGGACCCCGTTTTCCCCACCGACGCTCGTGGAGAAGGTAAGCGGCAGGCAGGCCGCAAAGGACGTCACCGCGGACAACATGAATAATGCGGTAACTGCGAAAACTCTCAGTGATCTCATACACCTCTCTCCTATCTTGTGGGTTCGGCGGAACGGGAAGACACGTCTGCGGATGAGGATTTCCGGCAGGGAACTGCTAGATGGGCGTCGTGTTCGGGCAACACGGGAAGCTACAACTCGCTACAACGTAGGCCGATGCCGCACCTACGTCAAGCACGATTGTCTTAAAGCACGAGCCGTACCGGTTGTTCGATGTAGCTGCGAAGCGTGCGCAGGTATTCGGCGCCGAGGGCGCCGTCGACGACGCGGTGGTCGCAGGACATCGTCACTTTCATGCGATCACGGATGACGACCTGGCGATCGATCACCACCGGCTGCGCACTCGCCGCGCCGATGGCGAGGATGGCCACGTTCGGCGGATTGATGATGGCGGTGAACTGCTCGATCCCCCATGCGCCGAGGTTGGAGATGGTGAACGTCGAGCCCTGGTAATCGTTGGGAGTGAGCTTGCGGTTCTTCGCTTTGTCGGCAAGTGTGCGGACTTCGTTCGAGATGTCTGTGACCGATTTTGAATCCGCGTTGCGCACCACGGGCGTGATCAAACCTTCCGGCGTCGAGACGGCGATGCCGATGTGGATCTCGCCGTGTTGCGTGATCGCTTCATCGCCCCACGACGCGTTCACGTTCGGATGATGGCGAAGAGCAAGAGCAGCGGCGCGGACGATGAAGTCATTGACGCTGGTCTTGATGCCTTCGATCTCGTTGATCTGTTCGCGAAGTGACAGCAGGTTGGTCACGTCGTAATCGGCGGTCAGATAGAAATGCGGGATCGGTCCCGTCGACTCGGCCAGACGTTTCGCGATCGTGCGCCGCATCGCCGTCAACGGAATCTCTTTCGTTTCGAGCTGCTGCACCGGCGGCAGCGACGGAGCCTTCGCCTTCTGCGGCGCGGCGGCGGACGGTTTGAAGTTCTTGATGTCGTTCGCGACGATGCGTCCGCCCGGCCCGCTCCCCTGCACCTGCTCGATGCTCACGCCGAGCTCGCGCGCCATCTTGCGTGCGAGTGGCGAGGAGCGCCGCCGTCCGTTGTCGCCACTCGGAGTCGATGCAGTGGAAGCGGCCGAAGTCCGATCGACGCGCGGCGCTTTCATGTCGATCGCCTCGGCGTACTCGCCCGTCGAATGCTTGATCGAATCCTTCTTGTCGATGGCGCGCCGGGCGGGCGCAGGTTCCGCGGCTGCTTCCTTCTTCGGCGCCGCCTTCTCGCCTGCGCCGAGGATCGTGGCCAGCACGCCGCCGACTTCCACCATCTTCCCTGCCTCGGCAGCAACATCGCCGAGTGTTCCATCCTGCTCGGCTTCGAGATCGAGGTTGACCTTGTCGGTCTCGATCTCCAGCACCGGTTCGCCTTTCTTTACGGCGTCGCCGGCCTTTTTGTACCAACGGACGACCTTCCCCTCAGTCATCGCGTCGCCCATCTTGGGCATGATGATTTCAGCCATTTGTTTTCAACTCTATGCTGAGCGCAGCGAAGCATCTCCGGTGCAACCGCGCAGAAGGTTCCTTACGCGCGGCCCCACCGGAGATCCCACGCTTCGCTCGGGATAAATTCATGAGACGTACATCACTTTCTTCACCGCCGCGATGACGTGCTGCTCGTGCGGCGTGGCCAGCAGCTCGAGATTGCGCGCGTACGGCATCGGTACGTCCTCGCCGGTGACGCGCGCGACCGGCGCGTCGAGCTCGTCGAAGACGTTTTCGGTGATGCTGGCCGCGATCTCCGCCGCTGCGCCGAACGGTTTCCACTGCTCCTGTACGACCACGCAGCGATGCGTTTTCGCGACCGACTCGTACGCGGGTTCGAGATCGAGCGGACGAAGCGTGCGCAGGTCGATGACTTCGCACTCGATGCCTTCCTCGGCGACCTTCTCCGCGGCGATCAACGACATCTGCAGCATGCGGCTATACGAAACGATGGTGACGTCGCTCCCCTCGCGCGCGATACGCGACACGCCGAACGGAACGGTGAAGTCGGCGTCGTCCGGCACTTCGCCCTTCATGCCGTACAGCGCGGCGCTCTCGAGAAAGATGACCGGATCGCGTCCGCGGATCGACGTCTTCAGCAATCCCTTCGCATCCGCCGGCGTGGCCGGGGCGACGACCTTGATTCCCGGAAAGTGCGCGTAGAACGATTCGAACGTTTGTGAATGCTGCGCGGAAAGCTGGACTCCGGCGCCTTGCGGCCCGCGAATGACCATCGGCACATCGACCTGACCGCCGGAGAAGTAGCGAACCTTCGCGGCGTGATTGAGAATCTGATCCGCGGCGACGATGGCGAAGTTCATCGTCATCATCTCCACGATCGGCCGCAATCCAAGCATGGCCATCCCCACCGCTGTCCCGGCCATCCCCGCCTCGGCGATCGGCGTGTCGATGACGCGCTTCGGGCCGTACTTTTTCAGCATGCCGGCGGTGATTCGGAAGGTGCCTTCGTAGACGCCGATGTCCTCGCCCATGATGAGGACGTTGGCGTCGCGGTCCATCTCTTCCATCATCGCTTCGCGGATGGCGTCGCGGTAGCTCTTTTCGGACATGTCTTTTTGGAGCTGTTAGCTCTTAGCTGTTAGCTCTTAGGGGAACGCCGGATGGTCTCGCGCCACACTCCTAAGAGCTAAGAGCTAAAAGCTAAGAGCCATCATTCTCCCGCGTAGGACCGTGTTCCGCCACGATGTCGCGCCAAAGTTCTTCCGCGTCCGGCTGCGGACTCTCTTCCGCGAACTGCACGGCTGCGGCGACTTCCTTCGACGCCCAATCCTCGATCTCTTTCACATCGTCATCCGTCAGCCCGCAGATTTCGCCGAGGCGGTTGCGGAGGATGCCGATCGGATCGCGGTGGCGATGCTCTTCGACTTCATCCTTGCTGCGATACGGCTGCTGGATGTCCGCTGCGCCGTGGCCGGAGAAGCGATACGTGATCGCCTCGATGCAGTACGGCTTCCCGGTCTCGCGAATCTGACGGACGACGCGATCGGCGACGCCGCGAACGGCGAAGATGTCCTGCCCATCCACTTTTTCCGTCGGGATGTTGTAGGCGCGCACGCGTTGCGAGAGATCGGTCAGCGCCGAATGACGTTCGACCGAGGTCCCCATCGCGTAGCCGTTGTTCTCGATGATGAAAAGAATCGGACACATGCCCGACTTGCCCCATAACCCGGCCATGTTCATCGCCTCATGAAACGAGCCGATGTTCATGGCACCGTCGCCGAAGTAGCAGACGGTGATGTGATCCGTCTCGCGATATCGCTGCGCATACGCGGCGCCGGCGGCGAGCGTGAGATGCCCGCCGACGATTCCGTAACCGCCGTAGAAGCCATGCGCGACGTCGAACAGATGCATCGAGCCGCCCTTGCCCTTGGAAATGCCGGTGGCCTTGCCGAACAGCTCCGCCATCACGCGCCGCGGCTCGGAGCCGAGGGCAATCGCGTGGGCGTGATCGCGATAGCCGGTGAAGAGGGCGTCCCCGGACTGCAGCGCGGTGATGATCCCGCTGGCCACCGCCTCCTGGCCGCTATAGACGTGGAGGTATCCGCCGATCTTGCCCTTGCGGAACTCGCGCTCGGTCGCTTCCTCGAAGCGCCGGATGAGGATCATCTGCCGGAGGATGTCAGTCCACTCCGGCGCGCACGCAGCCGCGGGATCGATCGTCGCAGAAGCCTGTTCTTTTGCTTTCGCCATCAGGTTTTCTGCGTCATGCGGTGCATGACGCGGGCCGGGATTCTATATCGGGTTAGCGCATCGCGGCGGCAAGCAGATTCGTGGTCTCATGACTCATGGCGCGCCGCAAACGGCAGGGATTTTCGGTCGCGGAACTGATCACCGTCACCGCGATCGTCGGCATCCTCGCATCAGTCGCTGTGCCGGTCATCCGATTCGGTCTCCGCCGCCAGAAGGAGATCGAGTTGCAGCATCAGCTGAAGAAAATCACCTGGGCCATCGACCAGTACAACGATCTGCGCACGAAGGGCGTGATCAAGGAGCCGCCCTCCATCGGCCAGGGACAATATCCAAAGACGCTCGACGAGCTGGCGAAGCCAATCGAACTGCTCGACGGAAAGAAGCTGCGCTTCCTCTCCGAACGCGACCTCATCGATCCGATGACCGGCCGGAACGAGTGGCGACACGTCTCCAGCACTGACGATCCCGACACGAGTTCGACGAACGAGGACAACATCTGGGACGTTCACTCGACGTCGACAGCGCCCGCGCTGGATGGGAAGACGCACTACAACGAGTGGTGATGGCGAACTGCGCGACGAAGGACGGGATTGGCAGGATTCCGTGAGCGGCCTTGCCTTCGAGGAGAACTTTTGCCGCGGCTTCCTGAAACGGCGACAGGTCGCTGTACGCGTAGATCACGGTCTCGGGATTGTCGATGCCCGCGAGCAGTTGCGGTGAGGCCAGGCAAACGACGATCAGCCGCCGGTCCGGCAGCGCGCGACGAACCTGGGACACAAGCGCGCGATCGTTCTCGGAGGCGATGGCGGCAACGATCAAACTGCCGTCGCCGATCGTACGGCTGGCGTCTCTGACGATCGCATCATCAACCCGAGGCGGTGTGGGAATCCAGGGAGAACGCGCGAAACGCCGCCGCAGCGGCCCGTCTACGCCAATGAAGACAACGCCATCGTTCGGCCGAATCTCGAGCGCTGGATGTCCGCCATCGACGGTAATCGCCTCCTCGGCGATGCGTTCCACTAACCAAACTTGTTCGTCAGTAGAAGATGGTGGCCGCCGAGGCGCCGTACTAAGCGCTGCCTTCGCGGCCAGAACATGACGCAACGCTCGCTCGACAACACTGGCAGGTAGTCTGCCGGACGCGTATGCGGACTTCAGCGCCGCATAAATTTCCTCGCGATCATTCTTGTCCCACACGATCATGATCATGTCGGCGCCCGCTAGAAGCGCGTCCACGGCGACATCGCCAATCTTGCGGCGCCCTTGTACGGCACGCATCTGAAGCTCATCGGTGATGACGAGGCCTTGGAAACCCAGAGACTGACGCAGTGTGCCGGAGAGCAGGCGACGCGATAGCGTCGCCGGCGTGTCGGGCGTCTCCGCCACGCGCGGCAACGCGATATGGGCGGTCATGATGGCAGGCACACCGGCCGCGATCGCGGCGCGAAATGGAACGAGTTCCCGTTTCGCGAGCTGATGCCTCGTGACATCGAGAACAGGCAACGTGTAGTGAGAATCGCCGGCCGTGCCACCCTGACCGGGAAAGTGCTTTGCCACGGGAATGATGCCTGCGTTCCGCTCACCATGAATGAACGCGCTCCCGAGCGATGCCACAACCTCGGGATCACTCGAGAATGCACGCGTTCCCAGAGCAGTGTTCTCGGGATTGGAAAGCACATCCAGAACCGGCGCGAAGTTCATCGTGAATCCGAGGGCACGAAGGTTCCTGCCGAGCGAGTCGCCTGCCCTACGCGCGAGATCAGGCGAGCGCGTTGCGCCGAGCGCCATTGCACCGGGAAGTTGCAGAACCCCTTCGTGAAGGCGCGCAACAGAACCGCCTTCCTGGTCAATAGCAATGAACGGCGCAACGCCGTTCTCGCCAAGCGCTTGGATTTCGCGATTCAGTCGCTCCACCTGCTCCGCCGAATCGATGTTCTGCGCGTACAGCACCACGCCGCCGACGTGCCAATCGGCAACAAGACGTCTCAGCTCCGGAGTGATGCCCGTACCTTCGAATCCGACGAACAGCAGTTGCGCAAGCTGGTCATCGACGGTCAAGCGCGCGATCGGCTGTCGCTCAGCGCCTAATTCGGCCGACTGAACGGTCACAACGGCAATTGCGAACACTAGACCGGCCTTCGAGCGCCATCTCCGTCGAACCGATAGCCAACTGAGCATTCCTATATACTGCCCCCAACGTCCCACACCACGAATTAATCCCGCCGAGTCCACTAGCCACTACGAGGCGGCGGCTTGCGTCTGTCAAGCAGAGCAAAGACAACCCCCAGCAACCCCGGTAGCGAGAGGAATCCCACAGTAACGCTATCAGCTGAATGAAGCCAGAACGATTCTGTACCAACCTTAGACGGGCAAAGGCCGATCACGAGCATTAGTGTGAACTTAGGGACGTCGAAGATCGTGATCTGAGACCGGTGATTATTTGCAACCACAGCCGCCTCCCGCCATGCTCCGCCTTTCCAAGGCTATCGGGCCCGACCAAGCACCCGTCGTGGGCCTTTCGACAGCGTCGATCCCCATGATCCACGAGGACCAAAGAAATAGTGAAGCCCCCACGCGCCAACACCTTGACGCTAAACAACGTCATCGCCTTCCGGCTGAGCACAGTTCCAGACGAATTATGACGTGATCAGCAACAGCCATCCTGACATATAATCCGACGTCCAGTTTGCTACCGCGTACGCGAGTCCATTTGAATCCAGGACCAAGGTCGCCGCTGGAAAAGGCGAAACGACTTCCATTTACGACAAAATACTCGAGACCATGCTGGCGCTCTTCAAGTGCGTGATACTCCGTGATGGGACCCTCCACGACGGCATACGCGCCAGTGGACAGCGCCCTTCGCGAGTAATCATGACGAATGGCCCAATCCCCGTTAAGAATGTCCAAGCAATTGCAAATATCAGCACGCTCCATCGCGCGGCGAACCCCGCGCCGGGCCTGAATCGCGCAACCACGGCCCCAACGATGATCAACTCGAGCCTTAGTGCCATCGTTCCGGAGCGGCACGCCCTCGCTCCTCACATCGTAAATGAGAACGCATTCCTGGACTATCAATGAAAATATGCGCCAATTGATCACAATAACCACTTTTAGAGATAACACACTACTACATCTATCGTAGCCGCTGGCGGCCCGCGACGTAAGGCGTATTCACAAATAATCAACGCCCCGAAAGATCCTGGCGTTTGACAACGGTATACTGCGCGTGCGATTCCACCCATTCTCCGGTTTTCCCGGGGACAACAGGTGACAACGGCATTTGATTGCCGAGCTCTTCTATGTGAACAACGCCTTTGTGACGCCACGCTCGGCCGAAGCGTGAGTAAAGAAGCACTCGCCTGCTGTTGTCAGAAGTCTCCAGTGTTTGCAGGGCCACCAGGGCGACTGAACCACCTCCTATGATTTCCAGAAAGCCTTCGACCACGCCGTGGGCAGCGTTTGCGCCGTGCAACCAGTACGGTGGTTCACTGTAACCGCCCCAGAGTCGGATCTCGTCGCCAATTTGCAGTGCCGGGCCAAAATGAGCAGCATAGCGGAATACACCGTATAGCAACGTCACGATTACGCCCGTCACGGCAAGAATTGTGGCTGTCAGATAGGGCATGATCGGTTCCTACTTCGGAAACGACAAACTCCCCCGGAAGTACTCTGTACCGCCACCTGTGCCCAAATCGGGAAATGCTGTCGCCGGTCTCGGCCCGGCCACAGGTTGCCACCAAGGCGGCTGCACCTCGATTACACCGGTTGGGGTTGCCGGAAGTTGTAGCGCGTCCTGTGCGGCAGCGAAGTCGGATCCATACGGCGCGCTCCACCCCGCGCCCCGCGCCAGCCACGCACCATCAGGACCGGCTCGTGGGCCGATGTATCTCCAGAAAGGGCGCGCGGCGTAACGTCCGGCACCTTCCGCTGCGAGTAACGTCGCCAGAGTCTTATCGCTCGTACACGGCGTCCACAAGGCCGAGAAGAAGCCGCCCAGATATGCCGCACCTTTCGCCAAACGGCTGGCGTCAGGGTCAGCGAGGGTGTTTGCGTAGCCGGTCAAGGCTTCAGTACCGGCATTCTCGCCAACGTCCACCCAGCCAAAGAATGGGATCGTTAGCGTGCCGGCCGGGTCGGCATAGTTGACAGGATCGCTAAATGAGTAGTTATAAAGGTTTGACTGCTTTCCCGCAAAGCCTATCGGATCTTTAGCAGCCCACCGCCCGGTCTGCGCATCATAATCTCTGGCACCGAACCGGACGAGACCTGTATCTCGATCATACAGCCCGCCCGCGAATCCGAACGGCTGGAAACCTGGATTCGTATCCACGGCCACACGACCAAACTCATCAGTTTCGAACTGCTGTGAAACCATTCCGTCAGAGGAATTGACGACAAGACGCGGAGTGCCCAGGTGGTCACTGATGATCCTGTAGCTGGTGTTGTCCCGAATTATGTAGTCGGGCACATTCGAACGAGACGCGTAGACATAGCGCGCCAGAATATGCCCATCGCCGTCAAGCTCCGCAGTAATTCGTGTTCGATCAGTGTAAACCCACCGGTTCACCACAACGCCGTTCACTTTTTTTCCGACACGGCGATTGAGAGCGTCAATCACATATTCAATCATGTCGTGGTTCGGAAGTTGGACTGAGATCAGGTTGCCTAGTTCATCGTACGAGTACGTCGTGACTCCAGCGGAGTCGGTCTTCGACTGCAGATCGCCGTTGGCATTGTACTCATAGGTGGCGCCGGAATAAGTTACGCAGCGGTCCTGCGCGTTGAATGTGCCCTGCTCCAAACCGGCCACTGCGTTGCGGGTCAGGCGGTTTCCATTCGCGTCATACCCGTACGAGGTCACTGCCGTAGCGTCTTTCGTGACGCTGGTAAGCCGGCCGCCGGCATCGTAAGCGTAATCGTATGCGCTCGCGATACCGCCGACCGTGTCCGTCTTGTGGGTGATTCTTCCGGCCGCGTCGCGCGCGGAGATGTCCTCCCTGAGAAGCTCTTGGTCATCGATATGGGCCTCGTAACTCGACAACTGAGCCAGTTCGTCAAAGGTTCGGGAGTCGAATGTACTATCGAGCCGCGTGCCGGTGATCAGTCCATTGGAATCACTGCGAAACAGGTTGATCCCGCCGACATGGGTAAGGAGTTTGTCCGAGTCATATTCAAAACTGATCGTCGAGCAAGTTTCAAAGGCTGGATCGCACAGGTTGTCACTAATCAGGTTCAGATCGGAGTCGTAGCTCAGATTCCGGAGCGAGGCTGCTGTGCCGGTCGCGGTGATCTTCGTGACCAGGCCGCCTTGGTATGTGTACTGGATGTTGGACGCGTCGGGAGCTGTCACTGAGGTCAAAAGGCCATTCGTCACGTCATACGCGTAGGCATAGCTGCCACGCGAGATCGCCTCAGTACTGATGCGGCCAGCCGTGTCGTAGCCAAGGACGATGCTGCGCGCGTCGGGGCGCGAGATGAGGGTCAGGCGGCGGTCGCGGTCGAAGGTGTAGTGGGTTGAACCTCCTGCAGGCACGGCGGGCGGATCGATCTGCTCCGTAAGATCGACGGCATTGTACGAGAAGGTGTGCGCCGTATGGGAGGGCGACACGAGTGCCGTCAGGTTTCCGTTCGGATCGTAAGAGAAAAGGATCTCGTTGAGATCGGGCAGGACCTCGCGGGTCACCCGGTCGGCGGCGTCATAGGAGAACGAGATTGTGCGGTTGAGCGAGTCTGTAATTGAGGTTAGCCGGTTCGCCGCGTCCCATCCCCAGGAACTCGAACGCGCGCCTTGCGAGATCGACGTGACGCGTCCCCGGCTGTCGTATTGATATTGCATCGGCGTGATGCCCGGGATCGCCCGTGTGACCACACGGCCAAACGCGTCCAGAGTGTTGGTTATCGTCCGGCCCGCGGGTGACGTCGAAGTGATCGATCTTGTCGCTCCGTCAAACGCCGTCGAGTATCCCCGACCATTTGTGACGACGGCCCAGGAATCCTGCAGAGCCGGAGAAAGAGGGTTGTTCGGATCGGACAAGACCAGCGATCGGAAGACTGCTTGTGACGACGTAATGCTTCCGGTATGCGATTGCGCAGTCGTGGAAATTGGCGCGAGCATTCCGAATCGCGCGTCGGGTCCCGCTACACGGCTTCCTATGCCGAGAACGCTCGCGAACGAAGAAGAGCCGTTGGCATTCGCGACGATGGTGGAAACGACTCCGGCCTCGTCGGTGATCGTCCGCGTGACGGCGTCTTTGTTGACGACGACGTGATACTGGGCCGTAGGTCCCTCGGCTCGTTGCTTCGTCACGACGTAGTCGGAACCATCGGTCCCCGACTGAAGAAGCGAGATGTATCCGCCGGCCGGACCGGCGTCTCGTGTGAGACGTCCCTGCAGATCGTAGGTGAAGCCGTATGTTTTGTTGCGAGGATTGGTCAGTGACGTGAGAAGGCCGCCGGTCCCATATCCAAACTGGTGACTCTCACCAGCGGCGTTCGTCATTGAGGTCAAGTAGCCGTCGGCTCCGACTCCCAGCGTTGTCCGCTGGCCACCCGAGGCGACGATCGCAGTGGGCCGCCCGCCGGCATCACGTTCGACGGTCGTTACGTTGCCATTCACGTCGGTAATCGAAATCAAGCGGTCCTTATCGTCGTAACCGAATAGGTAACGAGTCGTCTGGAGCAGCCCGTCAAGCGTGCGCAAGTGCCGGCCTACCGCGTTGAAGACGTACCACTCCGAGCCGTCTTCAGAAGGGATCACGGTATCGCCCGCCTTCAGACCCGGCATCAGCGGCTCAAGCCGGCGGATTAGGCCCGCAGTTCCTTTACTTTCCGCGATATAGACCCTTCCGTCGGGAGCCATGGCGACGTCGCGGAAGGATCCAAACGCGGTTGTGAGAGCAGGCGCCAGATCCTTATCTATCGTGCCGTGGTGAGCGATTGAGCCCCGCGCGCCGTCTTGGTCAACGTGAAAGATATCCTGGCTCAGACCCGCTATCGCCAAGAGCGATCCATTTGCGCCGCGCGCCACGCGAGCAACGAAGTCCAGAGGTCCGCCCGATCCGAACGACGAATCCGAACCCGAGGCGATGGTATGTACGATGCCGTCTGTACTAATTTCGCGTATGTTCGTGCCGTCCGGACTCGTGACGACAATGCTTCCCGACTCCTCCTCGAACGCACCGCTTGGACCAACGAGCGGAGCCGCCAGCGCCGGACCGCCGTCGCCGCCCTGTCCCCGGCTG
Organism: Thermoanaerobaculia bacterium; assembly: GCA_034663965.1. Lineage (GTDB taxonomy): Bacteria > Acidobacteriota > Thermoanaerobaculia > Gp7-AA8 > Gp7-AA8 > JADGNZ01. The sequence goes on along the minus strand of JAXDIO010000183.1, from coordinate 9,347 downwards.
CCGCTGCCCGCGACGGTTTGCATGTAGCCGGATGTACGCACTTCGTAGACACGGTCACCCGTCGCCACGAGTACATTGCCGCTTCGGTCGACAGAGAGGCCGAGCGGTCTGATAGCCACCGTTGTGGCGGGTCCGCTATAAGAACCGGGACCAAAACCGGCCGTTCCACCACCCGGACTCTGTCCATTTCCGGCAATACGAGTAAGTACACCATTCTGCAGCCGCTGCACACGGAATCGGGTTGGCTCGCTGAGATAAAGCGATCCGTCACCAGCGATCGCTATGTCCTCCACGGCCATGTCCTGACTACCCGGTCCGGATGCCGGAATGCGGAAAAGCGTTCCGGATGTGTTCACTTTGTACAACGCTGTGAAATCACTAATGTAAAGAGTGCCATCACCCGCGACAGCTACCGCCCTCGGATCGTTCAGACAAACATCGCTCGCCATGGCGCTGGCGGTCACGTTTCTTTGGCATGTGCTCGGATTTTTTCCGACGATGATCCGGGAGATCGACCCAATCCCCTGCGCGTTTCGTTTGCCGCCCGTGCCTGGCTCCAACACGTGTTCGGTCGGGTCATAAGCGTGATGCACGTTCAGTGTCCAGCCTCCGATTCCTTTCGCGACGGGATCCTTGGGAGCGTTCATTGGAACGGTATATCTCTGGATGAGATTGATCGTCCTTTCCCATGGCTTGGGTGCCGAGAACGACGCGCCTGACAAGCGCGCAAACGACTCCGCCGCATCGACCGGTGTCTGGTAGTAGCCCACGGGATACTCATATTCGATCTCGACACCCAGCTCGTGCGTTCCTTGCACTTTCCGATCAAATGCGTCAATACCATCCCATTCAAACCGATAGGTCGCATTAGCCATATTTGGGCTGAAGTGTTGAACCGCCAGGGTTCGACCGGCGATGCCCAAGTGAAGTTTGATATCGATTGCCGTGACCGGAGGATCGGAACCCGTAATCGGGATGGTAATGGAACTATCTTCACGCCTGCCTGGTACGCGCTCGCTGTCGTAGTGAAGGGCAAACGGTGTGCCCTGAACCGGCAAGCGCTCGCCTAACGTCTGATTCTCGACGCCAATGATAGAGCCGCAGTCCTGAGAACAATTCTTGAGATCTTTTCCGGTCGATCCTTCCCTTTGCTTCGGTACCTGGGAACCGCCCGGAGGACCGCCAGGGTAGTTGCAGTCGACTGGCGTGAAATGCGAGGTTCGCACTCGCCATAGCTTCTGACCGCTCGAATAAAGGGCGGCGACTTGGGTACGCTCTTCGATCGTCGTACCGATCAAAGCGTCGCTGTCGTCTGCCAAACCGTCGCCGGTAATGTCGAGGTAGGCGCGCCCATTCTGGATCGTTACGATCTGCACGACGCGTCCATTCTCCATCGGGACCCAGAAGGAGCTCGAGCGATCGTAGAAACCGGCCGGCACGATGGTCCCGACTGGAAAGTCGAGGAAGTTCTCGATGTAAAACGCCACCGGTAGCGAGAAGTCAATCCGAGTAGCTTCTGCCGCAACGGCTTCGTCCGCGCTCAACTCGACGCAATACGTATACGCGCTCGCCGGCGGCAGGGAGGCCGGCATTGCCTGAGGTCCATCCGCGCCGATTGTGAACTCGGTGGCCCGAATCGTGGCAGTGGGAAGCGGCCGCGTGGAGCCGTCAGGCAGCGTCATGCTCGCTGCAGTACCTGATGCGAAAAGGAGGGTTGCGCGGCGCATTCCGTCGTTGTCATTCGATGCCGAGCCACGAGCTACCTTCATGCCCGGCGCAGTGAAGTCGATGATAGTCGCGGTGTCGTACGGAATCAGAACCGCCGTGTCCGCGATCGCCCATGAATTCCAGTGCGGTGACACCTGCCGGTCGAGCGCGATGTACCCACTCTTTCTGTATTGAATGGCGAGAATGTCACCGCCGTTGACAGCGAGATCAAAGTGGCCGTCCGCCCGCGACAGTGTGTGTCCGTACTCGGGATGTCCGGCAACCGTAATCGTCACCCCGGACAACGGCTGGCCGCCTCGCACCGCCACTGCTCCTCGGACGACAGCCGCGCGTACGAAATCGATCGTCCCCGCAGCAACACCGCGTTGAATCGGATTCGAACCGCTGTAAAGGAACGACGTCGAGTCGAAAACGGTTGTCACAACGGCCGGATCAATCGGAGTTGCGACGGTCGCCGGATCGGGAGGAAGAGGCTCGGCGGGCGCAACGGAAATCGTCGCCGCCCCGCTTTTCGTGCTGAACGTTGCAGTGATCGTGGCCACGCCCTCGGCTCCTCCGGTCACGAGACCGGCGGCGTTCACTGTAGCTATGGTGCTCGAAGATGTCGTCCATGCTGCTTGCGAGGTGACGTTCTGCGTCGAGTTGTCGCTGTAGGTTGCCGTGGCTGTAAGTTGGACCGTCTGCCCTCCATTGAGAGTCGCGCTTGCGGGCGTTACGGCCACACTTGACAGCGTGACTGTGGTCTGCACCGCCGTCGTAACGCTGCTCGAATTGTTCGCCGCATTCGGATCCGGAGTCTCGTTGCCGGCGATGGTGACGGTGTTCGTGATGTTTCCGGCCGTGACCGGCGCGGTGACGGTGATCGTACGGACCGCTTGAGCGGCCGCGGCGAGATTGCCGATGGTGCAGGTCACCGTCGAACTGCTTGCGTTGCAGCCGGAGGATGCCGAGACGAAGGTGACGCCGGCGGGCAGCGTGTCCGTGGCGACGACGCCCGTCGCCGGGTCGGGACCGTTATTCACGGCGGTGATCGTGTACGTGAGGCTTCCGCCGGTCGCGACCGGATTCGGTGTCGCGGTCTTCGTCACGCCGAGGTCGGCGCTCGGGGTGCAGGTCGCCGAGGCGGAGGTGCGGAACGGAAGGAAGGCGACGTTGCCGGTGACGGTCGAGCACCCCGCCGTGTTCGGTCCGGTGGCGCAGCCCCAGTAGAGGTTCTTCGCGGTGAGCAACGCCGAGGGCAATGAGGCCTCGCGGATACCTTGCTGCACGTTAGGTCCGATGACCGAGCAGTCGACCGTCACCTGCGAAACGGCGCCGGTCGAATCGATGCCGTGGATGCCGTTGCCGGAGAAGGTCGAGCCGGTGATGGTGATGTGCGAGATGGCACCTGTGTCGCCGGTGAGCGTAAGTCCCGATCCGTAGTGGCCGCTGATGAAGCGCGTGTTGTTGCTGACGTTGAGGTTTGTCAGGGTCAGGTTCGAGATGGACTGGCTGGCGGTCAGTGGGATGAGGAGGATGCCATTGCGGTTGCCGGTAATCGTGAGATTTGTAAACGTCGCGCCGTTGGTATTCAGAAGCAGGAGGCCGTCGATGGCGTTATTGGTGATGTTCGAAGTGGAGACCTGGAGACTCGTCGTCGATGGATCGATGCGCAGGCCATATTCGCCGTTGCCATCGAACGTCGATCCCGTCACCGTGACGTGATCGACGGCAGTTGCGGTCCCCGTCCCCGGCTCGATGAGCATTCCGGATTGGCCATGGCCGGTGAACGAGCAGTTGGTGACAATGATGTTGCTCACCGTCCCGTTCTGCTTCACATAAACGCCGTGCGCGCCGGTGCCGTTGCCGACGAACGCCGCGCCGGTCAGCGTGAGGCCGGAGAAGGCTCCCGTACCGGCCACCTTGAAGTTCGTGCCGCCGCCGGAGATACGCAGTGTACTCAGTGACAGCGGGCCGGCGCCGGTGTATGTCATCGCTTTCGTAATGACCGTCCCGGACGTGCTCGAACCGGCGCCGATAAACGTGAGCGGCTTGGAGAAGCTCGCGATCGTTCCGGCGTACGTGCCGGCGGCGATCTGAATCGTGTCGCCTGCCGTCGCCGCGAGAATCGCCGCGTTGATCGTGCAATACGGGTTTCCCGCCGTATCGCTGCAGCCGGCCGCACCACTGACGTTTCGGGTGGCGCACCATGCGGTCGAAGGCACGATGAGAAACGCTGCGAGGAGCGTGAGTAGTACCGCGGACAATCGTTTCATGAGACCTCCTGGACTGCGCCGGGTCGTTGCCGCGGCAGGCTTCCGCCACGGACGTGGAGGGTTGCCACGCTCAAGTCGCTTGGAGCTTGCCTGGATTGTGAAAATGGACTGGATTCGCCGGACTGTGGTGCTTGCCTACCCATAGAGTGACGCAGGGCCAGATTTCCTACCCCCTTTTTCAAGAAAGTGAAAAAAGCTGGTGGACGCGCCGTCAGGCCGACAGGCCGGCGTCGAGGTCCGTTCCCTTGATGATGAACGTCAGCGCCACGACCGCGAGCGCGATGCCGTTCACTTCGAGGGCGGTGCTGATCGACCAGCGTTGGGCGACGAAGCCGGCCATCAGGTTGCCGAGGGGCATGCCGCCGCGGAAGGCGAGCATGAAGATCGACATCACGCGGCCGCGCATGGCGTCGCCGGTGGAGAGTTGGACGAGGGAACTGTAAAGCGAGACCACGCCGACGATTGCCGCACCGGCGATGAACGCGACGATGAGACTGGCGGTCAGGTGCCTCGAAAAACCGAACGCGACCAGCGTGGCTGCGAAGACGAGTTGCAGCGCCAGCGCGAGCCGGCCTTTTTTCGCGGCGTGGCTGCTGCCCGCGACGAAGAGCGCGCCGACGACGGAACCGATGCCGTAGTCGGCTTGCAGCAGCGAGAGCCCTTGCGGCCCGAGGTTGAAAATCTTCTTCGCGACGACCGGCATCATCGTGAAAAGCGGCATGCCGAGGAACGTGCCGGCGAAGGAGAGAAACGTCAGCAGGAGCAGCGATCGTTTCGAGGCCACGAACGCGAAGCCCTCTTTCATCTGCGCCATCATCGACGTCGACGTCGCGCCGGCCTGCAGCGGCGGCATCTTGATGCTCACCAGCGCGAGGATGACGAAGATGAACGAGATCCCGTTGATGCCGAAGCACGCCGTCGCGCCCCACAGTCCGAAGACGACACCGCCGAGCGCCGGGCCGATGACACGCGCGAGGTTGAACTGCATCGAGTTCATCGCCACGGCGTTTGACATGTCGTCGCGCTTGACCAACAGCGGTAGCAGCGACGCGTAGGCCGGTCCGCTGATCGACTGCGCGCTTCCCGTCAAAAACGAGAGGATGAAGATGTGCCAGATCTTGACGGTGTGAAAGTAGATCAGCGCCGCAAGGATTAGCGCGAAGCTTCCCTGCAGCACCTGCGACAGCAGCATGATCTTGCGGCGCTCCATCCGGTCTGCGATGACGCCGCCGAAGAGCGAGAAGAGAAGCATCGGGCCGGTGGAGAGGAATCCGTCGATGCCGAGAAGCAGCGCCGAGCCGGTCATCGTGTAGACGAGCCAGCCCTGCGCCAGCGTCTGCATGAACGTGCCGGTCGTCGACGCAAACGCGCCGAACCAGAGCAGCCGGAAGTCGCGATACCGCAGCGCGCTGAAGGTTCGCTGGAATCGTCCGCGCGGAATGCCCGTCTGCGCGTTCGCTTCGACCGCCTCTTCCTGGGGAAGCGAAGAGCTCATCGAGCGATCCGCAACCTCTCGGCGGTGCCGGCGGTGTGTGCGTGACAGATGGCTACGGCCAGCGCGTCGGAGGCGTCAGTCGACATCACCAGGTTCGCGCAGCCCGGCAGGAGCATACGCACCATCTTCGCGACCTGCTCTTTCTCCGCGGCGCCATACCCAACGACCGCGCTCTTGACGCTGCGCGGCGAGTATTCGAAGACGTCGAGCTTCGCCGCCCGCGCCGCGAGCAGGATGACCCCTCGGGCATGCGCGAGTTGGATGAGGCTCTTCACATTCTGCCCGCCGAACGGCGCCTCGACCGCGACCGCCTCTGGCGCACAGCGCTTAATCACGCCGACCAACTCGTCATGAATCCGGCAAAGCCGATCGGCTAGCTCCGATCCGCGAACCGTGCCGATCGTGCCCTGCTCGATCAGCGCCAGCCGCCCTTTGACCTGTTCGATGACGCCGAAACCTGTAGTAACCGAGCCGGGATCGATGCCGAGGATTCGCACGGGACGGATTGTAACTGTCGCGCGAGGTCCAAAGGGTTACGGTTTCACGCGGAGAACGCGGAGCGGCGGAGGACGCGGAGTGTTACTTCAGGCGACTGCGCCAGTATCTCGGTTTGCGGCTGGTGTGCGCCAGCGCGATGACTTCGAGGTGGTCCTCGCGTTCGCGATAGATGAGAAGAAAAGGGAAGCGGCTGAGACGTATGCGGCAAATTCTTTCGCGAAAGCGCAGGCGCTCCACAGCGGCGCCGATTTCCGGATGGGTTGTGATCAGATCGATTGCAGCTTGAATCTCGCGCCACAGACGGTCGCCGAGACCAGCGCTTCGGCTCTCGTACCAAAGAATGGCTTCGCGAAATTCAGCTTCCGCGGCCGCGTTGGGCCGAACAGGTTTGCTCACCTGTGAAAGATGTCGCGCTCGATGCGGGCACGAACATCATTCCAATCGGACGTCGGAAGGGTTCCGTCGTCCACGGCCACGCATCTGCTCTCGATTTCTTCAGCCCACGCGGCGTCGATTTCCGCCTGGGTTTCCGGTTCGAGACTTTCAAGAAGCCGGACCGCGATTTCAGCGCGCTTCTGCTCCGGAAGACTCAGTACCTGATCCAGCAACGCCGCGGTGTCGATCATGCGAGTTAGTTTAACCGACACGCGAGGTGTCCGCTTCCTCCTTCTCTCCGCTTGAATCGGATGGCGAATATCATGTGGTAGCGTTCTCAAACTGAAATGTCGATCGATCTGAATATGCTCGATTCACCGGAGAAGATTGCTGACGCTGGTGAACGCATCTACGAAGAGCGGTACAAGGAGCAACTCGAGCCCGGCCGACACGGGCACTTCATCGCGATCGACGTCACCAGCGGAATCGGGTATGTCGCGGAGTACCCGGAGCAGGCGCTTCAGGACGCCCGAGCGGCGGCACCGAACGGAATCTTTCATCTGATCCGTGTCGGTGCCCGAGGAGCGTTCCGAGTCAGTTTCGGTCTCACTCGTCATGACTTCTGGGACCGGCCACTTCGACAGTCTCGGTAACCCTCGTCTCAAGTTCCACCTGTGCGGGGTCGCTCACGATCCGCCGGGACTTGAGTTCGAAGCGATCATCGACACCGGCTTTTCCGGATTCATTCAGCTTCCGATGCAGCACGCCTTCTCGCTGAAGCTTCCGCTCGAAGGCACCTCCTCCTATGTACTGGCAGACGGCACCCGCGGAACATCGCTGACTGCACTTGCACATACGACATTCGGCAGAACGACCGTGCTCGGCGTCGTAAGCCTGACACCCGGCTCACTCGATGTGCTCGTCGGCATGGACTTCCTGCGAAGATTCAAGCTCGGCCTGATCATGACAAAGGGCACGATCGTCCTCTCGGACGATGATCTCGATACGTGATCTCCGCCTCTCCGCGTTCTCCGCGTGAATCGTCCCCTCTCACTTCCAAAACCGCACCTCGAATATCTCCCTCCCCTCCTCCCGGAACTTCGCCTCGTAATTCGTGCGCGGCGGATCGTCGGGAGTCGGGATGCGGCGTTCGCTGCGGAAGAAGGATTCGATCACTGGCGCGGCAGCTTCGTAGTAGTCGCGGTGATCGGTCACGTAGATGCCGCTGCCGCCGGACACCAGCACCCGCGTCATCTCCACCATCACCTCGGCGCGAATAATGCGGCGTTTCTGTTCGCGCTTGCGAGGCCATGGGTCGGGAAAGTAGATGTGGATCTCGCCGATCGACGCATCGGGCAGCATGTCGCGAAGGACGAGGAACGCGTCGTGGTTGATGAGGCGGACGTTCGTCAGCCCTCGCTTCGCGACGCGGTCGCGGATCACGCGGTGGTAATGCAGCGACTTCTCGATGCCGATGAAGTTCACATCCGGTTGCGACGTCGCCGCGGAGATCAGAAAACGTCCCTTGCCGGATCCGATCTCCAGGACCACGCGACGCGCGTTTCCGAACAGCTCCGCGAGGTCGAGCCGGACGAATCCGGAGTGCCGCGGATCGATTACAAATTGAGGATCATTCACGCGCCGCATGATACGAAACGGGCCAAAGTGACTCGCATGCGCGACGGTTTTTGCGAAACAGTCGCGCATACGCGTCGCTTCGCCATTCTCTTTTTGACTTCGTCTTCTTTCGCTCTATCCTCCGGGCGTGTTCGCCGGTCCGGCATTCCATCCATCTGACGAGATTCAGGCGCCAATCGCACCGCCATGCGACGTCGATGACCTTGAGTTCGGAGAGCTGTACGAAGGCAATGTGGGCCTCCTCGTCGCGATCGCCGTGCGCAAGTTTCAGGTTCCCGAAGTTGATGCCGAGGCGCTCGCGCACGAGGTGTTTCTTTCGTACCTGAAGCGGAAGAGCGAGATCCGCCAATTGCACCCGTGGCTGATCGGAGCGATCTGTCATGCCTGCCGCTACTTCTGGCGCCAGAACGGCCGCCGAACGGACCAACTCGATCAGGAGCTGGCCATGCTCCGCCCCGATCCGGACTCCATCAACATCTTCGATCTGTTACCGTCACAGCTTGCCGTACGCGAGGTGCTCGACGCGCTTCCTCCGCGATACGCTCGAATCCTGCGCATGCGCTACTACGATGGATACACGATCCGCGAAATCGCCGACGACCTCGGCGTGACCGCGAAATACACGCAGAAACTGGTTGGCAAATGTCTGCGCATGGCGGAACAGGTGTACAACGCGGCTCCGGCGAGGAAGAAGACATGAAGCATTCCGACGATCTGCGCCACCTCGCCGAATGCGCGTCGTGCCGTCAGCGATTCGCCAGGAACGTGGTTCCGTTCGATGCCGCGCGGCGGCACGAAGGCGCACTCAAATTTGCCGCCGCGGCTGCGCGGCTGGAGAACGAACGCAGCGAGTCGGCGGACCTCGCCGCGCGCCAGTTGCGGGACACGCCGCCAGCCGAGTGGCCACGGCTCGCGGAGTCGAAGGCGCTGCGCAATAACGCGGCCCTCGAGCAGATCAGCGAGGAGGTGCGCAAGCGTCTCGAACGCGATCCGGCGCAAGCCCTGGCCGTTGCCGACCTCGCCGCGGCGATCGCCGAGACGATTCCCACCGGCAACTACCCGCCGCTGGTCATGGCCCAGATCCGTTCCACCGCGCTCCGCGATCGCGCGAACGCGCTTCGTTACCTCGGCCGGCTCGACGAGGCGTACGACGCCGTCGAAACCGCCGAGTCGCGACTGAGCGAATTTCCGGCCGCCGTGCACGACCGCGCCATCATCTGGCTCGTCAAAGCGATGATCCTCGCGCAAATGGACCATTACCCGGAAGCCGAACAGCTGATCACCGCCGCGAGCGTGATCTTCGCCGACGTCAACGATTCCACCCGTTTTCTGCAGGCCGGCGTCGTTTACGGAAACCT
>JAXDIO010000103.1:0-5843 GCA_034663965.1 Thermoanaerobaculia bacterium | reverse complement strand
TCTTCCAGAACTATCGGATGAAGAACGTGGCCGCGCACTACATCGCCGAGCTGCTGGAGATGTTCGACATCTTCGAGGCGATGAACGGCGCGATGGCGTCGTTCCACAACAAGATGGTGCAGCAGCTCGTGAACACGGTGGAGAAGGGTGGCCGCCACGCGTCGATGATCGGCGGCTCCGACGCGCACACGCTCAAGCACGTGGCCAAAGTGCACACGGTGTCGAAGGGCGAGACAACTTCGGAGTTCCTGGAGAACATCCGCAGCGGCGATTGCTTCGCCTGGGGCAGCGAGATGCGCTTCCGCGAGCTGATCGCCGACATCTATCTATTGACGATCGCCTACAACGGCCAAGCCCGCGCCGATCTGATGTCGCAGGACTACAGCGTGGCCGACAAAACGATGCAGCTCGCGGGACGCCTGGCGTCCATACCCGCCGCGATCTCCGGCCTACCGGCCGCCATCACGTCGCTCAACTACCTCAAGCAGATCGTGGTGACGAAGGGGATCTCAATGCGCTTCGAGAAGCTGGTGGAGAAGATCCAGCCGGGGCTGAAGTAACTCGCTCGCTAGAAGTTGACGGCGAGGCCGCCGATGTAGCGGCGCGTGCTGCCGTCGGCGTCGAGGGCGTCGAGGAGGATGCGGGAGTTTTCGGAGCGGGCCAGCTCGATGCCGAGGAGGACTTTGAGGTCCAGCGGGAGATGGAGCGACTGCGCGACGCGAACATCGACGCGATGCGTGCGATAGGCGTCGCCGCCATTGGGCTGCGGCTGTTGGATCTGGCGGTAGGAGACGGCCACGGTGGTGCGCGTCGGCGAGAAGGTGGATTCAACGTCGCCCGCCACGTACAGCTTGTCGGTTCCGTGAGCGTTGACGGCCGTGTGGCCCGGCGTGGCCGTGCCGGCCATCGAGGAGACGTCGAGAAGGAATCGGCTGCCGAGCTCTTTGCGGAAGGCGAGTCGAAGATCGCGGCGAACGTCACCCGCATCGATGTAGAGGCCGTCCCAGAAATGTTCCAGACCGTCGGTGAAGACGATGCGCAGCGGCGTGTCGGCGGCGCTGACCGTACCGACGACGCTGAAATGCTCGCGCGCCGCGTCGCCGGAGACGATGCCCGCCGAGTAGGAGTAATGCGGCAGAAGGCGCGAGTCGTCGGACCATACGATGACGCTCGGCAGCGTGTTCTGATGCATCGCATCGACGACTTTGTACATACCGGTGACGACCAATGCGGTGTCTTTGCCGATCTTGATTTCCGCACCACTGCGCGGCGCCCACTCGGTACCGTAGAGGCCAACGCGGCTGGACATCCCGTAATCGATGGTGAAGGCCGGGACGATTTCGAACTTCGCGTTCGCAGTGAGATCGGCGGTGCGAAGCGTCGGCCCCGTCACGGCGCCGGTCGTAGTGCGCATGCTTTCCTGCGTCACGCGCAGCGACACGCCAACTTCGTTGCGGCGCGTCTGAATCACGCTCGTGCCCCCGGCGATTTCGATCAAATCGGAGCCAGGCGTGGCGGCGAAGAGGTTCTGCTGCGCGAGGTAGCGCACCTGAACGCGAGAGCCGCCGTGCTCCCACTCGAAATTGTGCGAACGGATGTCGGCCTGATGCGAGTCGTCAGGGACGTCGTCGCGATACCGCCACCACGAACGGGTCGAGGCGAGCTTGTACGAATCGGTCGGCGACGAGCGCAACTCGATCTGCGCCGCGCTCGCCTGGGCCACGGGAGCTCCGAATGAGTAGTTGTCCGTCTGATCCTCGACTCGATGCAGGTTGCCGCGGAAACCGAGCTGCCAGTTGTCGCCGATGCGGCTCTGCAGCCCGAGGGCGGTCTGGGCGAAGGCTGGACCGGAGGCGGAGGTCGGGCCGGTCGACATCCCGGTCATCGACATCATGTCGCCGCGGAAACGCGGCATTTCGTACGCGGCGGTGGCCACCGGACCGATGGGATCGGGCGGCGGCGTCATAACCATGTCGATCTCGCGCAGGATGTCGGGAGGCAGCGAGCCGCGGATCTCCCACATCTGCTGATTGGTGCCGCGCGACTGCTTCTCGGTCTCCATCCTCAGCTTGAGACGGTGATCTTTCTTCGTCGGGACGATCGTCTCGATGGCCGGCGCGAAGCCGTACTTCATCGCCACGATCTTGTAGACGCCGGCGGGCAGTTGCGGCAGCGAAAACGATCCGTCGCTGGCGCTGAACGTCTGGATGGCATCGAGACTGTTCAGGTTGAGCGCGATGACGAGCGCGTTGCCGACAGGACGCGTGGAGCTGGTGACGTTGCCAAGAACCTGAAGGAAGGCGGGAAGCGGGACCTCAGATTGCGCAGGGACAGCGAGGATGACGATGGCGGTAGTCGCAATCGCAATCGCACGCAGTCGGCGCATAGGCTTCCCTCCTTCGTTACCCGGCAAGCGAGTCTAAGGAGTCGTTTGCCGCGAGTCAAATGACGGAACGTGAGGTTTCGGTGAGGAAGTTCCAAGTGGCGGGCTCGGGGGTCGGGGGTCGGGGGTCGGAGCTTAGAGCGCTGCTGTTGATTTTCGGGCCGAGGTAGACTCATCGCCCCCACACGGCGCCGCTCGGCGCGCACATCTTCTCTCCCGTCCGCACCATACGATCACCATGAGCGAAAGTATCTACCGGCGGCTGGACGCTTGGAAGAAAGCCATGCGGCTTGCGACCGACACCTACGCGGCAACACAATCGTTTCCACGTCATGAGCTTTATGGTCTGACGGCGCGGATGCGTCGTGCAGCGATATCCGTGCCTTCTAACATCGCCGAAGGCCGGGGCCGCGACACGAAGCGTGACTTTCGACAGTTCGTCATTCGAGCACGAGCATCCGCCTTCGAGTTGCAGACTCAGATCACTCTCGCGGAAGCGCTCAATTACTTTTCAAGAGAAGAGGCGAAGCGACTGATCGATCAATCCGACGACGTTCTTCTCGTAATCAACGGCTTGATCCGTCACCTTACGTGAGGGTCGCACGTGGATCCTACGGTCTTTTCGACCCCCGACCCCCGACCCCCGACTCCCGACTGCCGTTTAACTCTTCACGCGATGGACGCGGAGCAGATTCGTTTTCGCGCGCTGATAGATCGGCGACCCCATGAGGATGACCAGGCGATCTCCGGGGACGACGATGTCGCGGCTGAGCAGGAAGTCGTCGACGCGGTCGACGATCTGCTCGTGATATTCGCCGACGTCGCGGAGGACGAACGGCTGCACGCCCCAGAGCATGTTCATCCGCCGTGCGACCCACGTCGATGGCGTGAGCGCGATGATCGGTTGTTTTGGGCGGAACTTCGACATCAGTCGCGCTGCGAATCCCGTCTGCGTGAAGACGATGATGAACTTCGCATCCATCTGCTGCGCGGCGTAGTTGGCGGCGCCGGCCAGCGCGTCGGTGAACTCGTCGATCTCGGAGGAAACGCGGTACGGTTCGCGGCTGCCGGCAACCTGAAACTCGCGATTCTGCTCGGCGGCCATGATGATGCGGGCCATCATCTGCACGGCTTCCACGGGATACATGCCCGACGCCGTTTCCGCCGACAGCATCACCGCATCCGATCCATCGAAGATCGCATTGGCCACATCCGAGGCCTCGGCGCGCGTCGGGCGTGAGTTCGTGGTCATCGATTCCAGCATCTGCGTCGCCGTGATCGCGAAGCGGCCCCAGATGGCGGCCCGGTGCAGCACGCGCTTTTGCACGATCGGCACAGCCTCGGGCGGAAGTTCGACGCCGAGGTCGCCGCGGGCAACCATGACGCCGTCGCTGACATCGAGGATGTCTTCGAGCGCATCGATCGCCTGCGATTTTTCCAGTTTGGCGACGACGTTGATCTCATCTCCGCCGAGTTCGTGGAGCAGCGAGCGAAGTTCGACGATGTCGCCGCGGCGGCGGATGAACGACGCGGCGATGTAGTCGAGTTGGTTGGCAACGGCGAAGGCGACGTCCTCGCGATCTTTCTCCGTGATCGCCGGAATTGTCAGCTCGGTGTCGGGAAAGTTCATCCCCTTCTTCGACGAGATCGGACCACCGTGAATGACGCGCGTCAGCACCTTCGCATCGTCGACTGCCGCGACGACTAGCTCGACCAGCCCGTCGTTGATGAGGATGCGCTGTCCGAGTTGCACCTCGCGCGGCAGCGGCGTGAAGGGCGTCGAGACGATCGACGCATTGCCGATCAGCGGCTCGGTCGTGATCGTCAACATCTGGCCTGTCTTTAGCGCAATGACGCCATCGACCTCGCCGATACGCAGCTTCGGCCCCTGGATATCGCCGAGGATCGGGATGTACTTGCCGTGATCGGTGGAGACGCGGCGGATGATCTCGATGAGCCGCACGCGATCCGCGGGCGTCCCATGTGAGAAGTTCATCCGAAAGACGTCAACGCCCGACGTCAGCAGGCGGAGGATGAGATCTTCCGACGAGCACGCGGGACCGAGCGTGGCGATGATTTTGGTTCGTCTCACGCTGTGGCAGTCAGCGCGGGTTGCAATGACCGGCCCACGACGCGGGCGATCGCGTCACACTCGCGGACGATCTGCGCGAAGGCTTCCGGCAGGATGGCTTGCGGACCGTCGGAGAGCGCTTCCTCCGGCTTGTGATGGACTTCGATGAGCACACCGTCCGCGCCGGCGGCGATCGAGGCGCGCGACATCGGCGCGACTTTGTTCCTCTTGCCGGTGCCGTGGCTCGGATCGACGAGGACCGGCAGATGGCTGATTCGTTTGATGGCCGGGATGATGGAGAGATCGAGCGTGTTGCGCGTGTGGTCCGCGAACGTCCGCACGCCCCGCTCGCACAGGATCACGTTGTAGTTTCCCTCGGCCATGATGTATTCGGCCGACAGCAGCAGCTCTTCGAGCGTCGCCGACATCCCCCGCTTCAGCAGCACAGGCTTCCGCGCGCGGCCGGCCATCTTCAGCAGCGAGAAGTTCTGCATGTTGCGCGCGCCGATCTGGATGCAGTCGGCATACTTGTCGACCAGTACCAGCGCCTCGTTGTCGATCGCCTCGGTGACGATGGGCAGATCGAACTCTTCGCGGACACGCGCGAGAATTTCGAGACCTTCCTCGCCGAGTCCCTGAAACGAGTACGGCGAAGTGCGCGGCTTGTACGCGCCGCCGCGGAAGAGCTGTCCGCCGGCGTTCTTGATCCCCTCGGCAATCGCGCGGGCCTGATCGAGCGACTCGACGGCGCACGGTCCGCCGACGACGATGATTCCGTTGCCGCCGACGTCGACGCCACCAACGTTAATGATGCTGTCGTCGGGGCGCGCTTCGCGGCTTACGAGCTTGTACGCGTGCGAGACGCGGATGACTTCCTTGACGCCGGGATAGTTCTCGAGAACCTCGGGATCGGCTGTCCCAGGCTTGCCGGTGATGCCGATGGCGGTGCGGTTGGCACCTGGGATGGCGTGAGCCTTGAGGCCCATGCGCTCAATGTGGCGGACGACGGCTTCGATTTGATCGGGCCGTGCACCGGCCTCCATGACGACGAGCATCGGGTCAGTATAATCGAGCGTTCTGAAGCACCATTCCGGAGACACCGATGAAGAAAACGCTGATTCTCGCCGCGCTCGCAGTCCTCACCGTCACGCAACTGTTCGCCGCGTCGTACTGGGTGGTGATGAAAGACGGCACCCGCTACGAGGCGCGGGCGAAGTGGACGATCGTCAACGGCAAGGCCACGATGACGCTCACGAACGGCAGCGTGCTGGCGCTCGATCCGTCAGCAATCGATATCGCGAAGTCGGAGGAAGTGACGCGGCTCGGCGGCGGTGAGCTCCTCGGCGTGGAGCAGCGTGCAACGCCGACGTCGAAAGCATCCGAGATCGG
>JAXDIO010000020.1:0-4907 GCA_034663965.1 Thermoanaerobaculia bacterium | reverse complement strand
TCTCATTAATCTGTTCGACGTCGAACCCCTCGGCGATCATCTGCTGCTCGAGCGATGTATTCGGGATCACGCGCAAGGAGAAGATGTTCAGCGTGAACGGCTTCTTCAATCGATAGATCAACTCCAGAGTGTCGATCACGTCCTGCCGCGTCTCGACCGGATTGTCGACGATGATGTCGTACGACGGATTGATCTGGTAATCGGCGAACTCCGCCAGCGCCGCCGCGGCCTGTTCGATGCGCGCCACCGGCGTCGGACGTTTGTAGAACTTGAGGATCCGTTCGCTGCCGCTCTGGATTCCCATGCGCACGCGGTTCATGCCCGCCCAGGTCAGGATCTCCACTTTGTCGCGCTGCACATACGTCGGGATGACGCCGTAGATGCAGAACTCGATGCCCACTTCCTCGCGCCAGCGCGTGGCGAATTCGGTGAGCTCGCGCAGTGAAATGGCCATGAAACTGTCGTCGTAGAAGAGGACCGTCTTCAGATACGGATGGACCTTCAGCGCCGCCTGCACCTCGCCGATGATGTAGTCGACGCCGCTGTGCCGGATCTTGCGGTAGTTGGCGTCGTTGGCGATGAAGACGGTGTTGCCGCAATACGTGCAATGCAGCGGGCAGCCGATCGACCACACCGCTGGATACGCGAGGCCGTTGTTGTTGAGATAGTCGCCGCGCTTGACGGGGCGAAAGCCTTTCTCCGGCTCGTAAATCCCTTCCGCGCCGCCGTACTTCGGATACGGCATCGAAGCCAGCTCGGCGGACGACATCAATGGCCGGAACGGATTCCGTTTGATCTCGCCGCTCGCGCGATCCTTGAACCAGAAGCTGCTGGTCTTGGAAGAGTCGCTGCCGTTCTCGAAGTGATGCAGCCACTCGGCGAATGCGAGCTCTCCCTCCCCCGTACAAATCGCGTCCACATCCGCCGTGATGGCATCCTCGGGATAAATGATCGGATGGATCCCGCCCCACATCGAATACGCCTTCGGATTCAACTCGCGCACGCGCGTGGCCAGCTCTTTGGTGAGGTCGGCGTAGCCGGTCATCGAGGAGAAGGCGACGACGTCGGCGTTCGCCAGCTCATGCGCGATCTCGTCGACGTCCCGCGCCCCGAACGACCGTCCCTCGCCCACCTTCCGCGCGAACGATTTCCACATCGACCGATACCGCTGCGTGCCGACGTAAAACGTACGCGTGTCGGGATTAATCTTCTCCGCATACGCCGCAAACTTCCGGAACCCGGTCGCGGTAATGCCGTCCTCGAGGGAAACGAGATGGATTTTCATGCGATGCGTGCGGTCGAAGCGTGGCGGCAGCGGATGTTATTCCGATTTTCGCGCGTCGACAGACAGGACACGGTTTCACGCGGAGCATGCGGAGAGGCGGAGAACTGCCGTGTGACTCGGTAAGATAGCGCGGCAATGGGCTACGAGGAGATCATCACCGTTGAGCCGGACAAACGCGCAGGCCAGCCTTGCATTCGAGGGCTGCGCATCACCGTGTACGACGTTCTGTCTTACCTTGCGTCCGGGATGACTGAAGAAGAGATCATCTCGGATTACCCCGATCTGACCCACGAAGACATCCTTGCAAGCCTCACCTACGCAGATCTCTGACGTCAGTGGCGAATCTCGCACAGACTTCTCTCGACTTTCTCCGCCTCTCCGCGCCTCCGCGTGAAACCGTTCCCTAGCGTTTCGCGGCGCCCGGCTTCGCAATCATCGTGTCGTCGCCGGCGTAGAGCGACGGCTGCGGGGTGCCGTCGTCGGTGAGTTGGATCTGGCCGGCGGTAACGACGGGACGCGTGTCGCTGAAAACGTTCTGGATCGTGGTGCGGATCGGGGTGTAGTCGCCGTGGCGCGGACGGACGGCCTCGCCGGAGTCGTTGATCTTCGTCAGCATGAAGATCTCCGTCATCGGCTGGAGCGAGACGTGGCGGACGTTGGCGGGGTTCATGTCGTGAAACATGTTGTAGAGCTGGACCATCTGCGGCGTGGAGAGATTCGTCTTCGTGTAGTGGGAGACCGACGACGCGCTCACGGTCAGGCGCAGCGCTTGGGTTGGCGTGAGGTGCTGCATCTTCTTCCGCACCGCGCTCATGATCTGCTGCTGCCGTAGCTCGCGCGCGAAGTTGTTCCCTTCGAGGCCGATCACGTAGCGGTAGCGCGCGTACTGCAGCGCGCGATGGCCGTTCATATGCTGCCAGCCTTGTTGAAACGAGTCCTTGAAGAGCACGTCGTGAAAGGGGCGATAGACGTAGATGTCGACGCCGCCGAGGTCGTCGATGATCTTTTCGAAGGCCTTGAAATCGAGGCGGACGTACGCGTTAATCGGCTGGCCGGTGATCGCCTTCACCTCCTCGATCACCATGCCCGGCCCGCCGCCCGGGTAGCCGGCGTTCTCGCCGAGAGCGTGGGCGTCGTTGAGGCGGTGCATGCCGTAGTGGCCCATCTGCAGGTAGAAATCGCGCGGGATGGAAATCAGCGCCGCTTTTTTCGTAGAGGGTTGGAGCGAGACCAGGAGGATCGAGTCGGCGAGGTCGATGCCGCCGCCGGGATGGCCGTCGCCGCCGATGCCGATGACCAGCAGGTTTACGCGATCGGCCTTCAATCCCGCCGCGACTGTGTTGGGGACTTCCGTGTACGACGGCGAGAACTGCGTGTAGAGCGCGAGCGCAGCCACGATCACGAAGAGGCCGAGGAGGATGAAGAGGATCTTTTCGCCGGTCGAGCTCTTCTTGCGGATGCCGACGGGTGTCCGCACGCGCGCGGAACGGCTCGGCGCCGCATCGTCCATCGGCACGTTCGTCATCGCGCCGCGACCTGCTGGAACGCGCCGGCCGTGAACACGCCGTCCGCGAGTTGCTTGATTTGTTTGAAATCGTCGTGATGCGGCTTCACCGCTTTTCCTTCGTGTTCGCTGAACGACTGCACCTCGATCGTGTCGACAAACGGCTGCAGGTTCGCGTAGCGGATCGATGCTTGCGCAGTCATCGCGCCGAAGAGCTGGTCGATCTGTTCGTGCGTGAGGTTCGTCGCGGTCATCGTCGATGCCACCGGAACGATCGCCGCGTGCGCGCGTAAGTCCGCGGCGCTGCTGCTCAGTTTTTTGATGACTGCGGCGAGCACTTCCTGCTGCCGCGCTTCACGCGCGAATCGCTCTCCTTCGGGACCATCGGCATACGGCGAGGTGAAGAGGATCGCGTTCGCGCCGTCGAAGTGCGTGACGCCAGTCGTGAAGAGCCGGTGCGCGCGCCGCTCGTAAAACGCGTTGCGTACTGGAACATCAATGCCGCCGAGCGCGTCGATCGTCGATTGCAGCGTGGTGTCGTCCATCCGAAGGAATCCGTGGATCGGCTGGCCGGTCGCAGCGGTGATCGTGTCGATGGCCAGGGCCGGACCTTCGCCGGGATAGCCGCTCGACTCGCCGATCGCTTGTGCCGACCCGAGGCGGTGCATGCCGAAGCGGCCGAGTCGGAGCCAGAGGTCGGGTGGGATGGCGATCATCGCCAGCTGATGCGTTGCCGGCCGGAGCGACAGCATCGTCATCGACCCGGTCATCATCTCCACGCCATCACCTTCCGGCGGCGGAACCTTCGTCATGCCGATGAGGAGGATGTTCACGCGGCCCGACGCGAGGCCGGCGGCGACGCTGTTCGGGACGTTGCGATGCGACGGCGAGTTGAGCGCGAAGAAGGCGATCGCCGCAACGATCAGGCTGATGCCGAAGACGGCGAAGAGGGTGTACTCGACCGCCGATTGCACTTTGGTCGGCGCCGGTTTTTCCGATGGCGGCCTGCGGAAGGTGAGAGTGCCTGGATTGAGCCGGCTGTATGCCGGTACCGCGAAGTCGCTGGAACGCAAGGAGCCCCCGGGAAACGTTGAATGTGCGGCGAGGCGCTGGTGCATTCGAGATGCCAGACGTTATTTGCGCGGACGGCACATCATTTGAAGCGGCGCGTCGCCATGCTCAACCGGAAAATGATTTTCGCTGCCGTCCTCAGCATTCTTGTCAGTGCGGTTGCCGCGGGGGCCGACTGGAAAAATGTCGGGCCCGGCGTCGACTATCAGGAGTTTCGC
This sequence comes from Thermoanaerobaculia bacterium, assembly GCA_034663965.1. Lineage (GTDB taxonomy): Bacteria > Acidobacteriota > Thermoanaerobaculia > Gp7-AA8 > Gp7-AA8 > JADGNZ01. The sequence goes on along the minus strand of JAXDIO010000020.1, from coordinate 829 downwards.
GGCGACAACTACGACGTCCACGTCACGCGCGTCGATCTCACCAATGAGGACATCCAGGTCATCTCCACACGCGAGTCAGAAAAGGGATTGAAAGTCTCCGACTTTGCCAAACGCGAGCACGCGCTTGCGGCAATCAACGGCGACTATTTCGACGAGCGCTTCAATCCGGTCGGAATGACGGTCGGGCCGTGCGGCCAATGGGACTCGGTCAAAAAGATCCGGCGCGAGGGATATGTCGCGGTCGGCGGCAGCAAGGCACGCATCGCCAAACAGAGCGACGTGAGCCTCGATGCGGATCCCGAGGAGTGGATGGAGGCGACCGTCTCCGGCTGGCCCGCCCTCATTGTCAGCTGCAAGCCGGTGACGCCGCTGCCGGGCAGCGCGTCGTTCACGCTGGCCACGCACCCGCGCACCGCGGTCGGACTTTCGAAAGATCGCGAGACGCTCTACCTCGTCGTCGCCGACGGCCGCCGCACCGGCGTGCCCGGACTTACGCTGCCGCAGCTGGCGGCCTTCATGTCCGAGAAGCTGCACGCGTGCGCGGCCATCAATCTCGACGGCGGCGGATCGAGCGCGATGTGGGTGTCGGACCGCATCGTCAACCGTCCCGCCGACGGTGTCGAACGTCCCGTCGGCGATCACCTCGCGGTCGTTCTGCGCAGCGACTATGCCGATTGCGATAAGGACGCGGAGCGCGTAGCGGCCGCGAAAAATGCGCAGCCGATGTCGAGCGGAACGACAGCGGTGACTACGACCACAACAACCATCACAACCACGACAACGACCTCAACCGCACCGCCGCCCAAACGCTGAGCTGGAATCGACCTTG
>JAXDIO010000013.1:0-6447 GCA_034663965.1 Thermoanaerobaculia bacterium | reverse complement strand
TTGTCGGCGGCGGCCTGATGGTCGGCGTCATCGCGCTGCTGGTGTCGTACGCCCGGCACCACGTCGACAACATCCCCGCGGTCATGACCAAGATGTCGGACATCCTGCAGTCGACGCGCGCGTGGCTGGGCGGCTACGGGGAGGATCTGATCCCCGAGGTCATGACGGATGCCGACACGATCAAGACGGCGCTGGCTGATTGGCTGAAGCAGCATGCGGAGACTCTGAAGCTCGCCGGCAGCAGCGTCAGCATCGGCCTGGTGCACATGGTCATGGGCATGCTGCTGGCGGTACTGGTCTTCTTCCGCCACGTGACGCACCACGCCGACCGCGTCCCGGGAACGCTCAGCGCGGCGCTGGAGCAGAAAGTGGAGCGCTTCGCGCGCGCCTTCGGCCAGATCGCCAGCGCGCAGGTGAAAATCTCGCTGCTCAACACCTCACTCACCGCGCTCTACGTGCTCGTAGCGCTACCGCTGTTCGGACAGCACATCCCGTTCGCGACCACGATCGTCTTTGTGACCTTCGTCTGCGGCCTGATCCCGGTCCTCGGCAATCTGATCTCGAACACCGTGATCGTGATCCTCTCCCTCGGCATCTCCCCCGGAATCGCGATCGCGTCGCTGGTCTTCCTCATCGTCATCCACAAGCTCGAGTACCTGACGAACTCGCGCATCGTCGGCGGCCATACTGATTCCCAAGCCTGGGAAATCCTGCTGGCTATCCTCCTCGGCGAAACAGCGTTCGGAGTGGCGGGCGTGGTGATGGCGCCAATCCTCTACGCCTTCGTCAAACGCGAGCTCCGCGAGCGCGGCTTGGTGTAGCCGGCACCGGCCGGCCTGTTGATGTGCATCACAGTTCCCCACGGCGCGGATGTCATATCTTGCGCACTTCTCTTCTCGCCCATACAACCGACAAACCGGAGGTCATTGAGCATGCATCGATTCCGCTCGTCCCTGGCACTCGTTCTCGCCGCGTTTTCCCTTCCCGCGCTCGCCGCTGACGGCACCGTCAACGGCTCACTCATCGCGAACGGCAAGACGTTCGCGCTCAAACATGCGTACGCACAAATGCGCAAAAGTCCGTTCGACAAAAAGAAGCAGGTCCTGCAACTCACCTTCACCGATCAGGAGCTCTCCCCTGCCGCCGCCTCGGACGACATCGAGTTGATGCAGGCGCAGGACAAGCAGCAGCTCAGCGGCTTCACCGCCACGATCGACGACGACAAGAAGATCATCAGCGGCACGGTCTTCAGCCCCGCGTTCAAGAAGATGAAGCAGTTCTCCAGCGTCGGAACGCAGACGCTCGATCTCACCGCGATGACTCCGACCCACGTCGCCGGCACCGTGAAGATGCTGAAGATGGACGACTTCTTCGACGAGAAGTTCCAGTACACCGCCACATTCGATCTTCCCGTCAGCAAACCGGCCGGCCCTCCGCCGCCGCCCGTTCTCAAAGGAACTCCGCTCCCCGCCGGCGGCGGCGAGCCAGGCAAGGCGTACGCGGCCTACCTCAAACTCCTCGCCGGTGGCGATATGAAAGCCTTCCTCGGCGGCGTCACTGCGGCCCGCGCGAAGGAAGCGACAGCCGATCCGGACTTCAAGAAGTTCTTCCCACTGATCAGGGAGATGCAACCGAAAGGCATCAAAGTCACCGGCGGCGCGATCGATGGCAACAACGCCACGCTGATCGCCACCGGCAAAGACGGCGATCAAACCTCCAACGGCAAGATCACCATGGTCAAAGAAGGCGGCGCCTGGAAGGTGGAGAAAGAGGAGTGGAAGACGCGCTCCGAGTGATTACGCATCCATCTTTGCGGCAAGCACAAAGTCGGCGCGCGTCAAGCCGCCGGCTTTGTGCGTCCAGATGGTGACCCGCACTTTCCCCCACGCCAGGTAAATGTCCGGATGATGTCCCTGCTCTTCCGCGATCGCTCCGATTCGATTCGTGAACGACAGCGCCTGCGCGAAATCGGGAAACGTGAACTCCTTCTCCAGATGGTGCTCATCGACAATTTGCCAATCGCCGCCGAGCTCTTTGGCCAGCGCGGTCAGCTCCTTCCCTTTCAACGGCGGCACGCCGCCGCGGCACGGGACGCACGTCTCCTGCGCCAGTGACCGGCGCGGCTCGCGCTTCGCGATCCACGCCGCGAGCTCGTCGGCCGTCACGCGATGGCGAAACGCTTCCACGCCGTCGACGTAGATCACCGGCACATCGTCCGTGAACTTCGCCTGCAGCGTCGGATCGTCGTCGATATCGACCAGCGTGATCGATAGCGGCAGGTGATGCAGCACCGTCGCAGCACGTACGGCCGCTTCGGCGGCATCGCAAAGCGGACAATCGCGGCGCGTGTAAAACGTCACGTCATGAGTCATCGCATAAACTCCGTCGCCGTCGAGGATACCTGATGGATGCGAATGCGATGACGGTGTTGGATCTGAGCGGGAAGACGGTCGTGATCACGGGCGCCTCGCGCGGCATCGGCGCGGAGACGGCGCGGCGCATGGCTGCGGCAGGCGCGCGCGTCATCATCAACTATCACAGCAGCGACGCCGCGGCGGATGCAGTCGTGCGCGAGATCGGCGAACGCGCCGTCGCCATCCGCGCCGACGTCGCCGATCCCGAGGCCGTGAAAACGCTGATCGACGAAGTCGTGGAGCGCTTCGGCACGATCGACGTCCTCGTCAACAACGCCGCCGTCTTCGAATACAACCCGTTCGACGGCGACGACTACGACGCCTGGCGGCGCGGCTGGAAACGAACGTTCGATCTGAACGTCTTCGCCGCCGCCAACGCCGCCTGGCTGGCCATGCGCACCATGCGCCGCAGCGGCGGAGGCAAGATCATCAACGTCGCCTCGCGCGCCGCGTGGCGCGGCGAAACCGAATTCGCCGACTATGGCGCCTCGAAAGCAGCCCTCGTCAACCTCACCCGCTCGATCGCCCGCGCCTGCGCGAAGGACAACATCGTCGCCAGCTGCGTCGCCCCCGGCTTCATCGAAACGGAGATGGCCAAGCCGGAGCTGGTCAAGCACTACGACGAGATCGTGAACCAGATCCCACTGCGCCGCGTCGGCAGTGTCGGCGATGTCGCCGGCGTGATTCTCTTTCTGGCCTCGCCGATGGGCGATTACCTGAACGGCGTCACGATCGATATCAACGGCGGTTCGTGGTTTCAGTGAGTCGATTAGTAGATTCGTAGATTAGAAAGATGCACCCGCCGGACCCAAACCACCAATCTACTGATCCACTAATCTACTAATCCACTGCCTCATCGCACTTTGCGCAGCAGCCGGAACACTCCCCGCGCGCCGCGCCAAACGTAGAGTGCCGGCAGCGCGGCGACCGGCGCGGATGGAAAACTCTGGCGCATGAATCCAACCGATGGGAGGGCGAGTTCGCGGATGCGTTGGAGACGGCCGCGCCATGAAAGCGCCTTCAGATCGCCGGTGAGAACCGCGCCTCGCGTTCGGCCAGCATCGAGAAACGCGGCCGACGGCTCATCGCGAGTTCGTTCATCGTCCGTCAGCCAATCGCGTGCGCGATCGTGCGGCGCGGCGGCGAACCATTCGTCCGCGAGCTCGATCGAACGCTCGCAGATCGCCACGACGCGGCGCTCCGCCGCAAGGCGCCAGAAGCGCGCGTGCTCGTCCGCGCTCATCGCTTCGCGAAGCATGTGGATGTCGTACAGCCAGATCAGCCGCTCGATGTCGTGATGATGCGCGACGCGATGGATGCAGGCGAGAAGAAGCGCGTCGACATGCGACGGCGCAAGCGCGTTCGGCGCGATGCGCGGGACGGCGATGGCGCGGCTGAGCAGCTCCTCGAAAGGCAGCGCATCGCGGACGACCGGCGAGTTCGCTACGTCCCAGTGCACGTCGTACACATGCCCGCCGCGCGTGAACGACTGCTGCCGGATCGCCAGCGTGTCACCGCTGGTGCGCGGTGACGTGTAGCCGCGGCCGTGCAGAATCCTCCGCACGTTCCCGAGATCGGATTCCGCAATGAGCAAGTCGGTATCGCCTCGGGGACGAAGCTCGGGCGACGGGTAAATGTCGTACGCCAGCGCAGTCCCTTTGATGATGAGGACGCGGATGCCGTTCGTCTCGAACGCCGCCAGAACCTCGCGAACGTCGGCTAGCCGCGACGGCTCGCCAATCGCTGCGTGGATCGCAATCTCACGCAGCCGCGATTGAATCGGCCAGTTCGAACACCGCGCGTAAACGAGCGGACCGAGGCCGTTTTGTTTGATCGATTCGACGAGCTGCGCCGCATCGGCAGGCGTCGCGGCCGAAGGCCACTCCGGGCTCTCGCCGCGCAATAACGCCCGCAACGGATCGCGCAGAACCGCAGGGATCGGCAACGGATCAGGAACGTCAGCCATCGAGTTTCAGCCAACCTCTGCCGGGATCGCAAAAATTCGTTCACGCGGGGGCGCGGAGACGCGGAGAGAAACATTCACGGCGGCGCGGAGTTTGCTACTTGAGCTGGTGAACATGTCCGCAATCGTCGTACTCGTCATCGCTGCCCTGGCGGTAATCCTTGCCCTCGGCTTAGCCTACCTGCCGCTTCGGCTCCTCGTCGGTCACATCGCCAAAAACGTCCGCGAATTCATCCAGCGACAGCGCGAGCGCCGCACTGTGGATCGCGCCACGCCGGACCGCAGAAAAGTCGCTCCCTAGCGATTTTCCGCGACGGCTTTCTCCACCGCGGCCTTCAGCTTCGAATCGTTCGGCATGATCGCGCCGATCTGACGCCAGACAATTTTGCCGTTGCGATCCAGCAGGAGTGAGGTCGGCAGCACCGTCGTCTGCAGCAGATTGGCGATGCGCCCCTCGGGGTCGACCGCGATCGGATAGGTGATCTTCTGTTCCGTGACGAACGTCTTCACCGCCGCCGTCTCCCCCTCGTCGACGCTGACGCCGATGACTTTCAGCCCTTTCGCCGCGTACTGATTCTGCAGCGCCTGCAGCTCCGGGGTCTCGAAACGGCACGGACCGCACCATGTCGCCCAGACGTTGAGGAAGATGACGTTCCCCTTTTCTCCGGCCAGGTTCAACGGCTTGCCGTCGAGATACTTGGCCGTGTACGCGGGCATCGGATCGCCGACGTCGGTGCGCGCCGACGCCAGTTCGGCCGGCTCCGCATTGGAGGCGTGAGCTCCAGTCGATGTCGAAGACGTCGCGGTCGTCGCCGGCTTGGCTGGATTGACAGGTTTGGTTTCGGTTTTCGCGCACGCGGCTGCTAGGACGACAGCGCAGAGCGTGGCCAGAGTCGATTTCATAGTCGTAGTCACCGTATTGGAGGTTTGATTATTGCCAATCGTCAGCCGTTTCACAGCCCCTCACCCGGTTTCGTCGGTTGCATCTGCAGCGCGTCGTTCACGCGGTTGAAGTAGTTGAACAATCCTGCCATCGCCGAGATCTCCACGATCTCTCCTTCGTCGTAGTGCTCGCGCAGCCTCGCGAACAATGCATCGTCGACGCGGTTCGCATCGATCGTGAGCTGCTGCGCGTACGCCAGCGCCGCCTTCTCCCGTTCGTCGAACGGTCCGTTTTCAAAATCGAGCAGCGCCTGCATCTGATCTTCCGTTGCTCCGTGCCGCGCAGCCTGCGCGGTGTGCGAGCGGTTTCAATACTCGCAACTGTTGATGCGCGAGACGAGCGTCGCCACCAGCTCTTTCGTCCGCACCGGCACCGTTCCCGTATTCGTGACGGCGTCCATGTGCGCCATCATCGTCTTCAGAATTTCAGGCCGGTGCGCATACACGCGGAACATGTTCGGCACATTGCCGCGCACCGCGCCGATCTGCTCGAACTTCTCGCGCACCTCGGCAGGAACCTGATCCTTTGTGAGCCTGGTGAGGCGGGACATCGTTTCCTCCGGACAGCAAAACGCCCCGCGTTTCCGCGGGGCGCAATCGTAAGCGAATTGATGAAGATCGAGCGTTACTCTTCCGTCTCGGTCTTGCCCTTCTTGGCCACTTCCGGCTCCGCCACGGCCGCTTCCGGCGTCGCCACTTCCGCGACAACCTCGGCACGTGCCGTGGTGACGCCGACGATGACGCGGTGCGGATCCTCTTCGACCTTCACGCCCTCCGGCAGCTTGAGATCCGAGATGCGGACCTGCTGGTGCGCGCCGAGGTTCGAGATGTCGACTTCGATCGTGTCGGGGATCGCGTTCGGAAGACACTCGACGTGAAGCTCGCGCATCTGCCAGTCGAGGATGCCGCCTTCTTTGACGCCGATCGAACTGCCGGTGAGATGCACCGGAATTGTCAGGCGGACCACTTCGTCCATCACCACGCGCACAAAATCGATGTGAGTCATGCGGCGGGAGATCGGGTCCATCTGCGTGTCCTTGATCATGGCGTGGCGCTGCTGATCGCTGCCGGCCATCTTCAGCAGGAAGATCGAGCGGATGCCATGCTCGCTCTTCTGAATCAGATCGA
>JAXDIO010000009.1:0-3252 GCA_034663965.1 Thermoanaerobaculia bacterium | reverse complement strand
GCCGAGTGATGACCATGAGACTGATGACGAAGTACGCATTTCTGCTGCTGGCGCTCCTCGCGCTCAGCGTTTCCGCCGGGGCGCAACAGACTTCGGACGATCCCTACGAATTCATCCTTGCCAAGCTTGCCGCCGACGACGGCCGCTTCGACGAGGCACTTTCCCGCATGGACAAGATCGTGGCGAAGAATCCACAGAACGCGGTCGTGCTCTACGAGCGCGCGATGATCCTCGTCGATGCTTCCAAGATCGAAGCCGCGGAAGCCGAGCTGCGCAAGGTCGTCGCGCTGCAGCCGAACTTCTACGACGCCGAACGCGTCCTCGGCCGCGTCCTTCTCGACCGCGCCGGCACCGACAAAACGAAAGTTGATGACGCGCTCCTTCATCTCCAGAACGCGTTCAAAATTTATCCCGACGATCTCGGCACCGGCATGGCCATTTCGCAGATCTACTCGGCGAGCGGCCGTCCCGCCGAGGCCGAGAAGATCATCGCCTCGATGCTCGAGCGCGCGCCCGATCAGCGCGGGCTCAATTACGCCTACGCCCAGGTGCTGACGAAACTCGGCCGCGGCGCGGAAGCGATCAAGTATCTCGAGCGCGCCGTCGAAGTCGATCCGACCTTCGGCCTCGCCATCCAGCAGCTCGTCGACGTTTATCAGAGCACCGGCGACTGGCAGAAAGCGGCCGACGTCCTTCAGCCGCTCATCAACGAAGATCCGTCCAACCTCGATTTTCAGCGGCAGCAGGCTTACTTCTACCTGCGCGCCGGGATGCCCGAGAAGGCGCGCTCGCGTTTCGCGGCGCTGCTCGCCGCCGATCCGAAAGACACGCGCACGCAGTACTACCTTGCGGAGTCGCTCAGCGATCTGGAACGCTACGACGAGGCCGATCGCATCTACCGCCAGCTTCTCGAAAAGACTCCCGACGATCCCGACGTTCTGGCCAGCTTCGGTCTGACCCAGGTCGGCCGCAAAAAGTACGACGAGGCCGCGAAGACATTTCGTACGCTGCTCGCCGTCCCCGACATTCCGGAAGGCGTGCAGACGCTGGCGAAGACGCAGCTGGCATTCATCGATCTGCAGAAGGGCAACCTGCAGCAGGCCATCGACGCCGCGAAGCCGCTCTTCGTCTTTCACGACAAGCCGAATTCGCAGCCGATCAACATCGCGCTCGACGCGCTTCGCAAACAGAAACGCTACGCCGACGCGGTGACACTGCTGCAGCCGCTCGTCGACAAATACGCGTCCGATCCGTTCGTCAACGCGCGCTACATCGAGATGCTGGCACGCGCCGGCGACAAAGACCGCGCTCGCGTCGCCGCCTCGACGCAGTCGAAGTTCGGCGTCCGAAACACGATCTCGGCCGCCGAAGCGTACGTGCAGGCCGATCAGTACGATCAGGCGATTGCCGTCGTTCGCGAAGCGCTGCGTACGAAACCTGACGAGGTCGAGCTGCAGTTCGAGCTCGGCGCGGCGCTGGAGCGTTCGGGTAACAAAACGGACGCCGAGAAGACCTTCCTCGACATTCTCGCCAAACACCCCGAGAACACCGCCACGATGAATTACCTCGGCTACATGTGGGCCGAGCAGGGCACGAACCTCGAACGCGCCGCGACGATGCTGACGAAGGCCGTGATGCAGGAGCCAGGCAACGGCGCCTACCTCGATTCGCTCGGCTGGGCCTACTTTCGCCAAGGCAAGTTGGAACTCGCCGAAAAGTATCTGAACGATGCCGCCCGCATCCTCCCGCGCGACGCCACGATCCACGAGCACCTCGGCGACGTCCTCGCGAAGCGCGGAGATACGACGCGCGCACTGTCGCTCTACCGTGTTGCGCTGACGCTCGACCCGGAGTCGAAGGACGAAGCGAAACTGCGCTCGAAGATCGCCGAGCTCGAAAAACAGCAGCAGGCGCAGCAGACCCCGCGGTGATGCGGCGCGTTCTTGCTCTTCTTGCGCTGGCCACGATCGTCGCCGGCTGCCGGACCACGCGTCCGGCCGGCGAGGAAACACCGGTCGCGCCGCTGACGTCGAACTCGCCCGCCAATGCCGCGCGCCAGCTCGCCGCACGCCGCGCACAACTCACTGGCGAGCGAAGCCTGCTGCGCATCCGCGCCACGAACGGCGATCGCTCGCAATCGTTCCGCGCGCAACTGCAGATCGATAACAGCAATCGCATGCTGCTGACGGCCTACACTCCGCTCGGCACGACCGCAATCCGTCTCTACGCCGATGCCTCCGAGGTCACGTTCATCAACGACCTCGAAGGATCGTGGTGGCACGGCACCGCCGCCGATTTCGCCAACAGCTTCGGTTTCTTCGGGACGACGTCTCCGTATTCAATGGCGCTTCTGATCGCGGGTCTGCCGGCCGAGGGTCCGATCACGTACGACTACGCTGCGACTGGTTTGTCGCGCGCAAACGTCGGCGACGTGGCCGTCACGTACGATCCGCCGTCGTATCCGCCGAAAAACGTCACGATCGTTCGCGGTGCACAGAAGCTGCAGATCGAAACGCTCGAATCCGCGATGACAACGGCAAGCGTCGCGAAGCCGGAAGCACCGAACGGCTACCGCTGCTGCGTCGCGCCGCGGTTGTAGCTGCCGTATGTCATCCTTCGCGCGATGCGCGTCAACGCATACGCAAAGATCAACTGGTCGCTTCGCATCACCGGCAAGCGCGCGGACGGCTTTCACGATCTGGAGACACTCTTCCAGACCATCTCGCTGCACGACACGCTGACGTTCGAGGACGCGGATCATCTCTCGCTCACGTGCGACGATCCGACCATTCCAGTCGACGAGAGGAACCTGGTCATCCGCGCCGCGGGCAACGCGAAGGTAGCGATCGCGTTGCACAAGGAAATCCCCGCCGGCGGCGGTTTGGGCGGCGGTTCATCGGATGCTGCGGCGACCCTCATCGCGCTCGGAAAGGCGTCCCCCGAATTCGCGCTGTCCCTCGGCTCCGATGTTCCGTTCTTTCTCACCGGCGGCACGGCCTACGCGACCGGCCGCGGCGAAATCCTCACGCCGCTGCCGCGCCTTGCAGGCATTCCGTTGCTGTTGCTGATGCCGGAGGAGCGCGTCAGCACAGCGCGCGCGTTCGGAATGCTGCGAGCGTTTTCGCCGCCCCTCGGCATCGACCGCTATCGCGCCATGATCGAGGATGATCTGCTCTCGCACGCCACAGAACTCGTCAACGACTTTGAAGAACCGATTTTCGCGATGCTTCCGTCGCTCAGAACGCTGAAGAC
>JAXDIO010000435.1:0-12414 GCA_034663965.1 Thermoanaerobaculia bacterium | reverse complement strand
CTTCGCGGATCGAAAGGCCCGAGGAGGTGAACATCGTCGAGATCTCGGCGAGATCGTATCCGCGAACGCGCTCCAGGTAACGCTTTTGACCGATCGTGATCCGTTTGTTGAAAGAACGGTCACGCGGGTCGAACCAGCGCTCGATCTCGACCGGCCCGCTCGGCGTCTCGATCGTCTCGCGTTCGACGAGTTTCTCCAATTCGCGATCGACGTTGAGATAGTCGAAGAGAAAAACGCCGCCCGGCCGCAGCACGCGCGCCATCTCGCGCACGACCTTCAGGTTTTCGTCCTCGGTGGCGAAGTAGCCGAAACTGGTAAAGAAGTTGACTAATCCGTTGAAGCTGCCGCTGCCGAAAGGAAGCGCGCGCATGTCGGCGCGCGCGACCGGCAACGGTCCGTATTCGTCGATGCCGGTTCGCAGCAGCGTGAACGAAAGATCGCAGCCGACGGCGTCGTATCCCTCGGCATTCAACTCGGTGAGGTGACGTCCGGTTCCGCAGGCGAGATCGAGAATGACGCCATCGACGCCGCCCGCGTGCTCGCGAAAAAATGCGACCTGGCGCCGCGCTTCCTCATCGTCGCGATGCGCGTAGAGCTCGAGATACGCCTCGCCGAACCATTCCTGGTACCAGGTCATCGCGGCCGGAGTCTACCTACTTCGAGATGACGCCGCGCAGGCCGCCGGAGATCAGCGCCGCGAGGTTCGTCAAGATGCGCGGCAGCGCCAGGCCGCCGGGGCTCGCGAGGTACGTCGGCTCCCATTGCGGATCGAATTTTTCTTTGTACTGGCGGAGGCCCTGAAAGTTGTAGAAGTTTTCGCCGAACCGATACGCCAATGCTCCGACGCGATTCCAGAGCGTGCCGAGCGAGCGGTTCTCGAGTCCCGACAGCGGCGCCATGCCGAGGTTGAACCAGGCGTAGCCGCGCTGCTGGCCCCAGAGGATGAGATTGACGAACATGTAGTCCATGACACCGGACGGAGCGTCCGGCAAGTGGCGCATCAGATCGACCGACAACTCTTCGCCGGCGCCTTCCCAAAGATTCGCGAACGCCACGATGCGGTCGTCCTTCTTCACGATCGCGACGGAGCAACGGCTCACGTAACGCTCGGCAAAGAATCCGAGCGAGAAGCCTTTCTCGCGCGTGCTCTTTTCGGCGAGCCATGAGTCGGAGATGACGCGCAACTCATCGACGATCGGGGCGGCGTCGACGATTTCGAATGTGCACGATTCTGCCTCGACTCTGCGCAACATCTTGCGCATCCATTTCCGGTCGCCGCCGTCGAGCGAGAAGTCGTCGAGCTTCACACGCGCCTCTTCGCCGATCTTCAGCAGCGTCAGCCCGAGGTCGAGGTAGTAGTGGAGGTTCTGTCGCTGCACTTCGTAAAAAACCGGCCAGCCGGCGTGGAGGTCGCAAAGCTCGCGGAAACGCCAAATCAGCTCCTGCTTTTCGTCGTCGGCGCCGGCCGGATCGCCCATCGCGATCCAGCTGCGGCCTTCGACGCCGTACATGAGAAAGGAACGTCCGGTCGGACTGAAGAGCAGCGGCTTGTCGCCGAGGAGTGCGAGATTGGCCTGGCTGTTTTTTTCGTCAGCGATCACAGTCGCCGCGCGGTCCACTTCCTCGATCGTCGGCGGATCCGGCTCCTCGGCCGCCGGCCGAAGGAGGCGTTGAATTGAAAACAGCAGCAGCAGTCCGACCACGCCGACCGAGGCGCGAAGGAAGCGCGGCGCGTCGGCGCGGAAGGAGAAGTGCCACCACAGATCGCGTGAATACTCGACGTGTTTGTAGCTGAAGAAGCCGAGCCACGCCGATGAGATGAGGACGAGCAGGATGGCAGCGATCCATCCCGGTCCGAATCCTTCGTTGAGCAGCGACGCCTTGCGGTAGAAGTGCCGCCGCGACGCGATGAGCGCGAAGAGCATAACGGCGAGAATGATTGCTTCCTCGAAATCGCCGCCTTTGAAAATCTGGAAGAGGATGCCGGTGCCGAGGACAACGACGGTGAGTTGATACGCGGCGTCGAGTCGCCGCTGAAGGCCGCGTGCGAGGACAAGCAGAGCCGCTCCGGCGATCGATCCGAAGAAATGGGACAGCTCGACGAGAGGTAGCGGCACGACGCGGCGAAGGAATCCGATGCGACCGGGCAGCGTCGGCGTGGCGCCGGAAAAAAGAAGCACGGCACCGCCGATGAAAATCGTGAATGCCAGCAGTTGCGGCGCGATGCCTGGCGCCCATCGTCCGAAAATCCGCCACGCTTTGGCGACGCCTTCGCGCTTCTCGATGATCTCGTGCGTCGCCAGGAGCAGGATCGCGACGAGTAGCGGCAGCAGGTAGTAGATGACGCGGAACGCGACGAGTGAGCCGAGAATCGCGGACGCGGAAAAGAAGGGCGCCAGGAAGACGAGGATGATCGCTTCGAAGATGCCGATGCCGCCGGGCACGTTCGACGCGACGCCGGCGATTTGCGCGAGCAGGAAGATGCCCAGGAAGCGTCCGAAAGTTAGCGGCAGCGAGTCGGGCAGCAGGATGTAGAGCACCGAAGCGGCGATGATCCAGTCGAGGCACGACGTCGTCACCTGCGCCACGAAGAGTCCAGCCGACGGCAGTTCGAACTCCCACTGTTTGATGCGTACCGGCTCGCGGCGAATGGCGATCCAGAGCATGTAGCCGATGGCCGGCAGCAGCAGGACGATGCCGAGTAGACGGATCGACGCGAACGGGATGTGAATCGATGGCGGAATCGCGGGAGGCGTCGTCAGAAAGAAGATCCCGCCGAGCAGCACGAAGCCGAGCCAGAAGCTGACGGTGCAGAAGGCGATGACCTTCGCGATCTCGACCGCGGTGAGCCGCCACGCGTTGTACAGCCGGTAGCGCAGCGAGCTGCCGACCAATCCCGACATGCCCGCGTTGTTGTTGAACGCATAGCCGATGAACGACGCCAGCGCGATCTTGCGGTACGGCAGCGGATGGCGGATGTAGCGAAAGGCCAGCGTGTCGTAGCCGGTCATCACCAGGTAGCCGAGCAGCGTGAGCGCGGCCGCGAGGAGGATTTGGTCGATCGGCAGCGCGTCGAGATAGCGAATGACGTCGCGATATCGATACTGTGCAAGCGTGTCGTGCAGCACGCGCAACGCGACCGCGAACAGCGCCAGAATCAGGAGCGGCTTGAGGAACGGGGCGATCCGTTTGAGGCGGTCCATCGTTTGGTTACTTCTCAAACTCTATCCTGACGGCTCGCTAGCAGTTCAATCCTGCGGCTCGCGAAGCGAGGCGTCAGGATCTCCGGTGATACCGCGACTGTGGTTGAAACCGCAGTACCGAGTGGTGCCACGCGTGAGATAGCGCGGACAGTGCTTGAACATCGGTCTTCGCACCGCCACCGGAGATCCTGCGCGCTACGCCGCAGGATTAAGCCACAAAGAAAAACCATGCGCCGAAGCCTGCTTCGCCGTCAACAGCAACTGCACGTACGTCTGAATGTCGAGATCGGCGGAGAACAGGTCGTCATCCTCGAGGTACTTCGCCGCAAGCTGCATCAGCTCGACGTCATCCGTCGGCAGCGACGCGTGCGATGCGAAGAGCCGTAGCTCTTCGAGCAGCACGTCGAGACTCCCCACCTCCAACGGATCGGCGACGGTCGGAATCGCGATGTGCTCGACGCGTTCGAAGCGAAACGGCAAGTACACCGACTGATACGCATCCAACCCGCCGAGGTGCGGAGCGGAAATCAGCCGCATCGCGCGAGCCTGCAACTGTGACCATCCAGCCGCTTCGACCGGATCGGACTGATACGCCTCCGCGTCGACACTCCGCAGCGACGGAAAGTGCTCGCGCAAGCCGGCATCGATCGCCGCCGCCAGATCGGGAGCAAAGACATCGGCAGCATTGCCGGCGACGAAGACGAGCGCCACGCGCGGAGCCTACCGTACGTGGCCGCGCTTGTGCACTGGAGTCCGCTTCGATGCCGAGCGAATCGACCTATGACTGCATCATCATCGGCGGAGGTCCGGCCGGACTGACCTGCGCGATTTTTCTGGCTCGCTATCGCCGGCCGGTGGTGGTCATCGACAGCGGCAAGCCGCGCAATTACGCCTCGCGCGCCATCCACGGTTTTCTAGGCCAGCACAACATCGCGCCGGGCGAACTGCTCGCGCGCGGACGGAGTGAAGCAGAGGCGGCGGGCGCGGAGATCTGCCATTGCACGGCGAGCCGTGTCGAACGCGTCGGAGACATCTTCGAAGTGACGACCAGCTCCGGTGTCATGCGCGCGCGACGCGTCGTGCTCGCCTACGGCGTCCGCGACACGCTCCCCGACATCCCGGAGATCGAGTCGTACTACGGCGGCAGCGTCTTTCATTGCGCCGACTGCGACGGCTATGAAGTTCGCGAGAAACGCGTCGGCGTGATCGGCTGGGGCAAGAAGGCGGTCGGCCTCGCACTCAAACTTCTGCAATGGACGGATCAGTTGACGATCTTCACCGACGGCCACCCTCGCGAGTGGACCGATGAGCACTTCAGCAAGCTGCTTGCCCTCGGCATCGGCGTGAAAGACGAGAAGGTGATCTCGCTCGTCGGCGACAACGCGATGGTCCGCGCCGCCGTCCTCTCCACCGGCGAGCAAGTCTCCGTCGACGCCCTCTTTTTCACCATCGGCGTCCAACGCTCCTGCGTCCTCGCCGAGGACCTCGGCTGCGACGTCGATGACCACCGACCCAACATCATCGTCGACGACCACAAGCAAACCTCGGTGGAGGGCATCTACGCAGTCGGCGATCTCGTCCCCGGTTCGCAACTCGCGATCACCTCCGCCGCGGATGGCGCAATCGCCGCGATCGCGATCAACAAGTCGCTGCTGCCGCCGTCGCGATTGGTGTGAGGTTATAGCTAGGTGTGCTCAGGCCGTTCAATGCCTAAATCGCTGCAGATTTTGCGAATCAGCGAGTCATTGATTTCGGCATGGCGAGGGACGGAGGAGCGGCGATTCAGGACCGGATTGATGTACCAGGAATGTCGCGCGCCTTCGCGAAGGAGGCTGCACCCGTGATTGGTGAGCCATCGCTCAAACGCGCGGCGTTTCATACCGCGATGCGGATTTCCTCGAAGTTCTCGGTCGCCGCGGAGCGTGCGTCGGCGCGGTTGAGTTCCAGAGCCTCGGCGAGCGTGATTCGAAGCGTCGCCAGCAACTCCTCGCGAGAACTCTCCTGGCAATTGACTCCGGGAATCTCTTCGATCCAGCCAATCCAGTCGCCGCCGGACTGCTCAACGATTGCGGTGTATTCAGTCATGCGCTGATGTTAGCAGGGTGTGCTCTCCGCCTCTCCGCGCCTCCGCGTGAACCGTTCCCTGTTACGTACTCGCAACCTCCGACAGCTTCGTATCCTCGGCCACATCGGTCGGGCTTTCGAAGAAGAGCTTGTAGCCGTCGGGGTCGGTGACTTGCGTGACCCAGAGGCCGTTGCCGACTTCGGGTTCGGAGGCGCCGAGGGATCGGTATTGGTTGTAGAGGGCGATCGCGTCTTCGCATGTGAAGGTGAGATTGATGCCTCCCGGACTTGGCGCCGGCCGGTTCTCAAACTCCTGCAGCATCAGTGATGCGCCGCCGAGCGTGAGCCAGCACCAGCGGAGTTTCCCTTCGGGTTCCCACCTGTGGCGAAAGGCGAAGCCGAGGCCGTCGACGTAGAAGCGGATCGAGCGTTCCATCGAGGTGACGTGAAGGAACGGGACGACTTCTTTGACGTTCATTTCAGAAAATCCAAGACGACGCGGCGCGCGCGCCGAAGAGCAGGTGATCGATCGTCCATTCGCCGCCGTTCGTCGCGAAGATCAGCAGGCAGATGAGAAAGAAGAGCAGATCGTAGTGCCAGCCTTGCGAGCCTTTGCCCCAGAAGCCGGTGTGCCAGACCAGCGCTTTGCGGTGCATCGCGCCGAGCATGACGATCATCAGGCCGACGCAGGAGAGGCGCGTGAGCAGGCCGCCGGCGATGCCGAGTCCGGCCAGAAGTTCGACGATGCCGACGAGGAGGACGATCGGCTTCGGTAGCCCGAGGTCCTTCGAGCTTCCCTCGGGATCGCGCGCGTGCGCGAAGCCGCTCCAGACGAATACCAGGCCGGTGAGCGCGCGTAGGCCGAGGAGGGCGATTTGTTCGAGCATGGCGGGAAATTTAAGTCACAGTCTTCTGAAATGCTCGCGCGCTTGCCGCGATGAGGACTGCCGAGATCACCAGTAACGCCACGACCGGTTCCCAGAGATCGAAGAACGTCGCTCCGCGGATCACGATTCCGCGCGCGATCTTGATGAAATGCGTGGCGGGGAGAATGTACGAAACAACGCGCAGCGGCAATGGCAGCGACGCGAGTGGAAAGACGTAGCCGGAGAGGAGCACGGACGGCAGCAGGATCCCCATGGCGCGCTGCATCGCTTCCATTTGCGAGTTCGCGCGCGAGGAGACGAGCAGGCCGACCGACAGCAGCGCGAGGAGATAGACGGGCGAGAGGAGGAGCAGCAGCGTCAGGCTGCCGTGGATCGGGACGGCGAAGAGGAAGCGCATCAGAAAGAGGATCAGCAGCAGTTGCACGTAGGCCAAGCCGAGGTACGGGAGGAGTTTGCCGGTGACGACGGCGAGCGGCGAGACCGGCGTCACCATGAGTTGTTCGAGCGTGCCGCGCTCGCGCTCTTTCACGATCGCGAAGGCGGAGAGGATCGTGCCGGAGAATGTGAGCAGGATCGAGATCAGGCCGGGGATGAGCAGGTTCGCGCTGCGCATGTCGGGGTTGAACATCATCACCGGGTGCGCTTCGACGAGCGGCTGCACGGTCTTCTCCATCAGCGCGTTGATCGAGTTCGAGAGCACGACGCCGTTTGCAGCCGCGAGCGCCTGAGAAGCGACGCTGGAGTCGGAGCCGTCGATCATGATCAGCACGTCGGCCTTCCGTTTCGATTCGATGTTGCGCGCGTAGTCGGGTGGGATTTCGACGGCGACCTGCGCGTGCCCGGCCACGATCTCGTGCTGGAGTTGCGCGCGTGAGTTAACCAGCGTCTTCACGCTCAGATACGACGTGTTGCCGAACTGCTCGATGAGCCGGCGGCTTTCCTGCGTGCGGCTTTGATCGAATACGGCAGTCGGTATGTTCTTCGCGTTCATGTCGATGACGCCGAAGAGGATCAGCTCGAAGACGGGGACGGCGATCGCGAACATCAGCGTGGCGCGGTCACGCAGCATTTGCGTCAGCTCTTTACGGAACATGGCCGCGAAGCCGTTCACCTCGCCGCCTCGATTTCTTTGCCGCGGGTCTCGGTGAGGCGGACGAAGACGTCTTCGAGCGATGCGTCGATCGGATTGACCTGCACGTCGCCGAGGCTGAAGGCTTCGAGATCGCTCTTGACCTTCTCGTTGGAAATGTTTGCGTCGATCAGAAGATGCAGCGCGATGCCGAAGATCGTGGCGGCGCGGACGTACGGCAAACTTCGCGCGCTGGTCATGAGTTTCGCGACCCCTTCGCTCGACACTGCCTCGATGCGCTTCGTCCCTTCCGGCGTGACCTCGGGTAACTGCTTGAGCGCGTCGGGACGGCCGACGACGATCAGCCGCGCCATGTAGAGATACGCGACCGAGGCGCAACGCTCCGCTTCGTCCATGTAGTGCGTGGTCACAAACATCGTCACGCCGCTGCCGGCCAGCTCGAAGAGAAGGTCCCACAGTTCGCGGCGCGCGACCGGATCGATGCCGGCGGTCGGTTCGTCGAGGAAGATGACGCGCGGCCGGTGCATGAGCGCGGCGGCGAGCGCGAGGCGCTGTTTCCATCCGCCGGAAAGCGCGCCGGCGAGGCGATCGCGATAGGGACCGATGTGCGTGAGGTTGATGGCCCAGTCGATGCGCTCCTTGCGCTCGGCGCCTTTCAATCGATAGATGGAGCTGAAGAAGTCGAGGTTCTCCTGGACGGTGAGATCGCGGTAGAGCGAGAAGGCCTGCGAGACGTAGCCGATGTGCTGGCGGACTTGCTCTCCCTCTTTTTCAACGTCGTACCCGTCCACAGTCGCGTGTCCTTCGGTCGGAACGAGCAGGCCGCAGAGGATGCGGATCAGCGTCGATTTGCCCGAGCCGTTCGGGCCGAGGAGGCCGAAGATTTCGCCGCGTGGAACCTGCAGCGTGATTTTGTCGAGCGCGCGAACTGTCCCGAAGTCTTTCGACACGTCCTGAACATCGATGCCGAGGTCGTCGCTCAATTCGCGCGGCCTTGTACGCCGAGGTCGATCGAGGCGGCCATGCCGGCTTTCAGTTTCGGATTCGGATCGACGAGCACTTTGACGCCGAAGACCTGCTCGGCGCGTTGCGCGCGCGTCTGGACGTTGCGCGGCGTGTACTCGCCCTGGCTGCTGACGGAGGCGATGTGACCGGCGAAGGTTTCGTTCGGATAGGTGTCGATGTGAACGCGCACCGCCTGACCGACGGCGATCAGTCCCAACTCCGTTTCGGGAACGTAGACGCGAACCCAGAGCTGGCTCGATTCGAGGATTTCGGCGACAGTCTGGTTCGGCGCAACGATGTCGCCGGTTCGCAATCCGAACGATTGAACGATTCCGTTGACAGTCGAGACCACGTTCGTCTCCGCCCGTTGCTTCATCAGCGTTTCGAGTTTCCGCTGCTGCGCGTCAACCTCGGCGCGCGCGGCGTCGATGTCCTCTTTGCGCGTTCCTTTCTGCAGGATGCGAAGATCCTCCGCCGAGGCCTTCGCCTTCGTCGCGGCCTCCTCGGCCAGCTCTTTGGCGACGATGCCGTAGCGATAGAGGTGCTCCTGCCGGCGACGCTCAACTTCGTCGTTGATGGAGATCGCCATGGCTTTCGAAATTTCCTCGGGGCGAGGACCGGCGATCGCTTTCGCGAGCGCGGCCTGCGAAGCGGCGATCGCGGCGCGCTGTTCGCTGAGCTGGCGGTCGATCGTTTCGGTCTCGAGCGTTACCAGCAATTGGCCGGCATCGACGTGCATCCCTTCATCGATGAGCGTTTTCGTGACGCGCCCCCCGACGAGCGATCCGACATTGACCGTGCGCGCTTCGAGCGTTCCGCTGAGGACGACTTCCTGCGGTTTTTGCGAATAGCGGTAGTAGAAGAATGCGGCGACGGCAGCGATGATGAGGACGATCGTGACAACGACGATCTTTTTTCCTGCGGTCACGCGAGGATCATACGGGAACGCTTCACGCGGAGACGCGGAGGCGCGGAGAAAAGAAAAGGCCGCCGGTTTTACCCGGCGGCCTCGGGTCATGAACCGGAGTGTTTAGAACGTGATCTTAGCCGCGAACTGCAGGATGCGGGGGCCGGACGACAAGGTGGCTGAACCGAACGGGTTGGTCGCGTCCTGGACCGTCAGCTTCGTCGGGACGCCGGCGGTGTTCGTGACGGCGTAGTAGGTGTTGCGCACGCCGTTCACGTTGCTGCCGTTGAACAGGTTGAAGGCCTCGGCGATGAGCTGCACGCGGGCACCGGAGAAGAGGCCGATCTCTTTCGTGATGCGCGGGTCGATCGAGATCTGGTTCGGCAGACGGAACGAGTTGCGCGCGAAACCGGGAGCGCGGTCGTTGCGGGCGTTGCCGTCGTTGTTGATATCGGTATTCACGACCGCCGAGTAGGGCTGGCCGGTCTGCCAGCTGGCGATGCCGCTGATGGTCCAGCCGCCGAAAATCGCGCGGCTGATTCCGCTCATGTGTTCCGAATACGAGTCGAGGTTCCAGACGCCGCTGAGGACGACGCGGTTGGGGACGTCGTTGTCGCCCGGCGCCCAATCGCCGTGGAGGTTGAGCGGGTCCTGCGCGAACTTCGCGTCGTCGGTGCCCGGGACGACGGCGGTGGCGTCCGGCTTGTCGTCGCGCACCTTCGAATGCGTGTAGGCGAGGCGCATCTGCCAGTTGTTGGAGAAGCGCTTCTGAATGTCGATCGTGATGCCGTTGTACTCCGAGTTCGCGCTCGACTGGAACTCGAGAATGCGCGCGAAGTTCGTGAACGGACGGCCGGTGTAGCGCACGAACGTGGGGTTGCCGATCACTGCGCCGGTGGCGGCGCTGACTGCCGGGGCGGACACCAGGACCGGATCGGAAACGTTGATATCGATCGTGCGCGGCAGGTTGGAGCCCTTCACGTACTGGTAGGTCAGCGAGACGGCGATGTCACTCGTCAGTCCGCGCTCGATGCCCAGGCTGGCCTGCTGCACTTTCGGATTCTGGAAGTTCGGATCGAAGGCAAAGATCGTCGGCTTCGGCAGCGTGACGCCGGTCGGGATCGACGAGTAGATGTTCGGGTACGTCGGAATCAGCGCGCCGGTGAAGCTGAGCGTCTGAACGTTGATGCCGTTGTTCGAGTGCGCCGTGCCGATCATGATCGCCGGCGTGCGGCCGTAGAAGATGCCGTAGCCGCCGCGGACCACGGTGCGGCTGGCGGTGTTCGGCGTCCACGCAAACCCAAGCCTTGGCGCAATGTTGTTGTGATCCTCGGGGACGACCGAGGTGTCGATGCCGGCCGCGGCAAGCTGCGCATCAGGATTGCGCACCGACGGCTGCGCGATTTTCTGGAAGTCATAGCGCAGGCCGGCGTTGATCGTCAGTTGCGGACCGAACTGCCATTCGTCGTGAACGAACGCCGCGTACTCGGTCATGTCCGGATGCGTGATCGGACCGGTCGTTCCCGGCCCGGCGAAAGCCTGCAGGTAGCTGGCTGCTTTGCCATTCTGGAAATCAGCCAGGCTGGCGAAGCTGTACGAGCCGAAGAAGTTGCCCGGGAAGAAGTTGAGGATCTTGTCCCGGTTGACGTCGAAGCCGGCCTTGACGGAGTGGCGGCCGATGACGTCGGTGAGTGTGTCGGCGATCTGGTTGCGCTTGATGGTGGTCTCGCGCGGGCTGAACGTGTTGCGGCCGATGTTAATGACGCGGATCGAGTTCTGATTGATCTGCGCTTCCGGATCGGCGCTGTTCGCTTTGCCCGGCTCGCTGTCTTTCGCGTACTGGGCGCGTATTTCGTTGAAGAGCGAGTTGCTGATGACCGTCGAGTTCGAGAGTGCCAGCGTGTCGGTCTGTACGAGCGAGTCGCCGGTGTGCTGCAGCGCGTTCGAGGAGTTGCCGTTCTCGAAGTTCCCGCCGGTGAACTTCTGCCGGTTGTAGCGCAACGAAAGGTGATCGTTCGTGAGCAGCTCGTGGTCGGTCTTGAGCAGGAAGACGTCCTGGTTCTGCGTCTTCTGGTACGTACCGGCCAGCGCGAGGACCTTCTGATAGCCGGCCTGCGAGGCGGCATCGGCCGGGACCTGAGAGGCCGCGACGCCGAGGAGGATCGGGTTATCGATCGAGTTGCGCTGGGCGTCGTAGTTCGTGAAGAAGAAGTGCTTATCGCTGACGATCGGCCCGCCGAGGCTGAAGCCGTACTGGTTGAAGTGGTACGGCCCTTTGATGCGGGGCGGCGTCTGGATCGTGTTGATGAAGTCGTTCGCGTTGTAGCGGCGGTCGCGAAGAAAGTCGAAGGCGGTGCCGTGAAACTCGTTGGTGCCCGACTTGGTGACGACGTTGATGACGGCGCCGCCGGCGCGGCCGTACTCGGCCGAGTAGGAGTTCGTGTTGACCTGGAACTCCTTCACCGCGTCCTGCGAGAACTGGTACGGTGCCCGGCCGGAACCGGTGCGGCCGAGCGACTGTCCGAAGAACGTGTTGTCGTTGTTCGCGCCGTCGATGACCAGCGAGTTGAGCGTGCCGCGCTGGCCGGCGAAGCTGATGTCGCCGGCGCGGACGTCGCGCACGACGCCGGGAGTGGTCAGGGCGAAGTCGATGAAGCTCCGGCCGTTGGTCGGCAGGTTCTGAATCGCTCTCTCCCCGACGACGGAGGTGACGGCCGAACGGCTGGTATCGACCAGCGGCGCCGCGGCGGTGACCGTGACGCTTTCGGCGACGCCCTGTTTCAGCTTGAAGTTCACCGTTGACTGGGTGCCGACGTTGACGACGATGTGCGGGTACTTGAACGGTTGAAATCCCGACAGCTCGCTCGACAGCGAGTAGTTGCCCGGCGGCAGCAGCGGGACGTCGTAGTGTCCGAAGGAGTTCGACACACTCGTTCGGGTCAGACTCGTGGCAGTGTTCACGGCGGTGATCGTGACACCCGGCAGAACGCCGCCGGAGTCGTCGGTCACGGTGCCGACGATGGAACCGTTACTGCTCTGCGCAAACGCGGAAAAGGGAACGACGGCGGCGAGCAGGGCTATCGCAAACAGGAAGCGAATATGCTTCGACTGGCTCATGGGCACTCCTTGCATGAGGTTGAATTTGAACTGCATTAAGGACGATTGGGCGCGAGGATAGCAGAGGTTTCCGACGATGGCGATTGCATCCGTGAATCCGGCGACTGGGGAGACGATCAGGACGTTTGAAGCGCTGAATGA
>JAXDIO010000413.1:0-17487 GCA_034663965.1 Thermoanaerobaculia bacterium | reverse complement strand
GGGTCGTGCGCGAACCACCGCTCGATGGCGTGCGAGAGGTAGCCTCGCTCCCGCAGATCGCGCCGCAAATCGTCGACGGACGGCACCGGCACGGCGCGGAATATAGCACCCGGCCCGGCGTTCTATCCGCCGATTCTTCAATGGATTCCGGCGCGGCCACCCCTGACAATCCGATTTCCCAAAACGCCCTTTCCGGCGACATCGAACCGCGCCCGCCGAAGCGCCATCCCTTCGCGAAATTCTTCTCCGGCGCCGCCATCACCATCGCCTTCGTCCTGCTCAAACTGAAGGCGCTCGTCTTCGTCGTCTTCGACTTCTTCCGCGGCTACGCGGTCAATCCGTTCGAAGGCTTCGGCCTGATGCAGTTCTCCGTCGCCGGCGTTTCGATGGGTCTTTCGATCTGGGCGATGGCGCTGAAGGCTCCGCTGCCGCTGGTGGTCGGATTCGTGGCCATCATCCTGATTCACGAGATCGGTCACGCCGTCGCCATTCGCGCCAAAGGTCTGCACGCCGGCATCATGGTGTTCATCCCCTTCATCGGCGGCGCGGTCACGCTGAAGGATCAGCCGCGCTCCGCGTACGACGACGCGCAGATCGGCCTGGCGGGTCCGATCGCGGGAACGTTCGCATCGCTCGTCTTCCTGCAGATTTACAAGTGGACCGATCAGCCGCTCTACCTCGCCATCGCCGCGGCCGGCTTCGCCGTCAACCTGCTCAACCTTCTCCCGATCGGGATGCTCGACGGCGGCCGCATCTCCGCCGCGGTCACGAAGTGGATGTGGGTCTTCGGCGGCGGCGTCCTGATCTACAAAGTCGTGAAGCAGCCCAACCCCCTGATGCTGCTGATCGTCGTGCTGGTCGCTTTCCAGGTCTACCTCTCGATCGTCCGCGAAAAGGACGACAAAGCCTTCTACGACGTCACCGTCTCTCAACGTGTCTTCGTCGCCATCGCCTACTTCGGCCTC
Source organism: Thermoanaerobaculia bacterium (assembly GCA_034663965.1). Taxonomy (GTDB): domain Bacteria; phylum Acidobacteriota; class Thermoanaerobaculia; order Gp7-AA8; family Gp7-AA8; genus JADGNZ01. The sequence goes on along the minus strand of JAXDIO010000413.1, from coordinate 16,522 downwards.
GTCATCTTTCTCGGCCACCAGACGTACGTGAACCTGAACCGCCTGGCCGCGCTTGCCAGGTAGCGGAATGCCGTACCGTTCAATTCGTTTGATACGCTTCGCTCGCCGTATGAACCTTTACCTCCTTCTTGCCATCGCCCTCGGCGCGATCTCCGGCACAACCGAAGCACCGGTCGCGCGGACGCGCGTCGCGAACGTGGCGACGGAGTGCGGCGTCATCACCAGCGAGCAGGCGATTTCGTCGCCGCACAGCACGCAGCATCACGCGCGTTTTGAATCGACGACCCCGCGCGTCATCGACGAAGCTCCCGCCCGCATCGAAGCGCCTCTCGCCGGCGCCGCCACGCCGCGCGCCCCTGCACCCAACTGCTGAGCCTCTCTTTCGGTTCGCGGTTCAGTTGTTGCTGGGAAGGAAATCATCATGATCGATAAAGTTCTCACCTCCATCTTTGGCTCGAAGCACGAGCGCGACGTCAAGAAAATGCTGCCCATCGTCGCGGAGATCAACGCGCTCGAACCGGAGATCAGCAAGCTGTCCGACGACGGACTCCGCGCCAAGACGCAGGAGTTCCGCGAGCGCCTTCGTCCCGCCGTCGAAGCGCTCGAAGCGGCCAAGAAAGAAATCCCGCGCGATGAAATCGTCATCCGCACAGCGAAGGACGACCTCCAGGCCGCTCTCGACGCCATTCTCCCCGAGGCCTTCGCGGTCGCGCGCGAAGGAGGAAAGCGCATCCTCAACATGCGCCACTTCGACGTCCAGCTCATGGGCGGCATCGTCCTGCATCGCGGCAAGATCGCCGAGATGAAGACCGGCGAAGGGAAAACGCTCGTCGCCACGCTGCCCGTCTACCTCAACGCGCTGACCGGCCGCGGCGTGCACGTCGTCACCGTCAACGACTACTTGGCCCGTCGCGACTCCGAGTGGATGGGCCGCCTCTACAAGTTCCTCGGCCTCACCGTCGGCGTGATTCAGAACCATCACGGCGACCGCGAGCGGCAGGAGGCTTACGGCTGCGACGTCACCTACGGCACCAACAACGAGTACGGCTTCGATTACCTCCGCGACAACATGAAGTTCGATCTCGAAGCGATGGTGCAGCGCGACCACGTCTACGCCATCGTCGACGAGGTCGACTCGATCCTCATCGACGAAGCGCGCACGCCGCTCATCATCAGCGGTCCGTCGGAAGAGCGCCCGGACAAGTACTACTCGGTCGATCGCATCGTGCCTCGCCTGGTCAAGGACAAGGATTACCAGGTCGATGAGAAGCAGCACACAGCGGTGCTGACCGAGGAGGGCGTGCTGCATGCCGAGAAACTCCTCGGCGTCAACAACCTCTACGATCCGGACAACATGGACACGCTGCACGCGGTCCAGCAGGCGCTGCGCGCCCACACGCTCTACAAGCTCGACGTCGAGTACGTCGTCAAAGATGGCGAAGTGCTCATCGTCGACGAGTTCACCGGACGCCTCATGCCCGGCCGCCGTTGGAGCGACGGTCTGCACCAGGCCGTCGAAGCGAAAGAGGGCGTGAAGATCGAGGCCGAGAACCAGACGCTGGCCACGATCACGTTCCAGAACCTCTTCCGCATGTACGAGAAGCTAGCCGGCATGACCGGGACCGCGGACACCGAGGCCTCCGAGTTCTACAGCATCTACAAGCTCGAGGTGGTGGTCATCCCTCCCAACCGCCAGATGGTGCGCAAGGATCAGGGCGATCTCGTCTACCGCACCGAGCGCGAGAAGTTCAACGCCATCGTCGACGAGATCAAGGTCCTCAACGAAAAAGGTCAACCCGCGCTGGTCGGCACGATCTCGATCGAGAAATCCGAGGCGCTGTCATCGGCCCTGAAACGCAAAGGCGTCCCGCACGTCGTCCTGAACGCGAAGTACCACGAGAAGGAAGCAGAAATCGTCGCGCAAGCAGGACGCAAAGGCGCGGTCACGATCGCCACCAACATGGCCGGCCGCGGCACCGACATCCTCCTCGGCGGCAATCCCGAATTCGCCGCCGCGCAGAAGAACAAGGATGTCGCCGATCCGGCCGAACGCAAACGCATCGAGGAAGAGACCGAAGCGCAATGGAAGCACGATCACGATGAAGTGGTCCGCCTCGGCGGGCTGCACATCGTCGGCACCGAACGCCACGAGTCGCGCCGCATCGACAACCAGCTTCGCGGCCGTTCCGGACGCCAGGGCGATCCGGGAGCGTCGCGCTTCTACCTATCGCTCGAAGACGATCTGATGCGCATCTTCGGCGGCGATCGCCTCATGAACTGGATGGAACGCCTCGGCATGGAAGAAGGCGTCCCCATCGAGCACGGCATGGTCACGCGTTCCATCGAGCGCGCGCAGAAGCAGGTCGAAGGGCGCAACTTCGAAGCCCGCAAGCACCTCCTCGAATACGACGACGTGATGAACAAGCAGCGCGAGTCGGTCTACACGCTCCGCCGCTCAATCCTCGATGGCCGCGAGGGGAAGGACTACATCCTCAACTCCGCCGACGAGATCGTCGACTTCCTGATCGAGACCTACATCCCCGCGGACGCGCGGGAGCAGCCGGACGAGGAGAAGCTGAACGCGGAGCTCTACGACTTTTTCGGCGTCGATCTGAAAACCGCGCGCGTCGATCTGGCCACGATGCCGCCTGCCGCGGTGAAGGACGCCGTGATCGAAGCCGTCAATCAACGCTACGAGCAGAAGGAGTCGTCGATCGGCCCGGAGATGATGCGGCTGCACGAGAAGTACATCCTCCTGCAGGTCATCGATCAGCTCTGGAAGGACCACCTCCTCAACGTCGATCACCTCAAGGAAGGCATCGGCCTGCGCGGCTACGGCCAGCGCGATCCGCTCATCGAGTACAAGAAAGAGTCGTTCGAGATCTTCCAGGAAATGATGGAGGCGATCCAGGATCGCGTAGTCAAGTACCTCTGGAAAACCGAGGTAGTCGTCGAACGTGAAGGCGAGCGTCAGGAGGACGTTCAGCGCGTGCAACGCGCGATGCCGCCTCCGAAACTGAAATCCGCCCCAATGGTCTTCTCCGGCGCCGGCGGCACGTCCGGCCCCGCGCAAGTCCAGCGCAAAGAACCCAAGATCGGCCGTAACGACCCCTGCTGGTGCGGCAGCGGGAAAAAGTACAAGAAGTGCCACGGCACGGCGGCCTGACTCATCGGCGTAGACTGAGACTCCCATGCCCCACATCGCGATCGACTATGACAAGGAAAAGCTCCGCGACTTCTGTGAGAAGCGGAAGGTGACGGAGTTCGCGTTCTTTGGAAGCGTCGTACGCGACGATTTCAGGCCGGACAGCGATGTGGACGTGATGGTTCGGTTCGCGGACGACGCGGGATGGTCGCTATTTGACATTGTCCACATGGAAAACGAGCTGGCTGAGATTTTCGGGCGGCCTGTAGACCTATGCGAACGCGAAGCTGTCGAAAAGAGCAGGAACTCGTATCGCCGAGGATCAATCCTGTCGAGCGCGGTGCCGCTTGAGTTCTAAGGACCTCGCCCTTCTCGCCGACATGCTGGAAGCGGCGCGCATGGCCGTTTCTTACATCCGCGACGTTTCGGAAGAGCAGTTCGTCCTCGACACGGGCAAGCAGGATTCTGTGATCTACCGCATCGGTGTCATTGGCGAAGCTGCCGGGAACGTATCGGAAGAGACAAGAAAGATGCTCGATCTTCGGTGGTCGGATATGACGGGAATGAGAAACCGCGTCTTTCACGGCTATAACGACGTCCGTATCGCAACCGTCTGGACAACAGTCACGAACGATCTCCCGGAGTTGATCGCCACCTTGGAGCGCTACCTCGCCCGCTGACATATCATCCCGCGCCATGCTTCCTGAAAAAACGTTCGAGAACCGCGTCGGGATCATCACCGGCGGCGGGACGGGGATCGGATTTGCCATCGCACGCGAGCTGGCCAAGCTCGGCGCCACCGTAGTCCTCGCCAGCCGCAGCGAAGAACACCTCGGGCCCGCGGTCGAGCAGCTGCGCAGCGAAACCGGGCGCGCCAACGCCGCCGGTCACTTCGTGCTCGACGTCCGCGAGCCCGAACAGGTCGAGGCGATGGCGGCGAAGGTCCACGCCGATCACGGCCGCATCGACTTCCTCGTCAACAACGCCGCCGGAAACTTCATCTCGCCGGCCGACCAGCTCAGCGTGAACGGCTGGAACGCCGTCATCGGCATCGTCCTCAACGGAACGTTCTATTGCACGAGCGCCGTCGGCAAGCGGATGATCGCCGCAAAGAGCGGCACGATCCTCAACATCATCGCCAACTACGCCTGGACCGGCGCCCCCGGCGTCGTCCACTCCGCCAGCGCCAAAGCCGGTGTTCTGGCCATGACGCAAACGCTGGCCGTGGAATGGGCCCGCCACAAGATCCGCGTCAACGCCATCGCCCCCGGACCGGTGCACACCGAGGGCGCCTCGAAGCGACTCTTCCCGAATGAGATGATCGAAGAAGGCATCCGCAAAACGATCCCCCTGCGCCGCTTCGCCAACCTCGAAGAGGTGGCCAACGCTGCCTCTTACCTCCTCTCCGACTACGCCTCCTACGTCACCGGCGAAGCCCTGGTCATCGACGGCGGCCAATGGCTCAGTGGCGCCGACTACTGGACGCGGGTGCAACAGATGGCGCCGAAGTAATCGGTTATCAACGCAGGCTGGAGGAGACGTTCGGACTTGAACTCCTCGGCCAGATTCGCGCGCTCGCCACGACGCTCCGCAACCATTCCCGCCGCTCGCGTTATTACGTGTTCGTGATGCATTCCATAATTACTGCTTGCCCGACCGCGGCAAAGGCACAATATTTCAGAAGTCAATGATCTGATCTAGCGAAGGAGATCGTATGGCGAACGTCGCGGCAAGTGAGGTTGGGTTCTTCTTAGACGGCAAGCGGAAAGATCAGCGGGCGTGGACTGCAACAGACGCAAAGGCGGTTCCAATCATCGTCTCGACCGGCGAAGTCGATTCGAACGATACGGCATTTGGCTTCAGCTCAGCGGCCGGGTTTGAGAATTGGCTCGCAAAGCAGCCTTTTGCAAGCGAGTACGGCAAAGCCGAAGCTCTTCTGAATCGCACTCCTAAAGAACTGTCTCCGCAAAAAGAGAAAGAGATCAGCGTCCTCCAGGCGGACGCCGTCGCTCGATATACCAATGATTTTGCCAAGATCCTTGGTGACGCCAAAGTATCGGTAACAGACGCGCACGCTGTGAGGGAGTTGGTGACTAACTTTAATCCGCTTACTGGGCCGCTGGTCCATTCGGCGTTGTTGTATGAACATATCAATGATCAGGGAAGATGGTTGTTTCTGCCATCATGGTGGTCATGGCCGAGACTTAGTTGGTTGCTGTTCGCTGATACATGTTCATCCGTGCAGACGCTGATGAGTTGGGCTCTGCTTTGGGAACATCCATGGTATGGCGGTCGGCGAATTGTGATCCAGCCAGCCAAAAACGTTAATATTGATCGGTATCCATATTATTTTAACGATATGGCCTCATCGGCAGTGACGTGGTAACACATTGATCGCGAAGCCTGCCGAGCGGCTGGATACGGACTGTTATGTATGAGGCAGAGCAGCGGTCCCAGCACCGCCCGTGCGATCGTCGATATCATCGCATCGCGCTTGGCCCGAAGATAACGAGTTTGTCCGAGTTTGCTGGCGCTATTTTGGGCAAAAATATAGTTGACTCCTCAGAACTTCGGACATATATTGCTCCTATGAGCACCGTTGAACCGACCACTCCTAAGACCTTGTTGGACGCGATTGTCTACTTCGCGAACCCCGACAACTGCATCAACTACCTTGCGTTCTACCGCTGGCCGAAGGGTGTTGTTGTGTGTCCTACCTGCGGTGCGAAGAATGCCAGCTACGTGGCGTCGCGCCGCTACTGGCAGTGTAAGACTCGCCATCCGAAGGCGCAGTTTTCCGTGAAGGTGGGAACCATCTTTGAGGACTCGCCGCTTGGATTGGATAAGTGGCTGCCAACTATGTGGCTGATCGCGAACTGCAAGAACGGCATCAGTTCTTACGAAGTCGCCCGCGACCTTGGCGTCACTCAGAAAACCGCTTGGTTCATGCTGCACCGTGTCCGCCTTGCAATGCAGGGTGAGGACGGCGGAATGCTGAGCGGCGAGGTTGAGGTAGACGAAACCTTTATCGGCGGCAAAGCTCGCAACATGCATGCGTCCAAGCGCCGCGCGAAGATCACCGGCACCGGCGGCAAGGATAAAGAGATTGTGTTCGGGATGGTGGAGCGCGGCGGCAAGGTGCGCGCGAAACACGTAGAGACTCGCGGTAAAAAGGAACTTCAGGCCGAAATCCGCGAGAACGTTGCGGCAGGCTCCGCTATCTTCAGCGACGAACTTCTTTCGTATACCGGCCTTGACGCGGATTATCAGCACGCCGTCATTAACCATGCGGTCGAGTATGTGAACGGGAACGTCCATACCAACATCATGGAGAACTTCTGGAGCCTGTTGAAGCGCGGCCTGCACGGCACTTACGTTTCCGTGGAGCCGTTCCACCTGTTCCGCTACATCGACGAAGAAGCCTTCCGGTACAACAACCGGACCGACATGAATGACGGCGACCGCTTCAACGCGGTTCTGTCGCAGGTAGCCGGGAAGCGTCTCACCTACGCGGAACTCACCGGCAAGGTGGGAGAAACGACGGAGCCGACAGTCATCGAAATCAAGCCGGTTGAGCAGCCGTGGGAACCGTTCTAGACGCGGGAAGCGGCGCGTCACCTGAACAGGCGTCGAATGGTCGCCAGCTTGAAGTCCGCGAGTAGATCGCATGCGTCCACGCTCAGCGCTCCGGCCAGTTTCAGGATGACCGTAAGCGTCGGCACGTTCTCCCCTCGTTCGACGAAGCCGACGTAATCCGCCGTCAGGTTCGCCGCTTCCGCGAGTCGTTCCTGACTCAGCCCCCGCTCGTTCCGAAGTCGGCGTAACGTGTCGCCGAATCGCTGCCCTTCCGGGCTCCGTTCCTTCCGACGTGACATCAGGCTTTACCCTAACCATAGATCGGTGTAACCTCCATCCCACTATAGTTAGGTGGAGGGCTTCGATGGACAAATGTCAGCGCATCCGGTCGCTGTTTCTGACCCCGGCAGACTCGTATACGTTGCGTGAGGTCGCGACGCTCACAGATACGCCGGTTCGCAAGTTGAGGCGTGAAGTAGCGGCTGGACTGCGCGACGCGGAGAAAGTGCGCGGCCTGTGGCGGTTCGCGTGGCGTCAAGCTGCCTACGTCGCGATGGACCGATGGAGCCTCGTGGAGATACAGGACGCGCTCGGAACGGACGCTGCGCGCGTCCTGCCGCCCCTGTTGGCCCTGCGCGCCGTCACCGTCCGGCTTCCTGAGTACATCATCCGAGCATTCGAGGTGATCGCCGCCGATGGTGGGACAACGGTTGACGCCGCCCTCGGCTCCGAGTTGATCGAGTTCGCCGGAGCGCACCTGACAGACTTGCAGACGACGATTCCGGGCTATCGGCAGGCGTATCTCTTCCCCGGTCGCGTATAGGATCACGCCTTCACCTTCGGTTTCGGCCCGCGCTTCCGGGGGTTGGCGTCGGATAGCTTTTTGTACTCAGCCTCACGCCGGAGAATCTCCGACTTCGGCACGGATAACACCTTCTTTACAAGCCGAGTAAAGGCGTCGAATTCGGCGGATGTCTCCTCGGCGCCGTTTCGCTTCGTCGTCATGCGGCAGCCCTACCACGTTCGCTCAGATTCACGATGACGGACTCCTAGTCAGCGCGTCTGCAGCTCTCAATAGTTCCGGGATCAGTTGATCGTTTACGCTAAATGGAAGGTCGTGACGCAGTTCGCGCTCTTCCAGTTCGTCATAGGAACTGACGTGTTCAGGAAATGCGGTGAGTATTTCCGACGCGACCTTAGCCTGTTGCAAATCTTTGACTATAGCCTTTACGCGCTCGTCAAAGTCGCTGCGGTAAATATCCCAATATTGCTTCCATGTCTGACGCCCTTCAAAGTTTTGAACCGCACGGGTATACTCTATCATTGTCCATGAACTCACACGCCGCCCCGGGGGCGCGGTCGGCTCTACCGGACGATCTCCAATAATTTTAATTCTACTTCCGATTTCGCGCAGTTCCGCTACCAGCAACAACACCCTGTTGCGCAGGGTGTTGTCTAGCGCTAGCGTCGCCCTAGCAATCTTGACATCGCCAGCAATAATCACAGCAAGGTCGGCCCTTAGTGCGGCGTTATCGGCGATGAGCGCCTGAATTGCCTCTTTTTCCTGATTCACATCGGCACGTATAGCATCGCCGTCGTCATGCAATTGTAAGAGCTGCGATTCGTGAGCAGCGTCCGCGTTTGATAGCCGGAGTTGCGTATCCAGTATTGCCGGCATTCCGATGTCAGCGAACCCCATCCCTACGGCCATCGTTTTGACGTGAATGATCAAGTTAACATCGTGAATGCGCTCTCCGTCACTTAATGGGGTGTGCAGCTGGTCTGTGGTAACTCTAACCTCGGTAATCAGGCTGTCATCCTCTAGCAGACAGAAAAACGGCCGTTCGTTGATATCCGGGACGAACCCTTTCACTTCTTGACAGTCTTTAGGCATACGTAGCGCATCGAAAAGCACCTTAAGGCGATTGTCGATGTCGCCGCCTGAGATCACGCTGCCTGCCGCCTCACGCCGCAAGAACTGGATATCCAGCGCGCATACCGTCTCCGAACCCGCGCCGAATATGCCTCCGATCAATGGCACGAAACGGTAACCGCACCGTTCATACTTAGCAGACAGTTCATCCACAACCCTGGAATAGTACGGTATCTCGATGTGCTCGTAATGCCCGTCTGGCAGTTGGATATGACTCGTTGCCGTTCTTCTTCTGCCAGCCTCATAATGTCGTGCGTACGCGGCTATGAACGGATGAACCTTCCAGAGGTTCTTCAGTTGCTTGTGAAGAATGCGCCTTATCGTATGTTTTTCTTTGATGCGCGTTGAGTTCGGACTGGCCGCTGGGAGCGGACCTTGGTAAACGAGCCTAAACTCCACTTGAGGCCCCTCTTCCTCCGGCCATGGGGCATATGGATATGTGGCGGTCTGAGGGTACGACCCTTGGACGATCACACCACACCCCTACCGATCTGGGCATCATGACCCCTGTCGGCTGAGGAGTCAACTATATTTTGCCCTATTTTGCCCATAGTGACATCGCGCCGGGCGCCAGAGACACCTCATCGCGGTGAAAGGGAAAAGCGGTCGAGCGACGCTCATGGCGTTTTCAGATAGTCCAATGTCACATGCGCCATGGCGCGCACTCCCAACTCCAGCCCGCTTTCATCCACATAGAACAGCGGTGAGTGGTTCGACGCCGCTTCCTCGGCAGTCTTGTCCTTCGGACGCGTGCCGAGCCAGAAGAAGAGGCCGGGGACTTTTTGCTGGAAGAAGGAAAAGTCCTCGGCGCCGAGGACGGCGTTGACGACCTGCACGTTCGCGGCGCCGGCGGTGCGGCGGAGGGTTGGGGCCATCCGATCCGTGATCGCGGGGTCGTTGTAGGTGATCGGGTAGCCCTCGGTGATCGTCACCGTCGCGGTCGCGCCGCCGCTGCGGGCGATGTCTTCGGCGGTGCGTTTGATTCGGGCGTGGATGTCGTGGCGCATTTTCGCGTCGAGCGAACGGATCGTGCCGATCATCTCCACGTCGTCGGCAGCTTGGAATACGCCTTTGTTATCAAGAGTGCATGCGATACGACTTCGACTTTCTCTCCAGCGACTCCCTTGCGGAACGGACCGGCGAAGCGCAACCGGTGGACTTCGACGACGGCGAGCTTCTCGATGCTTACTCCTCCGCCGTGACCTCAGCTGCCGCGCGGATCACCCCGGCGGTCGTGAACATCGAGGTGAAGACACGCGGTCGTCGAGGCGAACAGCGCGGTGGTGGCTCCGGTTTTCTGTTCACGCCCGATGGATTCATTCTCACCAACAGCCATGTCGTGACCGGTGCGTCCTCGATCGACGTGACGCTCATCGACGGCACGCGCTGCGCTGCCAGCGTGGTCGGCAATGATCCCGATACCGATCTCGCCGTCGTGCGCATATCCGCGCCGAACCAGGTTCCGGCGCGGCTGGGCGACTCCGATTCGATCCGTCCCGGCCAACTCGCGATCGCGGTCGGCAATCCGCTCGGTTTCCAGACCACGGTCACGGCCGGTGTCGTCAGCGCGCTTGGACGCACCATGCGAGCGAAAAGCGGAAGGCTGATCGATAGCGTGATCCAGACGGACGCCGCGCTCAACCCCGGCAACTCCGGCGGGCCGCTCGTCAACTCGCGCGGCGAGGTAATCGGCGTGAATACCGCGGTCATTCTGCCCGCGCAGGGCATCTGCTTCGCGATCGCCATCAATATGGCCAAGTTCGTCGCCGCACGACTCATCCGGGATAGCCGCATCACCCGCAGTTACATCGGCGTGTCCGGCCAATCCGTTCCCATTCACCGTCGCGTCGTGCGCTTCTACGATCTCGCGGTCGAGAGCGGAGTTCTCGTTGTGGGGATGGAAAAGGAGAGTCCGGCTGAAGAATCCGGACTGCGCGAAGGCGATGTCATCATCGCGTTTGGCGACAAGCCGGTAGCGAACGTCGATCAACTTCATCGCATTCTTACGGAAGAGCAGGTCGGAAGGCGGTCGGAGCTCGTCGTGATCCGAGGCACGGAGAAACTCGCGCTATCAGTTGTTCCGACTCCGTTGCGCGTACGCGGTCAGGTGTGATGCCCGAGGCACAGCAGCGGGACGAGAACCGCGGGCGCGATCGTCAGAATCATTGAGAGCGCGAGGCCGACGACGAACGACGTTCGTCCCAACTTGCTGGCGCTCTCCTTCCCCATCGTCACACGTGCGACGATTTCCGCGAACGAGCCGAGCGTGTAGCAGACGTTGGCCATCACGCCGTACGCGATGATCAGTAGGAGCGCGAAAAGCGGCGGGTCGGGGATGCCGCAATCGTCGCCGCGGATGAGCGAGTTGGCGACGAGCAGGCTGACGGTGATGGTGCCGGTAATGCCGACGACGATGTTGTAGGCGAGGCGGCGCGATTCCCACCAATGCAGCACCGCGCCGGCGCCGGTCGGCACCTCATCGCGGTTGAAGGGATATCGATCGAGGACGCTCACTGCGTTCGGGAGTCTACTGCTGCGCCGCGTCGAGAGGCGCCGATGCTGGTCAGAGCAGTGGCGATCGCAGTACCGGCGCTCAGACCAGCCACGATATCGCTCGTCCAGTGACGATCGCGGTACAGCCGATTCAATCCACCCGCGATCGGGACTATGGCAATCGCCGTGGCGGTGGGAGCGCTCACCACACCGCTTCGACGGAGAATGTACGCCATTGTGAACATCTCGGCGGCTGCTCCCGTCGTATGGCCACTTGGAAAGCAGCATTCGCGTTCGCCGTCTTTACTTGTGGGCGCATATTGCTGCGGCAGGATTTCGGTGAAACACCGGCCTGCGATCATTGCGACCAACGGCGACGATGCGATCGGCAGCCAGACGCGAAGGCCGAGGTGGCGGAAGCGGACGGCCACCGCCAGGGAAGATGCGATCAGGAGCGCTGGCGCGGTGGTCGCCGTCAAAACGGCGGAAACGATATCCATTGACGGTGAGCGCAACGCCGCGATTTTTTGTCGCAGTGTTTTGTCAAACGGACGCGCTTCGCCGGTAGCGACGCTCTTCACGACCAAAAGGAATGCACCGACCGATGACGTGAACAGCAGCAGACGAAAAGCCTGTCGTTTGTGCGAGCGCACGACTACCGAAGAGCAATGTCTGTTCCGCTCACGGCGTCTTGAGGTAGTCGATCGCCACATGCGCCATCGCCCGCACGCCCAACTCCAACCCGCTCTCCTCGACATAAAACAGCGGTGAGTGATTCGATGCCGCTTCCTCGGCGGTCTTGCCGTTCTGCCGCGTGCCGAGCCAGAAGAAGAGGCCGGGGACCTTTTGCTGGAAGAAGGAAAAGTCCTCGGCGCCGAGGACGGCGTTGACTACTTGCACGTTCGCGGCGCCTGCGGTGCGGCGGAGGGTGGGGGCCATCCGTTCGGTGACGGCGGGATCGTTGTAGGTGATCGGGTAGCCCTCGGTGATCGTCACGGTCGCGGTGGCGCCGCCGCTGCGGGCGATGTCCTCGGCGGTGCGTTTGATGCGGGCGTGGATGTCGTCGCGCATCTTCGCGTCGAGCGAGCGGATCGTGCCGATCATCTCCACGTCGTCGGGGATGATGTTGTTGCGGACGCCGCCGTGAATCGCGCCAACGGTGACGATCGACGGAGCGAGCGACGAATCGACCTGGCGGCTGGGGATGGTCTGCAGGCCGAGGACGATCTGCGCGGCCACGACGATCGGATCGACGCCGAGCCAGGGGTACGCGCCGTGGGTTTGCTTGCCGTGCACGACGATCTTGAATGAATCGACCGCGGCCATCATCGAGCCGGGGCGGTAGGCGATCTCGCCGACGGGATAGCGCGAGGTCACGTGAAGGCCGAAGACCGCGTCGACCTTCGGATTTTCGAGCGCGCCCTCTTTCACCATCAGCATCGCGCCGCCTTCCTCCCCTTCCGGCGCGCCCTCCTCGGCGGGTTGAAAGAGAAACTTGACGGTGCCGGGGATCTCGTCGCGCATGCCGGCCAGCACTTCGGCGACGCCGAGGAGGATGGCCACGTGCGCGTCGTGCCCGCAGGCGTGCATGACGCCGACTTCATGTCCGTTGAACGTCGTGCGCACGGTCGATTTGAACGGGAGGTCGACCTGCTCGATGACCGGCAGCGCGTCCATGTCCGCGCGAAGTGCGACCACGCGTCCCGGCTTGCCGCCGCGAAGGAGGCCAATGACGCCGGTGTGGGCGACGGGCGACTTCACCTCGATGCCGAGCTCGCGCAGGCGGTCGGCCACGATCTTCGACGTGCGCGTCTCGCGGTTGCCGAGCTCCGGATGTTCGTGAATGTCGCGGCGGCAGGCGATGACTTTCGATTCAACCTTCTTCGCGGCATCATCGATGCGTTGATCGAGCGTGGTTGCGGCGTCGAGCGTTGCGGACATGAGGACCTCCAGAGCGAGGATGGCGAGCAGGCGCATAGCGCATTGTAGATGGCCCGCTATTGCGGAACGATCTCGCCGCGCAGCGCTTCCGCTTTGCGAATCAGTTCGCCGAACCACTCCGCGAAGTGCGCTTCGCCGCGTTCCTCGGCCAGCGCTTTCGTCCCCGAGGCCATGGTGATGAATTGATCGATGAAGCCGCGAAGCTCGTCGCTGACGCCCATCAGCAGCAGCGTCGACGACTGCCCCTCGATCGTCTTGAACGCCTGCAGCGCCTGCGCGTACTCGTTCGAAAAGTACGCGAACGTTTCGCGGGCTTCATCGGAGCGCTGATCGTCGTCGGTCATGCCGCACTCGATGCTGCGGATTTTGGGCCAGTGAATGGCAGACTAACCATATGCCTGAAGGCGACAGCATCTATCGCGCGGCGCAGGCGCTGCATCGGGCGCTGGCGGGAAAGACGGTGACGTCGTTCGAGACCGTGCTGCCGAAACTCGCGCGCATCGACGAAGACGCGCCGGTGACCGGACGCACGATCGAGCGCGTCACCTCGGCCGGCAAGAATCTGATCATCGAATTCTCCGGCGACCTCCATCTCCACACGCACATGAAGATGAACGGAAGCTGGCACATCTACCGTCCGGGCGAGCGCTGGAAACGTCCCCGCCGCGACATGCGCATCGTGATCGGTACGGACGAATTCGTGGCCGTCGCGTTCACCGTTCCCGTGGCCGAGTTCCACACCAGCCGCAGCCTCGCGCGCGACAACGATCTCCGCCGCATGGGTCCCGACCTACTCGGAGCGACCTTCGACCGCGACGAAGTGTTGCAGCGGATCCGCGCACGTCCGGACGAAGAGATCGCGAACGTGCTTCTCAATCAGCGCGTCCTGGCCGGCGTCGGCAACATCTGGAAATCGGAATCGCTCTTCTGCGCGGGTGTCAATCCGTTTCACCGCGTGGCCGACCTCGATGACACGCAACTCGAACGGATCGTCGACTGCGCATACAAACTCCTCCGCCGCAGCGCCGGCGGACGTTCGGAGTTCTCTGTCTACAGCCGTGGCAACGATCCGTGCCGTCGCTGCGGAACGCCGATTCGCTATCGCAAGCAGGGAGTGGACGCGCGCGGAACGTATTGGTGTCCGAAGTGTCAGATGTGACGTTGCAGTTATCCTGCACCACGTGGCCCGCGACCTTCCCATCGGCAACGGCAATCTCATGGTCAACTTCGATCATGAATACAACATCCGCGACGTTTACTACCCGCATGTCGGGCAGGACAACCAGACCGCCGGCGACGTTTCGTTTTTCGGCGTTTGGTGCGACGGCAAGTTCGCGTGGATCGGCAATCCGGCGTGGGAGAAGCGGCTCGACTACGACGGCGATTCGCTGGTGACGCGCGTCGATGCGCATTCCGATTCGCTGCAGCTGGACATGGTCATCAACGATACGGTCGACTTCGATCGCGATGTGTTCGTACGCCGCGTCGAGCTGAAAAACCTGTCCGACAAAAAACGCCCCGTCCGCCTCTTCACTCACTTCGATCCGCACCTCGGCGGGAACGCCATCGGCGACACGATCTTCTTCGATCCCGAGTTCAATGGATTCGTCGCGTACAAAGCGCAGCGCTACGTTCTGATCAACGGATCGGTCGATGACCAGTTCGGATTTCAATCCTTCGCCATCGGAACGAAGGAGCGCGAGGGCTACCAGGGCACGTGGCGCGATGCCGAGGATGGCGTGCTCGAAGCGCACAAAGCGATTGCACAAGGTTCGGTCGATTGCACCGGGATGATGTCACTGTCGCTCGCGCCGGGCGGTACGGCCACCGCGTACATCTGGTGGGTCTTCGGCAAGTCGTACAAAGAAGTGGCGGCGCTCGATGCTCTCGTGCGCGAGCGCGGCGCAGGATCGTTCCTCGACCGCACGCGCGACTACTGGAAGCTGTGGGTGAAGAACGACGTCGACATCAGCAGGTTGCCCGACGATGTTCAGCGGCTGTATCGAAGATCGCTGCTGATAATTCGCACTCAGATCGATCACAGCGGAGCCGTCATCGCCGCTACCGATTCGGACATCGTCCAGTTCGGACGCGACACGTACACGTATATGTGGCCGCGCGACGGATCGATCGTGGCCACGGCCCTACTGCAGGCCGGCTACGCCGAGATCACGCGGCGCTTTTTCGATTTCTGCTGCCAGTTGATTACGCCCGAGGGGTTTCTGCTGCACAAGTACAACCCGGATGGATCGGCGGGATCGTCGTGGCATCCGTGGCTGGCGGACGGCAAGCGGCAGTTGCCGATTCAGGAAGACGAGACGGCGCTGGTTGTGGTCGCGCTCTGGACGCACTTCGAGAAGTTCCACGACGTCGAATTCGTGAAGCCGCTGTACAAGCCGATCATCAAGCAGATGGCGGACTTTCTCCTGCGCTACCGCGAGCCGCACACGCGGCTGCCGGCGCCGTCGTGGGATTTGTGGGAGGAGCGGCGCGGAATCGCAGCGTTCACGGTCGGCTCGGTGTGGGCGGGACTGAACGCGGCCGCGCGCTTTACCGATGCGTTCGGCGAGACGGCGCAGGCGGAGAAGTACCGCCGCGGCGCCGCGGAGATCAAAGACGGCGCGATCCGCTTCCTGTTCGATGAAACCAGCGGCTGCTTCGCGCGCTCGATCAACGTCTCGCGCGAAGGGCAGATCACGGCCGACATGACCCTCGACGCGTCGATGGCCGGTCTCTGGCTCTTCGGCATGTTCGACGCCAACGATCCGAAGATCGTGGCAACGATGGAGGCGATGATTTCGCGTCTGACCATCAAGACCGACATCGGCGGCGTGGCGCGCTACGAGAACGATTACTACTTTCAGGTCTCGAAGGACGTCGCGAACGTGCCCGGCAATCCATGGATCGTCTGCACGCTGTCGATCGCGCATTGGTACGCGATGCGCGCGCAAAACCTCACGGAATTACAGAAGGCGATCGACATCCTGACGTGGGCGACGCGCCACGCGCTGCCGAGCGGCGTCCTCGCGGAACAGCTCGACCCGTACACCGGCAAGCCGATCTCCGTCGCGCCGCTGACGTGGAGCCACGCCGCGTTCGTCCTCGCCGCGCACGTGGTGGCGCGGCGCGCGAACGAACTGGCGGGAGCCGCGTAGTGGCGCGTCGCACCCGCCTGCGCACGCGCGTGCTGCTGCTCACCGCCGCCTTCGCCATCGCCCTCTTCGCCATCACCTTCGGCCTGAGCTGGCGCGCGCAAGTGGCGCAGGAACGCTGGAGCCGGCTGGTGGGCGTGGAGACGCGCGCGATCGGCACGCTGGAGGAGTTGATCCGCGCGCAGAACGCGTATCGCGCGGGAGTCGTTCGTCGGGGGTCGGGAGTCGGAGCGACCGCCGCGGATTTCTCGGTTGTCGCTCCGACGCCCGACTCCCGACACC
>JAXDIO010000403.1:0-4856 GCA_034663965.1 Thermoanaerobaculia bacterium | reverse complement strand
ACCAATTCCGCCACTTGGGCTTTAAAGAACGCTGCTACTTCTTGGCTGGAGTTGCCGGCGCTGAGGGTGCGCCGCTCATGACCGAGGAGCGCGGGCGAGCCTGAAGGATCGCCAGCGTGAGCGAGGTGATGACAAAGAGGACGAAGAAGCTGGTCGTCAGCTTGTGCAGAAGGGTGGTCGCGCCGCGCGCGCCGAATGCGGTCTGCGAACCGCCACCGCCGAACGCGCCCGCGAGATCCGCCCCCTTCCCCTGCTGCAGAAGGACGACGAGGATCAGGAACAGGCTGATGACGATGTGCAGAATGACAAGAAGTACGATCATGGATTCTCCGAAGCGAAGCTGCTAACGGGACAAGGGGGCGAATTCTTCCCGGAATGGCACCGAGTGTCAAGGCTGCGCCTGAAGCGTCTTCATCGCCGCTGCGAGCGCCAGAAACTTCTTCGAATCGAGGCTCGCGCCGCCGACCAGAAAGCCGTCGATGCGCCCGTGTTCGATGAGGTCATCGACGTTGTCCGGCGTCACGCTTCCGCCGTAGAGGATTGGCGTTCGCTTCGCGATTCCATCGGGCCAGAAACGTTCGAGCGCGTCGCGAATCGCACCGACGATCTCCGCGACCATCGTGCCGGTGGCGTTGCGTCCCGTACCGATGGCCCAGATCGGTTCGTACGCGACGATGATTTCGTTCGCGTTCGCGAGCTGCGGGATTGCGGCGGCGCAGACCTGGTCGGAACAAAAACTGACGGCGTGACCGCGCTCGCGCTGCTGCTCGTTCTCGCCGATGCAGAGGATTGGAGTCAGTCCGGCGTCGATGACCATGGCCAGCTTGCGTGCGATGAGCGCGTCGTCTTCACCGTAAATCGTGCGCCGCTCGGAATGACCGATGATGACGAAACGCGCGCCGCAGTCGCGAAGCATGCCGGCGGAGATTTCGCCGGTAAACGCGCCTGATTTCTGATCCGCGCAGTTCTGCGCGGCAGCGTTGGTGAATTTTTCGGCGACGTCTTTCAGATAGACGAACGGCGGCGCGATGACGGCATTGGCGTCCTTGACCGCATCGAGATACGTGGCGATGCCTTCCGGCGGGATGTTCATCTTCCAGTTGGCGATCAGGTAGCGGTTGGGCATACGCGCGAAAGTGTATCGCCTGTCATCCTGAGCCGCCGGAGCGACGTAGCGCGAAGCGCGGAGTCGCGTAGGACGGTCGAAGGACCCCCAGCTGCTAACCCAGTTGGGCGGCGGTATTTTTCACGAGGCAAGCACTTGGGGGGTCCTTCGACCGTCCTTCGGCGTTCCCCGCTTCGCGCTCCAACGCCTTCGGCGGCTCAGGATGACAGTGAATAGCGATTCTTCCCCGATCGCTTCGCTTCGTAGAGCCGTTCATCGGCGCGGCGGATGACATCCGCGGCGGTGCTGTCGGCGCGCTGGTAGTCGGCGATACCGAGGGAGATGGAGCATTGGATGGAGCCTTCGTCGTCGGCGGGGATGGTCAACATGCGGACTTTCTGCAGGATGCGGTCGGCCACCGCGCATGCGCCGCCGAGGTCTGTGTGCGGAAGGATGATCGCGAACTCGTCGCCGCCGAAGCGGGCGAAGAGATCGGGAGGGCGCAGCGTCTCGCGCACGGCGCCGCAGAGTTCCGAGAGAACGACGTCGCCGACCGTGTGGCCGAAGTTGTCGTTGATCGCTTTGAAGTCGTCGATGTCGAACATCAATAGTGTGAGCGGAAGCGAGTAGACGCGGGCGCGTTCCATCTCCTGCGGCAATTGGCGGCGGAAGTGGCGCTTGTTGGCGATGCCGGTGAGGTCATCGGTGTCGGCGAGCCCCTGAATCTGGTCGCGCGCGCTGAGCTGACCGATGAGCAGCGATACCTGCGCCGCGAAGATCTCGACGATCTGCCGCTCCTGTTCGTCGAACGGCTCGCCGCGAAAGACGAGCAGCACGCCGCTGCTGCGGTTCTCAACGGTAATGATGGCATGAGTGGAGTGCTCGATGCTGTCGCCTGCACCGCGCCGCGGAAGATCGCTGCGCTCGGCTTTGACGATGACGTCCGCGGCTGCGAACGACACCGGGATCATTGTCTCCAGCGTGCGCCGCAGACTCTCGATCAGCGCCGGGCCGATGAGCGATCCGGCGCCTTCGCGCGTGACGACGTAAAGGTCGAGGTTCTGTTCGAGCATCACCGCGGCGGCGAGATCGAAATCGATGGCGTGATCGAGCGCGCTGAATGACGAGACGAAGAGGTCGGCGATGTTGTCGGCGCGCGTGGCGGGGCCGGTGAGCTCGCGGATCAGCGACAGAACCCCGGCGATCGGTTGCTGCTCGTCACGTCTCACGGATGGCTGAATTATACGGAGCACCTATAATCCGATGCCATGACCATGCCCGAGTCGGAGGCGATTCCATTCGAGCCGCAGGACTTACGCGGCGAGCGCCTCCTCGTGCTGGCGCCGCATCCGGACGATGAAGTGATCGGTTGTGGCGGCCTGGTGGCGCTCCATCTGCGCGAAGGCCGGAAGGTGCACGTGGTCGTGGCGACTGATGGCGCGCAGGCCGGCAATGCGTCCCAACGCGAAGCCGAGTCGCGCGCCGCCCTGGCACTCCTCGGTGACGCCACGATCGAGTTTCTCGGATTTCCGGATCGCGAACTATCGAACGCGCATTTATTAGACGATCGTCTTGCCGCGATTCTTCGCGAGTGGAAACCGGATCTGATCGCGGTTCCCAGTCCGCTGGAGATTCATCCGGATCACGTGGCGTTGTCGCGCGCCTTCTGCGATCTCATCGCGCGCGATGCGTCGCTCTTCGCCGATCTCGCTGTCGCGCGTGTAGCGTTTTACGAAGTTAGCGCTCCGCTGCGGCCGAATGCGCTCGTCGATATCACTTCCGTTGCCGATGCAAAGTACGCTGCGATCGCGGCGCATGAATCGCAATCGGCCGTCCGTGATTACACCTCGTACGCGCGCGGTCTCAATGCCTGGCGGACGATGACGCTGCCGCCGAATGTGAAGTTCGCCGAGGCGTATTGGACGACGCCGTTGCCATCGCTGCGGACGACGCCGTTCAGCGCGTTGCGCGAGGCGATGGGGCCAAGTCGTCTTGATGTCGTCGACGAGCCGCTGCCGCTCAGCGTCATCGTGCGGACGAAGGACCGGCCGGCGCTGCTCGCCGAAGCGGTGGCGTCGATCCGCGCGACCGGCTATCCGGCGGAGATCGTGGTCGTGAATGACGGCGGCGCACATCCGAATATCGATGGCGTCACATTGGTCGAGCATGAACCATCGCGCGGCCGTTCCGAGGCCGCGAATGCGGGCGTGAAAGAGGCGAAGAATCATTACATCGCCTTTCTCGACGACGACGATCTCTACTACCCCGAACACCTGGCGACGCTTGCGAATGCGGCGCGCGGATCGAACGCAACCGCGTGGTACAGCGATGCCGTCTCTGCATTCATCGATGGAGCCGAGCGCAAGCCGATGCGCATGTACGCGCGTGATTTCGATCGCGAACTGCTGCTCGTCGACAACTACATCCCGCTCCCCACGCTCTTGCTTCGCCGCAGCGATTTTCTCGACCTCGGCGGCTTCGATACCGCCTTCGATCTCTTCGAGGATTGGGACTTTCTGATCCGCCTCTCGCAGCGCGGCAAATTCGTTCACGTGCCTCGCATCACCTGCGAGATCCGCCACATCAAAGGCGGCGGATCGATCGTCATGGAAAATCCCGAGGGATCGCCGAAGTTTCGCGACGCGCGGCTGCAGGTGTGGCGAAAACACGCCGCGCTCATGGGCGAGAACCTCTTCGCGAACGTATTCGAACGGGAGAAACGGCGCACGGTGATGCTCGAAGGCGATCTCGTCGAAGCCCGCGGCGGGCGCAGCCGGATCGAACAGGAAGTGGCGCGGCTCGAACGCGACAAGCAATCGCTGATCGCGCAGATCGGCGCGCTCAGCGAACGGATTAACGAGACAATGATGCGCATCAGCCATCTCGAAGGAGCGAACGCGGAGATCCGCGGCGCGCTCGATGGCGCGAACCGCGAGCGGTACGCGGCGACAACGCGGTTGACCGAGGTCGAGCCGGCGCTGATCGAACTGCAGCGCACGAACGGCGCGCTGCACGCCGAGGTGGCGAGGATGCAGAACCTGCTCGACGCGATCTTCCAGTCGCGCACGTGGAAACTGCACACG
Source organism: Thermoanaerobaculia bacterium (assembly GCA_034663965.1). Taxonomy (GTDB): domain Bacteria; phylum Acidobacteriota; class Thermoanaerobaculia; order Gp7-AA8; family Gp7-AA8; genus JADGNZ01. The sequence continues at coordinate 668 of JAXDIO010000403.1, read as the reverse complement.
ATCGTTGAACGCGTGAAGGGACGCGGATGACGCGTGCGCTGCTCGTGTGCCCGGAGCCGATTGGCCATGGCCAGCCGGCCGGTGTCGGCATTCGATTTCTGGAGATGGCGAAGGTCCTGCTCGCCGACGGCCACGAGGTGACGATGCTCTCCCGCGATGCCGGAGCCGTGCCCGGCTGCCGCGTCGATGCAATCACGCCGGAGACGCTGCAGCGCTACACCGCCGAAGCGGACGTCGCGGTCGTGCAGAGCCACGCCGGGAATGATCTCTTCGCGCACGGACGCGCGATTCCGACCGTCGTCGATCTGTACGATCCCTTCATCATCGAAAACCTGACCTACTACGTGACGCGCGGTGCCGAAGTGTTCACGCACGATTACGCGACGCAGATGCGGTTGCTGTTGGGAGGAGATCTTTTCCTCTGCGGGTCCAACGCACAACGCCTCTTCTACCTCGGCGCGCTGCTCATGGCCGGCCGCGTGAATCCGATCGCATTCGGCAACGATCCGCATTTCGACGCGCTGATTCGCATTGCGCCATTTGGCGTTCCTCCTGGGAACGCGGCCATCTTGCCCGCGGCCGATTCCGGCAGAGATGTCCTCTTCGGCGGCATCTACGATTGGTACGATCCGATCGTGGCAATCGACGCGATTGCCATCGCGCGCGCG
>JAXDIO010000391.1:0-5465 GCA_034663965.1 Thermoanaerobaculia bacterium | reverse complement strand
TCACCGAAGCCAGCATCGCCGGCCGAGTGGACCACCTGCGCGGCCTCAAGGAAAACGTCATCGTCGGCCGCCTCATCCCGGCAGGAACGGGCATGCCCGTCTACCGCGAGGTCTACCCGGGCGACATCCTGGCCAAGATCCCGCGCGCCACGACCAAGACGAAGGACATCACCGGCGGTCTGCCGCGCGTCGTCGAGCTGTTCGAAGCTCGCCACCCGCGCGATAAGGCCGTCATCTCCGAGGTCGAGGGAACGGTGCATCACGGTCCGGTGGTCAAGGGCATGCGCCGCGTCATCATCGAGACCGACGAAGGCACCCGCCACGAGTACAGCGTCCCCCGCTCCGTGCACGTCAACGTGCAGGAAGGCGAGCGCGTGCGCGCCGGCGATCCGCTCATCGACGGTCCGATCGATCCGCACGACGTCCTGGCGGTCCTCGGCATCAAGGAGCTGCAGCGCTACCTGGTCGACAAGATCCAGGAGGTCTACCGCTCCCAGTCGGTTGCCATCAACGACAAGCACATCGAAGTGATCTGCCGCCAGATGCTGCGTTCGGTCCGCGTGACCCGCGTCGGCGACACGGACTTCCTCGTGGACGAGCAGGTCGATCGCTTCCGCTTCATGGAAGAGAACGAGAAAGTGATGAACCGCGGCGGCGAACCCGCCGACGGCACCCCACTCCTCCTCGGCATCACCAAAGCCTCGCTCTCGACCGACAGCTTCATCTCCGCCGCATCCTTCCAGGAGACCACCCGAGTGCTCACCGAAGCCAGCATCGCCGGCCGAGTGGACCACCTGCGCGGCCTCAAGGAAAACGTCATCGTCGGCCGCCTCATCCCGGCAGGAACGGGCATGCCCGTCTACCGCGAGGTCTACCTCGAGAAGGACGAGCCAGTCCCGGTCCAGCCCAACCTCGAAGACCTCCTCCGCGCGGAAACCGACGACGAGGCCGAAGAAGCACTGTCGCTGGCGGATTTCGACGACGAGCAGTAGGGTTTACTTCATCGCTTCAATTGAAACGGGCGGCCGCAAGGCCGCCCGTTTTGCGTGTCATCGTTTCTCTCGTTGACGTTGGCCATTGGCGGCTACTCGTCCGCGTTTCCACACGCCGATAGCTTGTTGAGCATCTCAACCACTTTGCGTGCTTGAGCGACGCTTCGCCATGTACGAGTGCCTGACCCGTTACAAGGCCTGTAACGAAACGCCTCCAAACATCACTACCCCATAAAGGGAGGCCATATGCGTCCATTCGTTCTGTTCCTCTTTCTCCTGGCATCATTGGGATCCGCATTCGCGGCGACTCCGGAGCCTAAAGCGCCAGTCACGCTCGACGATCAATTCAGCTCCGTCGCAAGAATCGTCCCGGAGTTCGGTGGTATGTACGCCGGCAATGCCACGTTGGAGGTGTATCTGACGGACGTCAGCCCGGCTAAGGCCACGGCCGTTAGGCAAGCAATCACCATGGTATTCGGCGCTGGCGCGATACCGAAGAACGGCATCCACGCGCTGCCAGCAAAATTTGCATTTCAGCAGCTTAGGCAGTGGTATAGCGCAATGACTGCCATAGTATCGAGGACTCCAGGCGTAACGATGACGGACATCGACGAAGCTCATAATCGGCTGTTGATTGGCATTGAGAAGGAAACAGTGCGGGCACAAGTGCTCGCGCAGCTGACGAAAACACGAATTCCCGCAGAAGCCGTTGCACTTGAAGTTACTACTCGCGTCGTACCGGTAACGCACACGTTACAGGACAGAAAGCGGCCCGTTGAGGGGGGATATCAGATTCAACGCTCCGGCGGCTCAACATGTAGTCTCGGATTCAATGCGTACATGAACACGAATGTGGCGGGCTTTGTCACCGCTTCACACTGCACACCTGCCCCGTGGGCGGTCGACGGCTCAATCTGGTATCAGTCTGTCGTCGTACCTGCCAATCTAGTCGGTACGGAGACGGCCGATCCTCCCGGTTTCACGTGTCCGCCGGCATATCCTGGTTTAATGTGCCGCTGGAGCGATACCGTCTTCGTCAAGTACTCGTCCGGAGTCCCATGGGGGCATGGATTCATCGGCCGGACCACCGCGATCACGACGAATTGGCTCACCCCGAACATTTCGATCGATCACAGCAAGCCGAGCTTCCATATCATCGCGCCTCCGTCGCAACCGTTTCTTGTCGGTCTCACGCTGGATAAAGTGGGAAGAACTTCGGGATGGTCTGAGGGAACGATCAGCAACACATGCGCCGACTTTACGTGGTCAACACGGCCGAATTCCGAACTTCTTTGCCAATACGTCGTGCATTGTCCCAGTAACGGGTGTGCGGTCGAAGGAGACAGTGGTTCGCCAGTGTTTCGTATTACAAACCTCAACAAGGGCTACGCGGAGCTCTATGGCGTGCTATGGGCCCGTTATTTTGGTAGCCACGTATGGTTCATCTTCAGCCCGATTACCGGCGTACAGGCAGACCTAGGCCAGCTCGATTACGCGAATCCATGCATCCTGAATCCGAATCCGTGCTGAGGCTAAGAGAGGCGTGTCATCGCCACTGGCTAGATTCTTGTGGCGGTCTGGGGTACGAACTGAATCGTTTGGGTGGGCGCGGTTGGAATGGCAATCTTCTTCATAGTAGAAGCGAGGAGCGAAGGTGTGACCCGGATGGCCGTTTTTCACGGAAAGGCCGCCCGTTTTGTCGTCGACTCTGACACGATCCTACTCACGAAATCGGTGTATCCGAACGCGATCGCAAACGGCTGTGCTCAGACCCGTAGGTAGACTCAGGACGACCGTTGGAACGCTCCTCCCAAACGATTATTACGGTTACACTGCAATCCGCAATTCGCGAAAGGCGGGGAAACATTTTGCGCGACGCTCTCGTGCAACATGCACCGCGAGCGGTCGGGTGCGACAGTCTCGACACCAGAGCTCGAGATCAGGCGTGAAGTCCGCCGGGGCTATCAGTGGCCTTCGATCAATCCCCACGCTTTTGAGAAATCGCGCCTCGCGAGATCATTCTGCATGATCCAGTAGGTGCAGAATCCCCCATCGCCGAACGACCAGCCCAGTCCATAGTCGGTGCTGAGATTGAGCAGGACGATCTCCGGATTGTCGGGAGGTTGCGGGTTCTGGGCGGAGGGAGCATTTCCCAACATCTGCGAGCAATGCACGCGCCCGTAGACGAAGCTGCTGAAGCGGAAGCGCATCGCTTCATAGACGTGCGGTGTCAGGCGCGCGGCGCGATCAGGGTCGCCGGCCCAGGAACGGATCGTCGCGACCAGGGACTCGAACACCATGGTCGTGGCATTGTTCAAAGGTGCGGGGATCCTCGGTGAGTCCATGCTGAGCAGCCAGGCGCGGATGGCGCTACGATCCTCTCCCGACACCGGTTCGTCGACACCGATCTCGTTCGAGCGTCGCAGCCAGTCCTCCGCAATCGCAACCACCCCTTCTTCGGTCAGCTCGACACTAGGACTCATTAGCGAGCGCGGCCGGTGCAGCAACGCCCGCGTCGCGTAATGAATGCTGATCCAATATTGCGGATAGGCTTCCGGCCCTTTTTCGACGTGAAAGAAGATCTCCCGCGCCGCGTTGGTATCCTGGGCCGGAGGATAGGGATCGACGATCGGGGTCTCGCCTGTGGCTTTGGTGAAAGCATCCGCTCGAACCTGCTCCAGGAGGTGCTCGTACTGCCTCTGCTGCTCTCCGAACGCATGCGCGGTTTGGCGGAACTTGGTGTCCGTGCGCCAAAGGTGCAATCTCTCCAGGAAAGACTGCGACTGGTCCTCGTCCTCGAAGAGCGTGTCGGGCCATGTGTCCAACGGCAACGGCTGGATCGGCCATTCGATGTGGACGTTGGGGCCGGGGTCGCTCTCGCGCATCACTTCGCGCCAGGCGCGACCGAAGGACCAGTAGCCGCCGATCGGAGGAAGATCGGCCGGCACTTCGCGCGCCGGCGTCCCGGCGAAGGCGTCGAGTGCATAAATGACGGCGCAGTTGTCCGTGGTGGGCCCTTCCTGATGCCAGACCTGCTCATCATCGTCGCAGCCGAAGAAGAACAGCACGCCGCGTTTGGGCAGCGGGGACTTGAAGGTGATGTCGCCGCAATCGATCTGCGCGAAAAAGTGGAGCGGCTTACCCTTCGAGGTACGCGGCCACTCATATCGCGCCGGCAGCTTCGGCAGGCCCCCGAACTTCGAATTCGTCCGAGGGCCTGCATACGGCGGATAGGGTTTGTGAAGCAGAACAGCGTCGCGGCGCAGTTGACGGAACAGAGCGTCGAAACTCGTTTCGTTGGTCACCCGCGCAAGTCTACGAAGGAACGTGCATACAGCTCAAGACCGTTTCGCCGCGATAAGCCTGTCATCTCCGAGGTCGAGGGAACGGTGCATCACGGTCCGGTGGTCAAGGGCATGCGCCGCGTCATCATCGAGACCGACGAAGGCACGCGTCACGAGTACAGCGTTCCTCGCTCCGTGCACGTCAACGTGCAGGAGGGCGAGCGCGTACGCGCCGGCGATCCGCTCATCGACGGCCCGATCGATCCGCACGACGTCCTCGCGGTCCTCGGCATCAAGGAGCTGCAGCGCTACCCGGTCGACAAGATCCAGGAGGTTTACCGCTCGCAGTCGGTTGCCATCAACGATAAGCACATCGAAGTCATCTGCCGCCAGATGCTGCGTAGCGTCCGCGTGACCCGCGTCGGCGATACGGACTTCCTCACCTGTTACGCAATAGGGAGCAGGTCGATCGCTTCCCGCCTCATGGGGAAGAGGACGAGAGGGTGATGAACCGCGGCGGCGAGCCCGCCGACGGCACGCCACTCCTCCTCGGCATCACCAAAGCCTCGCTCTCGACCGACAGCTTCATCTTCGCCGCGTCATTCCAGGAGACCACCCGAGTGCTCACCGAAGCCAGCATCGCCGGCCGAGTCGACCACCTGCGCGGCCTCAAGGAAAACGTCATCGTCGGCCGCCTCATCCCGGCAGGAACGGGCATGCTCGTCTACCGCGAGGTCTACCTCGAGAAGGACGAGCCAGTCCCGGTCCAGCCCAACCTCGAAGACCTCCTCCGCGCGGAAACGGACGACGAAGCCGAAGAGGCGCTGTCGCTGGCGGATTTTGACGACGAGCAGTAGGGTCTCTCTTCGCTGTTTACGACGGGCGGCCGACAGGCCGCCCGTTTTTTGCTAAGGGGAGACGTTCACCCGGAGCCGCGGAGGACGGGAGAAAGCTGAACTCCGCGATCTCCGCGCCTCCGCGTGAACAAAGCAGTTACCATTGACGAAGCACACCCGATGTACTACACCGTCACCGACGCCCGATACGTTCGCGACTTCACGATCTGGACAAAGTTCACCGATGGAAGCGAAGGCGAAATCCACCTCGCCGATGAACTCTGGGGTGCGGTGTTCGAGCCGCTGAAAGACGTCACCTATTTCCGTAACTTCTCACTCGCCGAGTACGGCAC
>JAXDIO010000387.1:0-22113 GCA_034663965.1 Thermoanaerobaculia bacterium | reverse complement strand
TCGGCGAGTGCCTCGCTGGATCGCACGAGGTTCACGGCGTGCGGCCGCCCGCCTGAGCGAGCTTCCACTCGATCTGCCGGATGATGCCGAGGAGGATGGTGGCCTCGCGGCCGTCGAGATCGGCGCGTGCGGAGATGGCGCGCAACTCGTCGTACACGCGATACGGATTGTCGCCGTGGAGGAAGCCGACTTCGACGAGCAGCGCCTGCACGCGTTCGTGCAGCCGCTCAATCCGCGCGGCCGTGGCAAGCTCGCGAGGTTCCGCATCGCGCGACGTTGTCGATAGCTCGTAACAGAAGACGCCCACCGACTGCGCGAGGTTCATCGTCGGAAAATTTGGTGAAGTCGGGATGACCGCTGTGTGCTGGCACTGCACGACTTCCTCGCGCGTGAGGCCTTTGTCCTCGCGGCCGAACACAAGCGCCAGGGTCTGATCACCAATTGACGAAAATCGCTGCGCGACCTCGACCGGCGTCAAATCGACCGGCGTAGTCCGCTCGCGGTCCGACGTCGTGGCAACGGTGATGTGCGCATCGGCGACAGCGTGGTGCAGCGTCGGCGCGAAGTGCGCGCGTTCGACGACGTCGTCCGCGCCGCTCGCCCACCACCCGGCGAGCGGATGCAGATTCGGATGTTTTCCGACGATCCAGAGATCGTCGAACCCAAAGTTCTTCATCACACGCGCCGCCGCGCCAACGTTCCCCGCTTCGCGCGGCTCGACGAGAACGATGCGTAGTGGCATGGCGGTTTTCCGAGTTTATCCCGCCGCGTAGACGGCGGGATCTCCGGTCAGACCGCGCGAAATGCGGCTATCGGCAGTGGCACTCGCACCGCCACCGGAGATCCTGACATCTCGCTGCGCTCGCGTCAGGATGATCTCCTGAGAGCCCCAAGCATCCGATCGACATCCCCTCGCTCCGTGCGCGGATTGATCATCGTCACGCGCAACACGCGCTGACCTTTGAGGACAGTCGACGTGATCCACGCTTGCCCCGATCGGATCAAACGTTCGCGCAACTCAAAATTCGTTGCATCGTCGCTGCGATGCCGGAAACAGAAGATGTTGAAGTCCGGCACGTGCATCGCCTCGAAATCGGACGATGCCACGACCGCGTCGTATAGATAGCGAGTCAGGTCCGTCACATGCTCCATCGCCGAGACGAACGGCTGCGTTCCGAACATCTGCAAGGTCAGCCACAGCTTGATCGCGTCGGCACGCTTGGAGCACTGGATGGTCATCTCGCCGATGTTGTCGCTCGCGCGTTCGGCGTTGAAAAGGTACGGCGCATCGGCTTCGAAGGCGCGGCGCAGCCAGCGGCCGTCGCGCACGAGGACCACGCCCAGGGCGAGCGACATCCAGAGCATCTTGTGCGGGTCCCAGGCGAGCGAGTCGGCGAGGTCGAGACCATCGACGAGCGGACGAAGTCGCTCGCTGAGAACGACAGACGCGCCGTGCGCGGCATCGACGTGCAGCCAGGTGTCGTGTTTGTCGCGCAACGCCGCGATCGCGCGAAGGTCATCGAATGCGCCGGTGGCCGTGGAACCGGAAGTGGCCACGATGGCCATGACTTCGTTTTCGCGCAGCGCGGCGGCGAGAGCATCCACCTCCAGACGATGCTGATCATCCGTCGCGACTTTGACGACGTCGTCCGCCGGGATTCCCATGATCGACGCCGCGCGAGCGATCGAGTAGTGCGCATCGGCGGAGCAGAGGATGACCGGACGTGCGGGAGTCGGGTGTCGGGAGTCGGGGGTCGAAGCGTGATTCTTCTCCGACACCCCACTCCCGACTCCCGACTCCCGTTTCGCATTCCATCGCGCGCGTGCAGCCAGCAGCGCGGTGAGATTCGCCGCCGAGCCGCCGGCGACGGCAGTGCCGAGCGATGTCTCCGGATAGCCGGCGCGATCGGCCAGCCAGCGGACGACCTCCTGCTCGATGACCGTCCCGATCGGACTCATTTCGAACACCGCCGTCGACTGGTTCAGCGTCGAGATCACCAGATCGGCGATGACCGCGGTCGGAAACGGCGGGCAAACCTGATGCCCCATGTACGCGGGATGGTGCAACTGAATGGCGTTGTCCATCAGCTGCCTGATCAACCCCATCCCCTCCGCGCCTCCTCGGTCGTCGATGCGCACGCGCGCCCGCAACTCCTCCGGCGTCTGCCAATCGACGACGCGCCGTCCCGCGATTCCTTCGACATGATCGAAGAGCGCATCGACAGTCTGGTGCGCCAGCGCGCGCATGGAGTCGTCGTAACGCATGGCGGCGGATTGTAGTTTGAAGCTCTTAGCTGTTAGCTCTCAGCTCTAAGGGATGAGGAAGACGCGGCATCCGCGCGAACCGCTTTTCCTAAGAGCTAAGAGCTACCAGCTAAGAGCTAAACTCCTCCCATGCGAATCAAACTCTTCATCCTCTTCGTGCTCGCCGCGAGTTTCGCGAACGCACAACCGCTCACGTACATCAAGACCAGCTCACTCATCGACGGACGCTCCGACGCGCCGAAAGAGAATCAGGTCATCGTCATCCGCGGCAATCGCATCGAGAGCGTCGGCGCCTCGGCCATTCCGGCCGGTGCGGCGGTCATCGACCTCACCGGCATGACGGTGATGCCCGGCCTGATCGATTCGCACACGCACATTTTTCTGCAGGGCGAGGATCCGGCCGAGGGCGGCTACGACGCGCAGCTGTTGAAGTACAGCCTCGCGTATCGCGCGGCGCGGGCCACCGTTTCAGCCAAGCGAGCATTGGAGCAGGGATTCACGACCATCCGCGACGTCGAGACCGAGGGCGCGGGATACGGCGACATCGGCATCAAGCAGGCCATCGATGAGGGACGCATTCCCGGTCCGCGCATCTTCGCCTCCACGCGCGCCATCTCCACGACAGGCGGCTACAACCTGGAGGGATACGCGCCGGAGATCACGGTGCCGAAGGGCGCGCAGCTCATCGACGGCCCCGTCGAGGCGCGCAAGGCGGCGCGCGAACAGCTCGATCACGGCGCCGACTGGATCAAGGTCTACATGACGCACCGGTCGTGGATCGATCAACACGGCAATCTGATCTCGCAACCGACGCTGACGGTGGACGAGTTGCGCGCGATCGTCGATGAGGCGCACGGCTGGAAGCGCAAGGTGGCCTGCCACGCCTACAACGGCGAGGGCCTGCGCCGCGCGCTCGACGGCGGATGCGATTCGATCGAGCACGGCCTCGAGCTCACCGACGACAATATCGCGCAGATGCTGAAGCAGGGGACGTGGTACGTGCCGACGCTCGCCGTCTACTACGATCACAACGCACCGCCCGACACTGCCGCCGGCCGCCGCGACGCGAAACGCGTCTCGTTGCACGAAGCCTCCTTCCGCAAAGCACTGAAAGCCGGGGTAAAAATCGTCTTCGGCACCGACGTCGGCGGCTTCGCCTGGACCGAACCGATCGCCCAGGAGTTCGACAAGATGGTCGCCTTCGGCATGACCCCAATGGACGCCATCCGCTCCGCCACCTCCCGCGCCGCCGAAATGCTCGACGCCTCCTCGGACGTCGGCAACATCGCCCCCGGCGCCTACGCCGACCTCATCGCCGTCGACGGTGACCCGCTCCGCAACATCCATCTCCTCCACGACGTGCCCTTCGTGATGAAGAACGGGGAGGTGGTGAAGGAGCGAAGGGTGAGGGCGCTGACGAAGAGAGAATCGTCGTAGAGCAGGGACAGCAACGAATAAGCGCCCCCTCGCCAGCCTCACCTTGCGCGGGTAATCTCCCTCAGGAAGATCTGAACTTCAGACCTTCTTTTGCCTGCAAGCCTGTTGAAGATCTAACGCCCAGACCTTCACGCGTCAAGAAGACTCCTCAAGATCTGATTCTCAGACCTTAAGATCTGAGTCTCAGACTTTGAGGCGTTCGAGAGCCTCTTCGAGGTCTGATCGTTAGACCTTCACGCGACTTCTTAGCCGCCTTATCTATCGTCGACAGAATCCGCAGCGTAGAGCAACGCCTGCCGGATGTCCTCGTCCTCCAGTCGCGGGAAGTCCTTGTAGATCTCTTCGCGATTCCTGCACTCGGCAAGGACGTAGAGGACCCGCTTGACGGTGATTCACGTCCCCCGAACGCACGGCTGACCGTTCATCACGGCTGGATCGATCGAGACTCGTTCGAGACGCAACTGTTCCACCGCCGTGAGCTCCTCGATCCGTTACTCATCCATACGCAGCTTCTTCATCGTTGACTTTGTAAAGTCGGACAGCAAATCGCCGGGCAGGATATCTAACGCGCGCGAAAACTTGAGGATGATCGTGAGGCTCGGGACCTTCCCTGCGCGCTCCAGCTGGCTGACGTAACTGCTGGCGATTCCCGCGGCGTGAGCAAGACCTTCCTGAGTCAGCCCGCGCTTTTCACGCCAGCGTTTCAGAGCGGCCCCAAAGATTTCAGCCTCGTTCGTTCCAGTTTTCATGCGAAGTTTTCAGCGCGGCAGCTTGACCACGGCCAGAATGTATGGCACAATCGTGCTAGTACGATCGTGCCGACTACAACAACAGTCGTCGGATCAAACGCAGGAGATCATGCCATGACCGAAGCCGCCGCGAACATCCGCCGCCTCTTCCTCGATCCGAAGGATACCTACTCCGACTCCGAAGCCGCCGAGATTCTCGGTATTAAGCCGCTGGACTTGAACGAACGGGTCGAATCCGGCGAGCTGGAAGGCCTCCGGACCTGCTCCGGAATGACCATATCGCGCAAAGAACTGATCGGCTTCGCGTTGAACTTCTGGCCGCAGAAAGCGATCGAAGAAGCCCTGGGCGACGACCTCGCGAAAGCACTCCCAAAACTCCTCCGCCTTGCCGCCGTCGAAGTCCGCCTCCCCCGCTTCGAAGTCCTCGCGCTGCAACGAGTCGCGGAACGCGACGGGAAGTCCGTCGACACCGTCCTCGGGCTCGAACTACTCGACCTCGTCTCCGCGGAGTCGGATTTCCTAGCGGCTACGATCCCCGGCTTCTCCGCCGCGCTCCGCTGGCCTGGGTAGGAGCGTTCGAGAAGGACGACCACCGCGATTCGATACGCTTAGCTGCGTGAGCGACGATCGAGCAACGTACCGAGCCATCATTCGACGGAGTCTCGGTGCGATTCTTGAAGGTCGATCGGCTAGAATTATGTAATGGTCGAGAACAAAACCCGTCCGGAGCCGCGTATCTCAGTGAACAAGCTGGCGGAATACATGGTCGCCACGCCAGCGCGGCGCCGCGGCATCATTCGCGACCAAAAAGTGAGGCGCGATGTCGTCGTTGCACGCTACCTCGAGGTTTACGCAGGCGTTGCCGATTGCCTCCTCGATCGGGAGAAGATTCACGAAGTCTACCGACGAATTGATAGGCTGTATCGAGCCACACCTAAGAGTGCATGGGAGCTTCAAAACAACCAGCTCTCCGCTGAGGCGCTTGAGGTGTTCGCCTCGTTCGTTGACGAGATCGATCTGTCGGCGTACGAAGTATTTCGCCCCGCCAAAACAATGCCTCTCATGCCATTGGCTGGCGTCGGAGTCAGTGTAAAGCCCACCGTCTTGTTGCGGCGGGCTGGCGCCGGCGATGTCGTAGGAGCCGTTCACATAGCGCTCTCGAAGTTGCTGCCCTTCGCGGTTGAATCCGGCGCGTATGCGGCCACAATTGTCCACCAATATGTTGAATCGGTTCTAGCCGAAACGAAGGTCGATCCCACAGATTCGTTCGTCGTTGATGTCTTTGCTCGGAAGGTATACGTCGGTCCGCGATCTTATAAGAAGCGGCGCAAGGACCTTGAGGCAGCGTGTGAGGAGATTGCTCAACGATGGGCCGCCGTGTAGTCCTCTGACTAAATCTTGCGTTTTCGAGCAGTCGTTCACCGGGTGACAAATCTATCTAGAAAAGCCGGGGTTCAAGCACGAGCTATCAGGGGTCGCCAAGATCCTCGGTCAGGTGAAACATGAGTTGACCACCTGGAAAGCCGATGACTGAAATCACGCGCGACATCGCGGCGTCACCCGTTGAGCTTCAGCTTTTTCATCGCGGGAAAGGTGAAGTCCCTTCCACTCCTCGAAATTCTGATCGACTGGTGTACCGCAGTCTGGCATCGCTCTCTCCTTGTCTAGGAGGCCCTTCGGCGGCCCAATTCCCTGCCCGTCACGACGATCAACGCTGCACAGAATCATGCTCGACTCACTCGCCGTGTTCCCACTCGCCGACAATGTGGCGACGGTGCGAATGCGACGGCGCGGTCGTTTGTTCTTGGGCGGGTACCGAGATGATTCATCCGTGCAGCATTAGCATGATCGGGAAGCAGCGAAACGGCTCGCCGCGCCTTTGGTGTGTCGTCCACCGAGCGCAATCGCGGACGCTAGACCGATGTGCGAGCGCTGGCGAACCAACTAGTCCACCGACGAAAGTGAAGGTGGAGATCTCGAAGTATCCGGGTGGCGTTGCGTTATGGGGGGCCTTGGCACCGGTCATCAATACCGGAGCGGCGCCGAGCGAAACTGGGGTTCACGTCCACGCGCGACGTCACATCGGCGGCGAGAAGAACATCGATACGACGTTCGACGAAGTGCTCGTGATTGACGGCACCAACGAGGTGCGCGTAACTGCGGTTTCGGCGACGGCTTTCAACGTTTCACGACTATTTGGTCAGCATGTGAAGTATCTGCAGTGTCCGCGATGCGGCGAGGCTCACGTGGACGCTGGCGAGTTCGCGGCGCGGCCTCATCGGAAGCATCTTTGCTTGGCGTGCGGACGCGACTTCTACGACTCTGAACCGAGTATCGGCAACCCAATCGCGCTCTTTGCAGATCGATATGCAAAAGGGCGGAGCGTCGTTACGGCGGGACGCCGGCTGAGCGTGACCCACGCGGACTACGACGGAGGGTTTCAGGTGTGGGGAACGCACCCGGCGATCCTCTGGACAGCGCCGGTACCAGAAGAGTCGGGGATTCATGTTCATGGGTTCAAGGCAGGGAACCAGACGCCGAGTGTCGACGAAACATATGACGACGTCGAAATTGAGGGCGCGCGGTTGGACCCCGAACAGATCCGGATTTTGATGGCGCAGATGGCGATACCAGGAGTCGCGGAGCGATTGACCACGGAGAGATGCCCGCGGTGCGACACCGCGCAGTTCGATGTCGGAATCAATGCGATCACGGCCCGCCGAGAGAGAACGTGCACCGCGTGCGGCCGCACCTTCGAGCCGGCCGGTCGCAGAAAGATTGTGATCAGTAATCCGATGGTCTCGGCGGCCATGACGATCAATGCGAAGCGGGTTACGAGTCGAAGAAGTCAATCGAAATCTCGGGCAGGAAGCCGCCCGCGGAGCGCATCTGCTCGTACGCCGTGAACGCTGCGGACTTCGCGATCAGCGAGTGGTGCACGGCTTCTTTGAGGAGACCGAGCGTCCCGGTAACGCGATCGGCGCCTAGCAACTCGGTTGCGCGCCGGCGAGCCAGACGATCGTCGGACGCGAAGGCTGCATCGTTGTGAGAAGCGTAAGCGATGCATTCGATTTCGCCCTCGCCGAGACCCCAGTCGTGTAGCAACCGGAGATAGAGCACACCGGGCACGTCGGCGTCGTTGAGAATCGTGACGCGCGCCGCCATACTGGCTTCCTGAAGCGCGGCGATGTCGCCCGCTTCAAACTCTGTCGCGACGGCGGGCGGAATCACGAACACCCTCTTCAAGAGCTTGAAAAGAATCGTGAGAACACCACCGTTCGAGCAGTTCACTAGAACGCTCGTATCTAGAACGGTTTTCACGTGAGCATCGTGTTCAACTTATGTATATCGGCTACTGCGATCTCGAGAACTTCGGATGCTTTGCCGACGGACACATCACCGCGGCGGATGGCGTGAAGGATGGCTTCGATGACGATAGGTGGTGCTGGCGGGAAGGTAATTTGCGGGCGCGGAGGTAAACCTGCCTCGCGCGCTCGTTTCTCAGGGTTACCGTAGTTCTGGCAAAGGTTCTCGTACAACGCCCATCCCGCGCCGCGCTGAATCAAGCGGAGGTCTTCGCATCGGCGTGCAGCGACTTGGAAACTCGTGCCAAAAACGTACGCCAGGTACAAGATTTCGATGTCTCCGAGTTCGGTGCGCTGTATCTTTAGCTGCTTGCGTATCCGATCGAGCGCGATCCCGACACCAGCGCGCGGGAGGAGCAGCGCCGATGCAAAGGAGTTCGCGTAGCGTTCGCCCGCAGCGTCCTCGTGTCGAAGGGCGGCGTCTTCCGGGTTTTCGTCGGACGTGAGGAAGTCGTCGGCGAGCGAAAGGTGAGCGGCGTGATGGCCGATTTCGTGAGCCAACGTGTACAGCATGCGTGGCGCGAATCGTGGCGCGAGCATGACGAAACGGCGCCCATTGACGACGCAGGACAGTCCGTCGAGCTCTCGATTCGAGCTAACGAAGAGGAGAATGCCGGCATCCTCGACCGCGCGGCGTGGCAGGTCGCGTAACGGGTCAACAGGATTGCTGCCAAAGTAGGCGCTCCGGAACGCTTCGGCGTCGGCGTCGGCGTCGCCACTACTCCGGCGGTCGCTCCTTGCCCACGTCCATTCGGGCGAGCGATAGTCGGTCGCTAAATAGTGCTCGATCTTAACGATCTTCCGGACGAATGGTTCGGCTGGATCAGTCTCGACGGCGCGGCGCCGGGCCGTACGTCGGAGGAGCACGCGAACTTGATCGGTCTCGATCCTTTCGCTGACGAGGTCTGACAGGCGGACGTCAGCGTACTTGGCTAGAACTTTTAGTTCGTACAGCGTGGGTTCCGCGCCTCCGGCGATTTGATGAAGTCGGGTCGACGGGATGTGCGTGCCGGCAGCTATGTCTGCCTGCGTCTTTCCGGCCGCGAGAAGACGGTCGAGAATCGCCGGCATCAGCTCGCGTTCTTGATGCTGGATAGCCATTGCCGCATTTGTTCGACTTGATTCCCGTTCATTCGACGAGCTCGGCCGATGACGTCGAACACAGTATTACCGTCGACCTGAAAAATGGCTTTCAGCGCGTTGAGAGTCTGAGAGCGACCGCGTCGCACTTCATCAGGACTCTCGAGAACGATCGGGTCTTGACCGATGATGTAATTGTCGACGCGATTCTCGAAGCCCGAGTGGTAGTCGAGCGGATTCTGCCTGCCGTCTGGCATCACGATCACGTTGCCAAGCAAGTGGCCGTTCGCATCGAGGTGCTGACGGTTCTCCGGGAAACGGTTGTAGGCGGTGAGCTGATGGATCTTCTGGCCGACCGCGAACCCACCGACGACGTACTGCTGAACGCCGGAGACGTGACCACTGATGACGAAGATCTCATCGCCGCGTTCCACCATGCGTCGAATCGTAGGCTGGCAAGCACCCATCGTAGGAACTTTGCCTTTGCCGAAGATCGGATCCGTCATCTCCCACCCCTCCGCAGGATCCGCGCCTTTAAACATCGTATAGACATATCCCTTAATGCTCATCTGAGTCTCCATGGTAATTTTACGGCACACAGACGGGTAAATTGCGGGACAAGTCGAAGTACTTGCCGATGTTCATTCAACACCGCGCGACAAGCAGTTGTTTATCAACGACTTACGCAATCACGCGGCCGATAGCTACATGCGTCGTATCAGCGTTGAATCTACCGGCGGTGGAGAAACCGCAGCCGATTCTTTAGGCGCCGGGGCGGCGTTTGCCCGCGAGTGACGCGCACGAGGGAGAATCGCTGCAAGTGATGTGAGAGCCCACAGGTTGTGGCAAAGATGCGAGAACCGCTAACTAACCGACATCGCTCTGAACTGCCAAGACGCGAACAAGGGGCGCGCATCTCCGCCGATACATCACGCTCAGGGGCAACGTCCAGTTCGGATTTCCGCGTGGCAGTTGCGGGCCTGATACCCCGATGGGCCTTTCCGACACCGATCCCCAAAACACCGGGGCCCGCTTGCGCGGGCCCGGGCTCTACTGCTGGTGGATTACCGCTTCCGCAGGCGGCGGCGCGGAGTGATGCGGATGCGCATCGTCTCCACGACCGTCAGCCAAGGATAGCGGCGGGCGTACGACCGCAGCACAAACCGGCCGGAGCCGGCGTGACGGGCTACTTTGACAGTGATGATCATGATGTTCTCCTTCGTCGTGTGTTGTCAGCTCACGCCGGGAGCTTCGGTTCCATCGTGCTGACCGGGGCTCCGTCGCCCTCGCCTGCGGCGAGGTCCTTCCCCGCCTTGAAACTGGCGGTGACCTGGTCGAGTGCGAGAACGAGCGTCGCCACGATGGCGCGCCACGTTGCCGGGATCAGCGGCGTCGCGGCGAGCACGCTCAGAATCGGGCGCGCTGCGGCGTAGGCGGTGATCAGACGCGACGCGCGGTCCGCGTTCGACTGCGGTACCGCCGTCGGCGCCGTGACCTCGGCCAAGTCGATTTTGTTGACGTGGGCGTTGACGAACTCGAAGGAGAGAGCGTTGTGCTCGATGTGGTGCTGTTGTCCAGTGCTCATAGTGAAAAACTCGTCTTTCTGCCGCGCAATGCGCGGCGGTTGAAGGGTTAATGGTTGGAAGTTGACGATTACGCGTTCGCCGCCGAGCCGGCAGTGCGCGGAGGGTTTCCCCCGCTTCTGCCGGAGCGCGTCAGAGACACCGGCACGTGCAGGCCGACCTCCGACCACGCGTTCGCGATCGTGATCTGCACGCTGCCGCCGATGCCGGCCAGCTCACCGGCAGCAGAGACCGTGGCGTTGGCGAAGTCCTGGAAGCCGGCCTTCGGGAAGAGCTTCCCCTTCAGCGCGCGGTACCAGATCCGGCCAGTCAGCGTCCACGCGAATCCGCCGATCTGCGTCGCGGAAAGACAGAATGCACGGTTCGGAATCCTCGAATTGATGTGCACTCCCCCGTTGTCGTCCGCGCCATCGACGTATTTGCGCATGTGCGCGGGCTGCGGGTCTTTGCCGAGAACAGGATCGTCGTACGCTGTTCCGGGCGTGTCGAGTTGATTTACTCCCTGCAATTCAGTGCTGGCGTCGAAAGCGGCTACCGTCAGGCCGAGAAACTCTGTCGATACCGACCGGCGAATACGCCTTGGACGAACCTACTCCTCATCCCTCTCCTTGTGAATCACGCGCACGACCTGCACGCGGTTCATCACTTCCATGAGTTCTTCGATCTGTTTGGGGTTCATTGGTACGCCCATGAGCGCGCCGGCTTCGAGGGCGGCTAGTAGCAGCACTTTTCCGAGGACTTTTTTTAGAGACATGGTTCCTCCCGCTGACTACGGCGAATGAGGGGGAGCTCAGACGGGGAAGGCGGGAGGAGCGCGGAAGAGGGGGAGGGTGCGGAGGGCGAGCGGCTGGGCGTTGGAGACTTCGCAGGTGAGGCGGTGCGCGATGAGAAGTGCGGGCGTGACGAACAGCAGGATCGTCGCGATGAAGACGATTGCCGGCACCAGCACCGCGATCAGAATCGCGGCGGCGACTAGGAGAATGATGATGCGGCTGTTCATCGGATGTTGGCGAGGATACTACGCGTCGGGCTGGTCGTCGCCGGCGCCGAGGACGTCTTCCAATGACCGCGCCGGATGGTATTCGCGGATCAGGGCGTCCCAGGCGGCGAGGTATTGGTCGCGCGGGATGCGGTAGCGGCGGGTCAGCGGGCCGCGGGGGGCGTCGCCTTCGAGGATGAAGACGTCCTTTTCGAGTGCGAGGATCACGATGCGCCAGGCTTCGTCGGCGTCTTCGAACGGTTCGTCGTCGGTGCCGAGGGGGATGTCGTCGTGGGTGAAGTGGCGGAGGTCGCGGTCGGCGTGGTCCCAGGCGGGGAAGCCGGCCAGGTGGCCGCGGGTGCGGCTCATCATCGCGATGTGCAGGCCGCCCTCGGGATACTCGTTGAGCGTCAGGTAAAAGTCGGTGACGCGCGGGGCGTCGTCGATGGTGGTCATTTGCATCGGATTTTTAGTGCGGTGAGACGATCGTAACCTGCTGCGTGTCGTTGTTGGTGATGCTCACCATTCCCCAGATGCGGGGAAAGGCGAGAGGGACGGCGTCCGACCGATAGCCGGTGGGGTAAACCTGCAGCGTGTTCGGGTTCGCCGGCGTGCGCGTGAGAAGTGAGGTGACGTCGATGCTGCCGAACCACATCGCCGTGCCGGGGATTCTTGCCATCGAGATCGGCAGGAAAGGCAGCGGCGCCGGGGGAAGGAGAGGAGAGGGCAGGATGACCGGCGCCGACGCGACGAACTGTGGATTGCTGCCAAACGGATCGTCGCCGATCGACCAGAGGCGCAGCATGACGCGGTAGCGCGCGTCGACGGGCACGTTCATGAAACTCAGCCGGTTCCGGAAGTCGCGCTCGCGCGCCACCGGAACCTCCGTGCCCGCGGTCTGGGCCTGACGCGACGTGTCGCGGATGCGCGAGGCGAGTTGGAGCGAGTCCGTCGTGCCGCGAAGAGCGTAGAGCACGTGCCCCCAGGCATTGCCGTTGTTGCGCAGCTGCGCCGAGTTTCCCGCGATAACCGAAAGGCAGCACGGTAGCTGGTCGCGGAGGACCGGAATCCATGAAATGAAGTTTTCGGTGACCCATTGCGACCCGAGGGCGCCCGGGCCCTGGAAGGAAACGGGAAAAAGTATCGGCTCGAAGATGGAGGGATCGGTGGAGGCGGGATCGTAGTAGATGAGCGCTGCTTTCGACGATACAGTGCGCGCGCCTAAATCGATCACGACATCGACAGCGCCGGGAGCATGCTGCGGGGCATCGAACGAAGGCGGCCCGTCAGTCGGCCCCCCCCACCAGTACCGTGACACCGTCAATCGTCGCCGTGTTGCCGAAGACGACGGGCAGATTCAGGATTCCGATCCGTCCGCCCGTGGTGGGCACCGCGTACGACGTAAAGCGAACCGTTTCCGCATCGCGCACGATCAACGCGACGCGGGCGCGCTCGGTAACGACGCCCGCCGACTCCGACACCGCGATGACCGTGTAACTGCCGGCGGGGAGAGTGCCGAGGTGGAAGAGTGCCGCATAGGGCGTGATGGCGGTGAGGCAGCCGACGCCGGGCGGCAGGTTCGCGTCGAGCGTCAGCGTGATGGTCGATCCGGAGACGACGACACTTTTCGCCGGCGGCACACAGCCGTTGTTCCAGAGACCGCTGACGACCGCATCGACCGAATGGTTCATGGTCGCAGCGGGCGGATCGAACGCGATCGTGTCAGCGGCAGCGAGGGAAGCGACGAACAGCAGCGAAACGAGAATGAGGGAAGAGGTCCGGGCGCGCATCAGTCGTTGGATTCAATCCTATAGTTCGGCGCTTCCTTTGTGATGACCACGTCGTGTGCGTGTGATTCACGCAGTCCCGCCGCGGTGATGCGAACGAATTGCGCTTTCGTGCGCAGATCGTCGATGTTGCGCGAACCGGTCAGGCCCATGCCGGAGCGAAGGCCGCCGACGAGCTGCGGGATCATCGCGCTGAGCGATCCCTTGTACGGCACTTTCCCCTCGATCCCCTCGGGGACCAGTTTCGAGACTTCATCGGCGTCTTCCTGGAAGTAGCGGTCCTTCGAACCGGCCTGCATCGCGCCGATCGAGCCCATGCCACGATAGGCCTTGAACGTGCGGCCCTGGTAGAGGATCGTCTCGCCGGGCGCTTCGTCGGTGCCGGCGAAGAGCGATCCGATCATCACGCAGTGCGCGCCGGCGGCGATCGCCTTGGTGATGTCGCCGGAGAACTTGATGCCGCCGTCGCTGATGATGGGAATGTCGAACTTCTCCGCGGCGCGCGCGCACTCCATGACCGCGCTGATCTGCGGCACGCCGGCGCCGGCCACGACGCGCGTCGTGCAGATCGAGCCCGGTCCGATGCCGACCTTGATCGCGTCAACGCCGAGGGCGATGAGGTCGCTCGCGCCTTCGTAGGTGGCCACGTTGCCGGCGATGAGCGGCGTGTCAGGGAAGAGCTTCTTGAACTGCCGGATCACATCCATCACGCCGTTCGAATGCGCGTGCGCGGAGTCGATCACAACCACGTCCACTTTCGCGTCGATCAGAGCGCGGGCGCGGTCGAGGCCTTCCTTGCCGACGCCGATCGCGGCGCCGACGCGCAGCCGGCCGAGAGAGTCTTTGGCCGCGTTCGGATAGCGCAGCTTTTTCTGAATGTCTTTGACCGTGATCAGCCCCTTGAGATCGCCATGCGTGTCGACCACGAGAAGCTTCTCGATGCGATGCTGATGGAGAACTTCGCGGGCCTGCTCCAGCGTCGTGCCGACCGGAGCGGTGATCAGATTTTCCTTCGTCATCCGCTCGGCGATCGGGAGATCGAAACGCGTTTCGAAACGCAGATCGCGGTTGGTGAGGATGCCGACCAGCTTGCCGTTCTTGTCGGTCACCGGCACGCCCGAAATCTTGTACTTGGCCATCACCTCGAGCGCCTCGGTGATGGTCTGCCACGGGCGCATGGTGACGGGATCGACGATCATGCCCGCTTCCGACCGCTTGACCTTGTCCACTTCCTCGGCCTGCGCATCGATCGGCATGTTCTTGTGCACGATGCCGAGTCCGCCCTGCTGGGCCATGGCGATCGCGAGCCGCGCCTCGGTGACCGTGTCCATGGCCGAAGAGATGATGGGGATGTTCAGGTGAATGTCGCGGGTGAGTTGCGTGCCGACTTCGACGAAGTTCGGATGGATGTCGGACTTGGCTGGACGGAGGAGGACGTCGTCGAACGTGAGACCGACTTCGATGGCTTCCGCGAAGCGTTCGGACGGCAGCGGGTCGCGGCGCTCGATCTCGTGCAGATCGATGCGGCCGATGACAGGCATGTCTTTGAGAACCCGTTCGTCGCTCATGCGTGCCCCCTTGAAGTGAGTATAGAACAGCGGTTCAGTGCACATGAATTGCACGCCGCAGCGCGATGCTCATGCACTTCACGATTGAACAACGTCATCTCACCGACGCGGGCGGACGTCCCGTGCCGCACGCTGCCGCTGCGGTGTCGTTTCACTCGATCGAAGCGGAGTCGGCCTCGGATGCCGTGCGGTTGTTCGTCGAGCAGAACGGCGGCCAGATCATCGGCGACATCGTGAAGTTCCCCGGATTCCACGCGGTCGCGACGATGCGCAGCACGAACGGCGTGCACACGCTGCAGGTGGCGCCGTCGAGCCAGAAGTTCGCGCCCGCGCGGTAGGGCGGTCGCACCGTGCCTTCGCTCTTAGTTGTCCCGAGCCTCACCAGCACAGACAAGAGTGTCTGTGCCACACTGGCTCTCCCATCCAGCAGCATTCGCCAAGTACGGCAGGATCGATGTGGCACAGACACTCTTGTCTGTGCTTTGGCAAGATGCAGTGCCTGACATTGCAACCCGAGCTGCCGGCACGCGCGAACCCGATCGGCTACTTACCCACGGTCGCGACCAGCTTCTGCACCTCGGGATCATCCGGCCGCATCTTCTGCAGCTTCGCCGCGACTACCCGCGCCTCGTTCATACGACGGAGGTCGAGCAACGCGATTGCTTCGTTGAAGAGTGGCTGCCATTGATCGGGGGCCATCGCGGCGGAGCGTTGGAACTCGGCCAGCGCCTTCTCCGGCTGATTCGTTTGCTTGTAGCAGATGCCGAGGTCCATGCGGACGGCGGCGTCGTCCTTCACCGCGAGCGCTCGCTGGAGGTACTCCGCGGCCTGCGGGAACTTCGCGGCTTGCATGTACATGTCGCCGAGTTGAACGAGCGAATCGGCGTCGTTCGGATTCTTCGCCACGGCCGCTTTGAGCGCCGCGAGTTGCTGCATCACAGTGCCCATCGGATTTCCGGTAGCGGTCGCGGCTGGCGGCGCTTCCGTTGGAGCCTCCGCGGCGACAGGCGTGCCGGCCAGTTTCGACTGCGCGATCTTTGGCCCGATCACGAAACTGCCGAGGGTGAGCCCGAGGAGGAAACCGCAGGCCGTGAAGATGATCGTCTCTCGTTTCATCCGTGCGTGATGAGCTCTTTCAGCATCGTGTCCTGGAGCTGGTAGATCGCGTACACGCCGACATGGTAGCCGTTGAAGACGAACGAGAACGCGTAGACCTTGCCGCTGGCGCCGTGAACGTAGCCGGACAAGCCGACCACGCCGACGATGTAGCCCGTCTTCGCGTAGACCTGCCGCGCGTACGGCGCGCCGCGCAGGCGGTGGCCGAATTTCGCATCGGGATCGCCGGAGTAGGGGAGTGAGCTGACGAAATCCTCGCGGTACGGGCTCTTCCACATGTAGCGCAGCAGATGGATGAACGCGTTGGCCGAGGCGCGGTTCTCGCGCGACATGCCGGAACCGTCGGCCTGGTGGAACTCATTCGACGGAACGTCCAGCTTGCCGGTCAGCCACTCAGTCACTGCGCCGGTGCCCGCTGGCCACGTTCCTGCCTGTTTCTTCTCCGCGCCGATGATCTTTACCAACTCCTCGGCGTAGTGATTCTGGCTCTTCTTGTTGATGACGTAGACGACGACGTTCAGCGGCGTCGTGTGCTGCGAGACCGCTTTCCAATCGGCGCGATCGTCGCGCGGTGTGACGATGATCTGTCCCTGCACGTTGATGCCGTTGCGGACGAACGTCTCGTGTGTGACCGACGCGAAGTACTGCACCGGATTCTCGATGGTGACGAAGATCTCGGTGATGCCCGTTCGCGCCGGCGTGCCGCCACGGACAAGGATCGTGTTCGTGTTGCGGTAGCGCGTGATGAAGGGAAGTCCGCGTCCGGTGATGCACGACGACTGCAACTCCAGATACGACGTCGGCGGCTCGAACTGGACGACGCACGCTTTGCCCGGACGCGACGGCGTCACGCGCACCTGCACGCAGTTTTCCTGCATCGAGAAGGCCGAGACCGGCGCTTCGTACCAGTTCACGAGCTGATCGACGGGCCAGGTCGGATGGATGTATTCGGTGTCCATGTAGCCGTATTCGAAAATGAGATTGCCGCGGATCGTCTTCACGCCGGCGCGCTTGAGGTCCGTGGCCCATTCGTCGATGACGGCGGTGGCGTGACCGTCGTGGAAGCGTCCGCCAATGGTGGGATCGCCGTGGCCGACCACTTTCACATCGCCCGTCAGCGTGCCGCCTGCATCGACCGCTCCGCGCATGAAGACGGTGGTGGTGAGCTGAAAATCGGGATGGAGCAGATCGATCGCGGCCGCGGTCGTGAAGAGCTTCATGTTCGATGCGGGAGCGAGCGGCGTGCTCGGATTGCGCTCGGCAACGACGGTGCCGCTCTCGACTTCGACAACCTGCAGACTGGCGCTGGAGCTGGACGCGACCCTCCCATTCATGAGTGAGTTGATGCGCTCCGCCAGCGTGGAGCCGGATGCGGCGTCGGCAGGAGCAGCCGGCGCGGCTTTACGCGCGCGCGATTTTTTCGTCCGGCGCTTCGCGGCGCCGGCGATGGGACTGAGCAGAATCAAAAGGAGCGCGAATACGACCAATCGCGGGGACCGAACCGTCATCGAATGCGAGGAACCTTTCTCAAATGTCGTCCTTGTTTGCACGCCGCGCGCCGTGCGCAAATCACAATCTCTGATACGGCTCCGGCAACGCCAGCCGGATCCGATCGCGCAGCACCGCCGGACAACGGCGGCGAATCTCATCATGGATCACGCCGCGAGAATACCGCCTGCTGAAGTGGGTCAACACGATCGTTTCGTTTTCGAAACGGTCCGCGAACGCGGCGATGTCGTCGAAATGGATGTGCCGGTACTTCGCCGCGCGCTCTTCATGCCCAGCCGTGATGAACGAGCACTCGATCATCAGCACCTCGGATTTA
This sequence comes from Thermoanaerobaculia bacterium, assembly GCA_034663965.1. Taxonomy (GTDB): domain Bacteria; phylum Acidobacteriota; class Thermoanaerobaculia; order Gp7-AA8; family Gp7-AA8; genus JADGNZ01. Next base: position 4,359 of record JAXDIO010000387.1, on the reverse strand, counting down.
TAGAGCTCCTCGTTCTGCTCGAGGATTCCGCGATCAGTATCGCCCGTGTAAAACAGCATCGACCGCCGCCACTCCTCGGTCACACTCTCACCTCTCCGCCGCAACTCCATGATCTCGTGCTCATCGCGACCGGCGAATTCGTCGCGCAGCCGATGCCGCAGCTCGATCACTTCGTACGCATTCGCCGCGACGCGATGCGTGGCGCGATGCACGCGCACCTCGTGCGTCTTCCCAAGTCGCACGACATCGCCAACCGCGAGTCCGATGACTTCGACTTCATCGAACGTCGCGCCGGTGATCCGCTCATAAATCGTCATGATCTCGCGCATCCCCTCGGCCGCGTCGGCGGGCACGTACACACGCCCGCCCGTCATCCGATGCAACTGCCGCTGCCCCGCGTAGAACGGAATGCCGACGGAATGATCGAGATGGGCGTGCGTGACGAAGATGTCCGAGGTGCCGATGAGCTGATCGGGACAACGTCCGATGTCGAAAGCCGCGTTCAACTCGCGGACGCGAAACCAGGTTTCGTGGCCGGCGCGGGACTGCCCTTCGATGTGGAGGTGCGGAGTGTTGATGGTGACTACATCCATTGAAAGTGAAGGGTACCGTTTTCACGCGGAGACGCGGAGAACGCGGAGAAAAGAAACAATCTCCTCCGCGCTCTCCGCGACTCCGCGACTCCGCGTGAACCGTATCCCTTTACAATCCCGCGCCCATGCCGATCGAAGTCATCACCGAAATCGAAGCACTGGAGGCAATCGAACCAGCTTGGCTCGACCTCTGCCGCAAAAACCAGGTCACGCCGTTTCAAACCCCGATGTGGCTCCTCCCCTGGTGGCGCAATTTCGGATCGAATGATCTGACAGTGATCGTGTCGCGCGAAGGCGATCGCATCGACGCCATCGCACCGCTCTACATCCTTCGCGACGACGAGTCGGATGAATCGCTCGGCATGTTCCTCGGTACGGGAATCAGCGACTATCTCGACGTCATCGGCGAGGCGTCACTGGTGATCGATGAGATGTCCAAACTCAATTGCCAGCTGTGGGACCTTCAGCAACTGCAGCCGTCGTCATCGATGCTGACTGCCCCGCTGCCGGACGGCTTCTCCGAGAACGTCGAAGATCAGGAAGCGTGTCCCGTCCTTCCAGTCGACGGCAAGACATTCGAATCCCTCGGATCGACGCACTTTCAGAAGAAGCTTCGCTACTACCGCCGTGCACTGGAACGCAGCGGCGAGGTGCGCATCGAAACGCCGACGACCGAAACGCTCGACGATTTACTGACCGCGCTCTTCGATCTCCACGCCGCGCGCTGGCGCCGCCGCGACCTTCCGGGCGTGCTGGCCGACGACGCCAGTCAGGCGTTTCATCGCGACGCGGCACGGCGCATGCTCGACGCTGGGATGCTGCGGATGTACGCCACGCGGATCAACGATCGCGTCGTCGCCGTCTTCTACGGCTTCGCGATCAACGGCATCGTCTACTACTACCTCAGCGGCTACGACCCAGACCTCGACAAGCTGAGCATCGGCACGATCCTCGTCGCGCACGCCGTCGAACAAGCCGTCCGCGACGGTGCAACCGCCTTCGATTTCCTTCGCGGCGCCGAGGAGTACAAATACGCGTGGGGCGCCACGGATCGCATGAACCGGCGGCGGCAACTATTCAAAGGATGAACAACTAATCGCGCGGGAAACTCGGCGAGTACAGCACCGCGTTCAGGAACAGCGGCAGCGTGCCGCGCCAGAAGAGGCGGAAGTGCGGGTCGTCGGCGAAGGTGATGACCTGCCCGCGTCCGTACGGTTCGCTGACGAGGTAGATCGAGCCTTTGAGACGGTCGATCGATTCATTCCACGCAACGCCGGCCACTAGCGGCTTCTCCTTGGTGATCGTGACGATGTTGTCGACCGCGTGACTGACCGGGAGAAACGCGGCTGACCCTTCGATGAGCACGTTCGGACTGCGCGGCACGCCGAAGGTGAGGTAAGAGCGGTCGTTCATGGCCGTGCGGAACGTCGCACCGGGGACGCGGTAGTCGTTGTAGAGCTCGGGCGTGGACGGCGATTTGTCCTTGTCGTCGTCTTTTTTCTTGGGCGCTTCCCACGGCTTGAGCTTGGAGATGTCGACGTCCTTTTCGCGCAGAAAACTGCTGGCGCCTTTGATGACCACCAGAGTGCCGCCGCCGTTGAGCCATGACTTCAGCTTCTCGGCGTTCTTGCCGAAGCGGTCGCCGTAGTCGCCGTCGGGAAGGACGATCACGCCGTACTTGGAAAGGTCGGTGTTGCGCAACGACTCGACGGAAAGGTTCGTGTGCGGTAGCGGCGTGTCGACGTCGAGCGTGTGCCAGAGCATGCCGTACGACGTGGCGTTGACGCGCGGCCCGCCGACGAGGGCGATGCGCGGATCTTTGATGAAGTGAATCTTCGACGAGCCGAAGCTGGTCGCGCCGGTCCAGCCGGAATCGATCGGCGTGATTGCGGCGCCGCTGTCGCGGATGACGCGTTCGAGCGACGCATCGAGATCGGACTTGTTGTTGCCTTTGAGCACGACCACCGAGCCGCGCGCGAAGTTGTGGTCATTCACGTTGATCACGTCTTCGCTGACGTTGAAACGGATGCCGTCGCGCAGCATGCGGCCGGCGGCGCGATACACATTCGGATCGCCGCCGTCCATGACGTAGCCGTAGCGCGCGGCGCGGAAGGCCGGCTGCGCCGCGGCCGCGTACGGATGCATTTCGGCCGTGATCGGCGCCGTTGTCACATACGAATCGACGTTCATCGCCAGCGGCAGTGACCAGGAAGTGAGGTCGTAAAACTCGTCCGGCTCATCGGCGTGGGCGCGTTTCTGTTGCTCCTCGACATAGCCCTTCGTGAACACCGGCGAACGCTCCAGCAGCGTTTGCGCGAGGCCGCCGAGCGGCTGGCGCGTGTTGATGACGACCGTGCCGGTCGGGAAGAGATGCGTATCGGACGCATCGCTGTCGATGCGCGACGCTTTGATCGTCAGCGGCGCGGAGAGTTGCGACATCGCGATCGACTGGCGTTGCAGCATCTCGATCAGCGGCCGGAAATTCGGCGAGTCGGGTTGGAGCAGGTAGACGTTCGACCCGGAGGCCACCTGCTTGCGCATCATTTCGTACGTGTATTGCAGCAGCCCTTCGCGATTCTCCGAGGCCGTGCGGAGCGTGGCCATCGCGGTCGTGTAGTGGCGGGCGATGCGGTCGGCCAGCGTGTAGACCGTGGTGTCGTCGCGCGTGATGGCCGATCCGGCGCGGCTGTGGCCGGCCACTTCGTACGTCATTCCGATGGCGCCATGCAGCGACGGCCAGGAGTCGCCGTAGCCGGGGTAGAAGAGGTCGAACTCTTCACCCGTAAAGAACGTCCATCCCTTTTTCGTGAACGCTTCGGCATCGGCGCGGCCGAATTTTTCCAGCCACGTGTCGACGTCCTTCGGCAGGTTCGCGTTGACCGGCCGCGCGTCGGGCGGGAAAAAGTACGACGACTGGTAGCCCATCTCGTGGAAGTCGACGAAAACCTGCGGATTCCACTTCCGGTACTCGGCCACACGCGCGCGCACCTCGGCTTGCGACGACCAGGCCCAGTCGCGATTCATGTCGATGAGGTAGTGATTGAAGCGTCCGCCGGGCCACGGCTCGTTGTGCTCGAAGGCGTCGGGATTCGGATCGGCCTCTTCGCCGCGCGTGCGGATGAACCACGAAATGTAGCGCTCGCGGCCGTCGGGATTGAGCAGCGGATCGATGAGGACGACCAGGTTGTCGAGCAGCGGCGCGGAGTTCGGATCGGTGAGCAGCGTGTGCGCGACTTCCATCGACACCTCGGCCGACGACGATTCGTTTCCGTGTACCCCGAAGGCGAGCCAGGCGATGGCGGGCGTGCTCTTGGCGATCTCATTCGCGCGCGCTTGCGTCGTCGCGTTCGGATCGGTGAGCGCGGCCACGTTGGCGCGGATCGAGTCGAGCGCGGCGCGGTTCTTCGGCGACGTGATCACGGCCAGCATCAGCGGGCGATGCTCGTACGTTTCGCCGAACTGCTGCATCGTGATCAGATTCGACCGCGTCGTCAGCAGGTGAAAGTAGTCGAGGATGCGCGCGTGCGGGGTGAAGCGTTCGCCGAGCGTGTAGCCGAGGAATTCGTCAGGCGCAGGGATGGTGGTCTGGGCCTGCGACGATGCAACGAAGAACAAAACGAAGAGGCAGAGAGAGAGTCGTCTCATCATGATCTTTCAAGTTTTGCAGATGATTGGAGCGATTTTGATTCTGGCCGCATTCGGCGCGCAGCAGTTCCAGCGCCTCGAAGCGGAGACGAAAACGTATCAGATGTTGAATCTGATCGGC
>JAXDIO010000378.1:0-9630 GCA_034663965.1 Thermoanaerobaculia bacterium | reverse complement strand
GTTTGTCGGCTCCGGGGCGCGTGGGGGGGGGATGCGGGGCGGCGCGGTGGGCCAGCCGCGCCGCCCCTTCGACCGGCGTGTGCGCGGGCGGCACGATGCGCGCGCGCGGCGCGGCGGACAGCACGGCAGCGCGCATCGGCGCGATCAGCGTCTCACCCGCGTTGAATGCGCCGCCGACGTAGGCAACGGGAAAATCGATCGACGTGAGATTGAGCCGCTTTGCGACGGCAAGGACGGCCGAGGCCAGTTCGCCGCCGGCGCGCTCGACGATCTCGTGAGCGGGCGCGTCGCCATTCTCCGCGGCATCGATCACGAGCTTGCCAACGCGGGCGATGTCGTCGGTATGCGTCGTGGTCGCGTACACGAAGCGCGGCAGGTCGGGCGGCGTCATGTCGTAGTCGCGCTTCAGAAGCTCAGTCATCAGCGTGGCCGGTCCGCGTCCGTCGTACGCGCGCAGGATCGCCGCGAGTCCCGCCCGGGCGATGGCGAAGCCGCTCCCTTCATCGCCGACCAGCGGTCCCCATCCACCGGCGCGCGCCTCGTCGCCGGCATCATTTCGTCCGACGCAGACCGAGCCGGTGCCGGCGATGACGACGACGCCCGCGCCGAAGCCGATCGCGCCGGTGAGGGCGATGCGCGCGTCGTTGTCGACCGTGAAGTTGCCGCGCGGGAAAAATACGCTGAGCGAGTCGACCACTTCCTGCCGATGCGCGGGATGATCGGCGCCGGCGATACCGCAATAGGTCCAGGCGATCTCCCGGCTGGCTACATCCGCAGCGACGAGAGCCTTGTTCACGGCGCGCTCGATGTTGCGCGCGGCCGTTTCGATGCCGACGCGCAGATGATTGGACGGACCGGCCAGTCCGTCACCGAGTGCGCGGCCGGTGTCGTCCGTGACCAGCGCTGCCGTTTTCGACGCGCCGCCGTCGACGCCGAGGTAGTACGCCATGCGGAGAAGTCTTTTACCGCAAGTGCGGTGCCTGATGTGGCAGGACTGTTCCTTGCAGAGTTTGCTGGAAAGAGGAGATGTCCATGAAATCGAAAGGCATTCTGACGATCGCCGCGCTGGCCGTGATGAGCGTGGTCCTGATCGCCGCCGCCGGCTGCAAGATGAGCGGCATGGCCGTAACGTCACGCGGTCAGCTTCTGAAACTGAACATCACACATCCCAAGGATCTCCCCGAGCGCGGAGAGGACAACATCGACATCGTCGTCGGCAGCCGCGGCGTGAACAGCGTCCGCGACATCCTTCTCGACGTTGAAATCCCGCCGCAACTCATCGTCGAGGACGAAACGCACGAACGCGGCGTGACCATGACTCAAGATCCCGGCTCGAACGTCTATCACTACACGTTCGGGAACCTGCAGCCCGCCGAGGATTCGACCATCCGCTACAAAGTGCGGACGTCGTTTGGCACGATGGCCCAGAGCGACAGCGTGAAAGCAACCGCGTGGCAACGCGACCTCCCCGGCGACAAACTTGTGGAGACCGCGGTGATCAAGCTGCGGCCGTAGGCGGTTTGGGGTCGGACCTTCGGCACTTCCTATCGTCAGTAACTTCAGCTACGGTGGCTAGCAGTGGAAACGCCGAACGTCTACCTGGAGTCGAGCGTCATCAGCTATTTGGCTGCACGTGACCGTCCGAGCCGCGACATCGTGGCGACGGCACATCAGCAGATCACGCGCGAGTGGTGGGAGCGGCGTCGCAAGAATTTTGAGCTTTACGTTTCAGTCGAGGTGCTGAACGAGATCCGCCGCGGAAATCCCGATGCGGCTGCACTCCGGCTCACGTACGTAGAGTCACTTCCGATTCTTGAGACGGATGATCAGGCGCGAACTCTGGCAGCGGAGATACTTCGCACGGCGGCGCTGCCGTCGAAAGCCGCGGCCGATGCGGCACACATCGCGGTCGCGACCGTCAACGGCATGGACTTCCTGCTGACGTGGAATTGCACGCACATCGCGAACGGTATCGTTCAACGAGCAGTAAGCCGGATCAGTCGCGAGATGGGGTTGGAACCACCGACGATTGTGACACCTGAAGAGCTCATGATGGAGACTTGAACATGTCAGACGATCCTATTGTTGAAGAAACGCGCAAGTTACGTCAGGAGATGATGGACGAAGCTGGTGGCACTCTCGACGACCTCTTTATCTACCTCCAGAAAGACCAACAGACATATCGCGATCGCGTCGTGCGCCTTCCGCCGAGAAAGGCAATTCCGGTCGCATCTCGATAAGCTCTCCCAACTATGTCGTCAATTGATCTCGACCAGCAGCCGAATCACGAAATCCACATTCCGCCCAAACCGCGCGAGGCGCTCGAAGATCGCAAGCTGCTCGACCGGCCGAGCCGGCACGAAGTTCTGCAGAGTGAGTCGTGGCGCGTGCTGCGAATCACGAGCGAGTTCGTGGCCGGCTTCGATCACCTGGCGGAGGTCTATCCGGCTGTGTCAATTTTCGGATCGGCACGGACTCAGCTTGCGAATGAGTATTACGACGCCGCGGTCAAGACTGCGGAGCTGATCGGCAAGGCCGGCTTCGCGGTCATCACCGGCGGCGGCCCGGGAATCATGGAGGCGGCCAACAAAGGCGCGCGGCAGGCGGGCGCGCTGTCGATCGGCTGCAACATCGAGCTGCCGTTCGAGCAGAAGGTCAACGCGTACGTCGACAAGGCCATGACCTTTCGCTACTTCTTCGTGCGCAAGACGATGTTCATCAAGTACTCGGAGGCTTTCATTACTTTTCCGGGCGGCTTCGGAACGCTCGACGAGTTGATGGGCGCGCTGACGTTGATCCAGACCAAGAAGATCACGAACTTTCCGGTGATCCTTTACGGCAGCGAGTACTGGGGCGGCCTGATCGACTGGCTCCGCAAGTCGGTGCTGAGGGCCAACAACATCACCAAGGAAGATGTCGACAGCCTGCATGTGGTCGACGATCCCAAGCGCGTCTGCGAAATCGTCTGCGCGTTTCATGACGAGGCGCTGGTCACGAACAAGGACGAGGACGAGGCGATACCCGCCGTCAGCAGGAAGGACTGACTAAACCTCGGTAGGCAATGTGTACATGACGGTCATAAGTCACACATGATACGTCTGATTCTTCCGAACTTCAAGCACGGGCAGTGCCAGCCGGCGGATCGTACTTCCAGGCTTTCCCGGCAAAAGTTACGTACTCTCCGTACATCTTGGCGAGCGCGGCATCGACGGCCGCAATCACGGCCAACTCCTCATCCATGGCGGGCAGCGGATCGAGATTCTCGTTGGTATACCAGAAGCGGTACGGCACATTCATTTCGTTTCCGAGAACCACCGTGTAAAGGCGAAACACGGCGGCCAGAAATGTAAGCTTCTCTTTTTCATTCTTCGACCAATGTCTGAGCAGATCTTCTACCACCTTTACTTCGGCAGTCATCACGACGTTCTTCTTGAAGTACCAGAACTCCATTGTAGGTTTGACCTTCGAGACCGCGGCGGTACGCGCCTCGAGCCCGATAGCCTGGCTGATCCGGCTAATCACGATGTCCGCGCAGCGGCTGATGATCGCCTCGCCCTTCCGGCTGGATAGATAGTAAACGCCGATTTTCAGGTACATGACGCGCGACCGTTTCATAAAGAGAAGCAGGTAAAAGAGCGCCTCGTGAACCGCGGTGGAAACACTTGCGTCGAGAGACTTGATTCGCGATCCGGCATTTAAGGAGGCGATAGCGAGAGGGCCATAGTGGCACTCGACGTTTTCGTGGCTTTTCGTCAGCATGATGTTCTGCGCCGACTGCCGGAATTCGCTCTCGTGCTGCCTCGTGGTGAACCAGTACGTCAGAAGCACGGCCACGATCGGCAGAGCGAGGTCTTTCAAAAGGCCGACGGCCCGACGGCTCACGGCGTAAACTCGCGGCTCCGTGGCGCCTCGGATCGCAATCGGCCCGAGTGTTATCCCCTTGGCCCGTTGCACATTGCCGTCGCGCCAGGAGAACTCCGCCGTGGCCCGGAATCGCTGTGGAACAGGCCCTGCCCGCAGCACGCCATCAATCCGAAAGAAGTCCTTCGCCGCGACATCAAGGACAGGTTTTTCGCGAGGCCTGAGGACTAGCGGAGCAAACCCAGCGGCAGCCCACTTGCTGAGCTTTACGCCGGTGACAGGGTGGTCGCCCATGTTCTGGATGATGAACCAGCATTCAACGGGCTTCCCCGGTTCGATGCGATCACTCGATATGAAGCCTTCGATGCGCAGATCATTCTCGCCACGCGCCGCCGGCACAGCGCCGTATAGCGCGTTTCCGGCTTGATCCTCTTCATCCCAGGACGCGATGAGGTTCAGCAAAACGACAACCGTAGCGAGCGCGATCGCCAATACAACGCACGTCAGGAAAATCGTGAAACGCATTCGTGGCCGCATGCCAAGGAGTGTCCGGTGGTCATCGAATCCCTACCCCGGGTATGGCTCTTCGCTTGCAATTATTTGCAGCGAAAGGAGACTCCAAAATGCGCATTCAGCAGACGGATCGAATCCTCAAAGACGCCCGGATCGCACGGCACGGCCAGCAGGTGCATGAGCACAACCGCGGCGGGATGTGGCAGCGCGCCTGGCAGTCGCTGACCGGCATCTTCAAACGTTCGTAATTCGCAAGCGAGGCGCGGCTTACGGCGCCTCGCTCTCTTGCACTTCTTCGGTCGGCGGCGCCTGCGTCTGCACGATCACCCAGCGGACGCGGAAGCGCTCGGCATCCAGCACTTCGATCGAAAAGTCGCCGAGTTGCGTCCGGTCGCCGGGCACGACTTCCCGTCCGAGTCTCGCTGCCACATAGCCGCCGATGGTCTCCTCGGCAGGCTCGCCGACGTCGACCTTCAACCGGTCCGCGAGATCTTCGATCAGGTAGTCGCCGCGCACGCGATACCGTCCGTTTCCGAGCGGCTCGATCTCCGGCCGCTCGCGGTCGAATTCGTCCTGAATCTGTCCGAACAACTCCTCGGTGATGTTCTCGAGCGACACGATTCCGGACGCGCCGCCGTACTCGTCGAGCACGCACGCCATGTGCGTCTTGTGCTCGATGAACTGCGACAGCAGCGCTTCGACCGTGGAGTTTTCGGGGACGAAGAGCACGTCGCGCTTCAGTTCCATCATCGTCCGGCCCGGTCCTCGGAGTTGCGCGAGGAAGAGGTCCTTGACGTGAATCAGTCCGATGGTTTGATCGAGCGTGCCGTCGCACAGCGGATAGCGCGTGTGGCGCGTGGTGCGAATGATTTCGAGGTTCTCCTCGATCGATTTCAGCGTTGACAGCACTGAGACGTCCGTGCGCGGAACCATGATCTGACGTGCCGTCCGTTTCGAAAACTGGAAGACGCCTTCGATGATCTCCCTGTTCTCCTCGGACAAAATCCCGGCCTTCTCCGAGTGCGCGAGGATGAGGCGCAACTCCTCCTGCGAGTGCACCATCTCCGTGTCGCTGGCGGGCTTGATTCCGACGAGGCGCAGAACGCGGTTGGTGGTCCGGTTCAGCATCCAGATGATCGGAAACATCAGCACGTAAAACGCGCGAAGCAGATGCGCCGACCAGAGGGCAGTGCCGAGCGTCTTATCGATGGCGAGGTATTTGGGGCCGAGCTCGCCCATGATGATGTGCAGTGACGAGATCACGACGAACGCGATCGACGCTGCGATCGTGTGCGCGACGGCGACGCTGTAGACGCCGAGAAACGCCAGCCGCGGCTGAATCAGTGCCGCGAATGCCGGCTCGCCGACCCATCCGAGCGCGAGTGAGGCGAGCGTGACGCCGAGCTGCGTGGCGGAGAGGTAGCTGTCGAGTTTTTTGATGATGCGCCGCGCCATGCGCGCGCGGGAGCTGCCTTCGGCGGCCATCTCCGCGAGCTGTGTCGGCCGCACTTTGATGATCGCGAATTCAGCAGCCACGAAGAATCCGTTCGCGATGATGAACAGCAAGGCGAGAAGCAAGTACCAGCTAGGCATGCTCACCGCGCGCGAAGGGCCGTCGCGCTACGAGATGGAGGGACGTCCATGGAAGCGCGGGATTGTATCGCGAGTCACGAAACGCTTTTGATCACCTCATCCAGTGTTCGCCAAAACCGCGGATACGACTTCGACACCACCTGCTCATTCGCAATGGTCACGTTGCCGCGCGCCAGGCCGGCGATGGCGAAGGACATGGCGATGCGGTGGTCGTTGTGCGTCTCGATCGTGACCGGATCCGATGACCAGCCGGGTTGAATGAGCAGCGAGTCCGGGCGTTCGTCGACGGTGGCGCCGAGGCGGCGGAGCTCGGAGGTGATCGTGGCGAGGCGGTCGGATTCTTTGACGCGCAGATTGGCCACCTTCACGATCTCAACCGGCGACGACGCCAGCGGCGCGATCGCGGCGAGCGTCGGGACGATGTCGGGCGATGAGTTGCAGTCGAAGCGGCCGCCGTGCAATTCATTCGTGCCGGTGACGGTGATCGCGTCGTCAGCGAAAACCACGACGCATCCCATCGACTTGAGGATGTCGAGAAACGCCGCATCACCTTGGGCGCTCGGATGCGCGAGGCCGTGCACGCGCACGGTGCCGTTCGTCGCCGCAGCCGCGGCGAACCAGTATGACGCGGAAGAGTAGTCGCCTTCGACACGGTATTCATCGCGATGGAGTTTCGACGCGCGCACATGCACGACATTCCCGTCGCGATGCACGTTTGCTCCGAACGCAGTCAGGATCGACGCGGTGATGTCGAGGTAGGACGCCGAGGCCAGCGATGTGAGGCGAAGCGTGATGCCGTCCGGCAGCGTTGCGCCCGCCATCATCAGCGACGACGCGAACTGGCTCGATGTATCGGCGGCGATGGCGACGTCGAATCCGCCTCGCATCTTTTTGCCGCGAATCCGCAGCGGCGGATAGCCTTCGCGATCGACGTATTCGACCTCCGCGCTGATCGAGAGCAACACCTCGACGAGATCGCCGATCGGCCGCTCGTGCATCCGCGCTTCCCCTTCGAGAATGAAACGTCCCGGCGTGAAGGCGAGCCAGCCGGTGAGAAATCGCATCGCGGTGCCGGCGTTGCCGACGAAGACGTGGACGTCGTTCGCCGACATGCTGATGCGCGGTCCGATCGTCACGCCGGTTTTGAACGTGCCGTCGATCTGGAATCCGATCGTGCGCAACGCTTCGAGTGCGTAGCGAGTGTCGTCGGCATCGAGGCAGTTGGTAATCGTCGTCGTCCCCTCGGCCATCGCGCCGAGGAGCAGCGCGCGAACGGAGTACGACTTTGAGGGAGGGGCGGTGACGGTGGCGTTGAGGGGGCCGGTCTTCGGGATGGGCTTCATGAGAAAAGCGAATGTTGAATGTTGAGTGTTGAATGTTGAATGTTGAATGAAGGGGGCACGGTCCGCGTCCCGATCCATTCAACATTCAACATTGAACATTCAACATTCAACATTTCAAACCTCCAGAACCAAGCCGTCGTAGGCGAGACGAATGCCTTGCGGCAGCGTGGCCTCGACGGAGCTGTGATCGACTTCGTGAGTCAGATGGATCAGCCACGTTTCGCGTGCGCCGATGCGCTGCGCGGCTTCGACGGCTTCAGCGATGACGAAGTGCGTCGGATGACGTGGTGAGATGCGAAGGCCGTCGAGCGCGAGGATTTCGACGCCGCGCAGCAGTTCCATCGTCGAATCGGGGATGCCGTTTGTGTCGGTGATGTAGGCGAAGTTGCCGATGCGAAAGCCGAGGATGGTCCAGTCGCCGTGCGTGACAGGGAGAGGAGTGATGGCGATACCTTCGTGGACGAAGGGCGCGTCGATTTCGATGAGATCGAGCTGTGGCTTGCCGCCGCCGATCTGCGAGTCGGACCAGATGTAGCTGAAGGCGCGGCGGATGGCGACGGCCGTCATCGGATTCGCGAACGCCTGGATGGCCTCGCGTTGCCGGAAGTTGAACGGGCGGATGTCGTCGAGACCCATGAGGTGATCGGAATGCGAGTGCGTGAAGAGGACGAAGTCGAGGCGCGGTATCGGAAACTTCAGAAGTTGCAGCCGGAGATCGGGCGACGTGTCGATCAGAAAATACTTTCCGTCCAGCTCGATCTTCACCGACTGCCGCAGCCGCTTGTTGCGCGGATCGCTGGAAGTGCAGATGCGGCAGGAGCAGCCGACAACGGGAACGCCGGTACTCGTGCCACTACCCAGAAACGTGACGCGCATGGCCGGTGCGATCATACCTAGACGACGTCAGCGCCGAGCACGTATCTAACAGGCATGAAGGCGCTCTTCGCGACTACGTTTGTCCTGCTCGCCGCCGCTACCGCCCTGGCTCATAACCTTGTGGTCAATCCCACTCAGGCAACACTCGTGTCAGGACAGACGATCAGCGTCTCGGTGTCGAATCATGCCGGCTTCTCGCCGCCACTCCCGCTCTCCGCGAACTTCTTCGTTTCCGGCCCTCTCGTGATCGACCGCGTCGATACCACCACGTACGGTGGCAAGCTCGTCGTCATTCGCGCGCTGGCGACGGGCGACGGGATGTTGAGCGCGGAGACTCCTGACGGCACGCCGTACGGAGTCATTGCCACGTTCAATGTGACCACTTGTAGTGAAGCTCAGCCGCGAGTGGGGATGTTCTTGTCCCGACACGGAGACGAAATCGACGTATCAGCGACCGGGACGCCCTTCGGAGGCACGTACGAGTGGTTCTCGGGCGCCCTCGGTGACACCTCCCATCCGATCCCCACGCTGACGCCGTCCTTCTTCTGGTTCTACGTCCGGACCGACCAACCCGTGCAGATTTGGGTGCGCTACTCGACACCGTGCGGCGCAGTCACAGCTACGGGCGAATCGATACTCCGCCGGCGCGCCTCCCGGCCCTAGATCTCCACAAAACGGAACTCGCCGGAATCCGGATCGATCGCCATCGCTTCGCCGGTCTCGTACCACGGCGGGAGCACCGTGATCGTCGGCGAACCCTCGAGCACCAGCTTCTCGTGAAAATGTCCGAAGACCACGTGCGTGAAGCCGCCGCGCGAGCGGCCGAATGCCTGCATCTGTTCGATCGGCAGCCGCGACTTGTGTTTGAAGTTCGAGTCCGACAGACGGTGCTCGATGCTGTCGACGAAGTTCCGCGCGACCTTCTTCGGGATGAACTTCAGCGCGAATTTCGACATCGCGTTCTTCGACGCGAAGCGCCAGAAGCGGTAGGGGAGATCGCGGTCGTTGATCATGTCGCCGTGAATGATCAAGTAGTTCTTCTCGCCAGCGGCCACCGCGTACTCCATCGCGATATCGGTAACGCCGTGCTCCACGAACGAACCATGCAGGAAGAAATCGCGGTTCCCTTCGACGTAATGGATTGCCACGCCGCTGTCGCGCAGCTCGCGAAACCGGGCGAAGACTTTTTCGACCGATGACGTATAGAACTTCGGATCAGCGATCATGTAGTGAAAGAGATCGCCGTTGAGGTAGAGCGCACGCGGATGTAGCGCCGCGAGCCGATCGAGCCAGGCGACGATCGGCGCTTCGCTGCCGTCGGAGAGGCCGATGTGCGAGTCGCCGATGACGAAAATCTGTCCTGCCGGAATCATGCGGTCAACTCCTCGAGGACCCGCCGTAGTTCGCAATGGTTTTGTTCGCTGAACGTGCAGAAGACCACGCG
>JAXDIO010000380.1:0-10330 GCA_034663965.1 Thermoanaerobaculia bacterium | reverse complement strand
ACCCCTCGCGCATCAGCGAAGAGGCTCTCGTCAGGGCATCGAAGCGATCGCCTGCCGGCGACGAAGTAACAGTGGTGATGGACATTTGCTAAGGCTGAGTTTGCAGAATGCAGTCGGCGTGCCTCTGCGGGCCGGCTACGGGATTCGATACAACCGGATCGATTTTCCGACGCGTTGATAATTTTCGGGAAGCCATTTCCATCCGCCTTCGGCGCCGGTGAGCTGGTAGGAGTGATCGCTTACCGCTACCCAGCCGTGCGATTCGGTCCATGGGCTGGCGAGCTCAATCGGTGGAAAACCAAGCGCAACATAGTCGGCAGGTCCCATCAACGACACGGTGAGCGTTTCGATGTGCTCGCGCCGCGCGACGCTGCGAAGGCGGAGGATGTCCTGGCCCCAATCGATGTTGCTGTCCACGAGGTATCGCGACGGATCGGAGCCGCCGAAGGCGTTGAAGTACGGGAAGTAATCCGGATGCGCGAACGCCGATGCGCCGGCGTGCGCAGCGAGGAGTGTGATCGCCACGATCGCGGTCGCGCGCGACGCTCGCAGCATCGCCGCCGCCGTACACGCCGCGGCGATTGCGAACGGGACGTAGAACGGAAGCAGATAGCGGACGCCGAGGTCGAGCGCGGTCGGCATCGAGACGATGACCATGCTGATGGCCGCGACGCTCCACTCCGCAAACGGCCATCGCAATTCGCGGTCGCGCAGCGCGAACCAGATGCCGGTCATGAACAGAATGAGTGCAGCGATCGTGGTCTTCAGTGCGATGGCAAACGGGAAGTACCACCACCGTCCGAAGCGCAGAATCTTTCCGCACAAGTAGGTGAGGTAGCCGCGCTGGTCGTACTTCAGGAGTCCTGCGATGCCGATGAAAAAGTTGGCGGCCGGCAGCGGCGCACGTGGGTTCATCTGCGCAAGATGCCGTTGAATCCAGGGACTGAATACGGGACCCCACGGCTGCAATTGTCCGAACGTCCCGACGTCAAAGCCGTAGCCGGCCCAGACCACCACGAGCGTCGCGCACGCAGCGGGGACGAGTGTGACCGCTGCGCGGCGAAACTGTCCTCGGAACTCTGCGTCGTGTATCAGTCGCACCGTTCCAATCGCGAGACATGCCACCGCCACGAATGGGATGCAGGAGAACTTGCAGAGGATGCTGAAGCCGAACGCCACGCCGAAAAGCAGCGCGGACTTCATTCGTGGATTCCGAAGCCAGCGGGTGAACGCAAAGAGCGCGACAGCAACGCCTGCCGTGGCCGCAGCATCGTGTGTGGCCACGGCCGAGTAGCCGAGGATGATCGGCTCCATCGTGAAGAGAAAGAGCGCGAACAGCGAGGCTCGTTCGCCGATCGCATCGCGTGCCGTGAAGAACAAGGCGACGCCTGCAATCACGAAGAAGACGATGTTCCCCACCCGGGCACGGACAAGGTTCGCGCGATAGTCGCCGTGGCCGTAAAAGATGCTGTGGATCTGCTCCGGAAAGTTGCCGCGGTTGTCGTAACGCATTCCGCCGAGGTACGGCGCGATGGCGAGCACGAGCCGCGGGAGCGGCGGATTCTCGCGTTGAAACAGATAGCGGTGGTACTGATACATCTCCAGTCCGGCGCCGACGTGCGTTGCCTCGTCGCTGGTGGCGGAGAAGATCCGGAAGGTCGACGCCATCCGCATCGCACCGACGGCGATCAGCAGCGCGGCAATCGCACCGGGGCGGAGTCGTGGAAACCGCGGCATCAGAATCGGCGATTCTAACTGCGCGGGAGTAGGTCTACTTCGACGCTGAATCGAACACCACGACCGCGCTGCCCTGCTGGAGGCGTTGCGTCGCCACCGGTGCGAAGCCGCGCATCAATGTTTCGATGAACTGCGCCTGCCGTTGTTGCATGACCGACGGCCCGCGCAGGATGTCGATTGGGCCGCTCTCGGCAAGGGCGGTGATGAGCAGCGGGTCACTGCCCTTGACGAGCGGCGCGATACCTCGTAGTGCAAGGTGCTGCGCCAGCACCGGCTGGGGGACGCGCATTCCGCCGATGGCGACGCCGATGATCGTCACCATTTGCGCAGGCGCGTTGTCGATCACGACTCCTGCATCACGCTGCGGCGCCGTATCGGGGAACCGGACCTGCAGCGGCGTTGCGCGCTCGACCTGCGGAGCGCGCAGGATCCATAGCGGGTGCGAGAGCGAGACGATGGTCATGGTCTCGTCGCGATAATGCGTCTTCTCGAAATGGAACGTTCCGTCGGGAGCGAGATCGGCGCGCTCCGTCTCCACGCCGACTGATGAGAACCAGAAGATCGTTCCATTCTCGAACGGACGAGTGGAGACGACCTTCGCTTCCGATCCGCCCAGAGGAACGAGATCGACGTCGATCTTCTTCTTTTCGCTCTTCGTCATCGAGAACGGCTCGAGATCCTTCTTCTTGTAGCCGGGGCAACTCACGGTGAGGTGCAGCTCGCGCTCCGGCACTTCCTTGATCACAAACTGTCCCGCGACGCGTTTGCCGGGTTCATCGCCGTCGTCGCTCTGGCTGACATCGCGGGTAAGCACCGGACGTCGCGGCCGGACCGTCAGTGACATGACCACGTACTTGAGCGTCGCCGCGGGCAGCGGCATTTGTGTGAATGTATCGACCACGGTAATCGTCAGCGAGTTGTCGGGGATGTCGATGTCGAACCGCGTCCGCCTCCAGACGTCCATCGCGCGGTCGGCGAGCACGAATGACCGCTTGCCGCCGCAGGTCACGATGTCGATCTTCGCATCGACTCCAAACCCTTCCTTGACGACGCCGCGATACTCGCCCGTTTTGCGCGGCGCGAACCCGAGGCCTCCGCCAGGGAAGTTGATCGTTGCGTCGTCATCCAGCGGCGCCCCGCCGCGGGTGAGGCTGCCGTACGCTTCGAAATACTGAGCCTGTAACTGGATGGGCCGCTGCTGCAGCGGTGGTACGTCCGACATCACATCGACCGGCGGCAGTCTGCCGAAGCGCAACTCCGCGCGATACGTCCCCGGCGGAAGCTCATTGACCGTGACTGAACCGAAAGTCAATTCGCTGCGAAGCGTTTCTTTACGAACGACGCTGCACGAGGCCGGGTCGAGCGATTTGCCCGGCGTTGGCTCCGGACACGAGGAGACCGTGAGCTCGAGACGTGGAGCCTCTTTCGGCGCCTCGCACGATCCGAGAGAGCGATCGAGCGCCGGGAGATCGCCGTACGTGCTCCAGTTCACCATGACCGTCGTCGATGCACGGGCCGGGATCGGTTCGCGCAGCAGCGTCACCGATTGCGTCGCGATGCGGACCGAGCGCCGGAACGGAAGCCAGCCGCGCCCATCGAGCCGAAGATCCGCCTCTCCCGCGGGCACGCCGCGAAAGAAAAGAACGAATGCGCCATTCAGCGCGTCCGGGCCGGGCAATGACGCGGCGACGATTTCCTTACCGGCGATGGTGATCCCGATGTGCGGAAGCTGAACGCCGCGAGCCGTCTTGATCGCCGCGCGATCGACCTCGGAGACGCGCATCCAGCCGAGCACCGCGGGCGCATCGCTGATGGAACGCGCATCGACAACGCGCTCGATTCCGGCATCGAGCGCCGCGATCGGGACGACGGCGACAGGCAATCCTTTCGCGATGACGATGAGCCAGAGCTCTTCTCCCGCCGGCACCGTTGTCCGCTCTGCCGCGGGAAATGCGATCACGTGTTTCGGCGCGTACAGCACGCCGGTCGCTCCCGGCGGAAGTTGCAGCACGAGCGTTGCCGCGGGAACGAGAGCGAAGGCCAGATTCGCCGGCGCGGCGGCGCCATCGACGAGGATCGGATCAACCGACACCGCTCCCCGCGCCCGAGCGAAGACGTTCCAAAGTCCGGGCGGAAACGCCAGTCCCGCATCCGACGCCACGCAGGTAACCGCCTGCGCGCTCAACCAGCGCTCGATCGGTTTCTCCCGATCGCGTGCCTGGAAGCGGCAGACCTCTGCGCCCTCGGTCGTGCCCGTCAGCGTGATCCTTGTCTCCGCGGCGGCGGTCGCGGCCGAGAACGCGAGAACTACGAGACTGGCCCATCGCATGTGCTGTTGACGAAGATGTGCTGATTATCGTTCCCGAGACTCACGGCCGTCGAGCCTGCCGCGCTAAGGTAAACAACGCGCTATCCTCAATCGCGTTATGCCCAACCCGCTCTCCCTCGGGCCCGGAACCGTGCTCGATGGCAAGTACGAGATCCTCAACCGCCTCGGCGGCGGAGGCATGGGCGACGTCTTCAAGGCCAGGCACCTTCACCTCGACGTCTTCCGCTGCATCAAGGTGATGAAGGAAGGGATGCTTGCCGATGAGGGCTACCGCCAGCGCTTTCTGCGCGAGGCGCGGCTGGCCACGCAGATTCATCATCCGAACATCGCTGTCGTCCACGACTTTTTCCTCGGCGACGGCGGCAGCTACATGGTCACAGAGTTCATCGACGGGACGACCGTGCGCCAATGGAGTACATCGAATGGACGCTTTCCGCTGCCGCTCGCCGCGGACGTTGCCGTGCAGGTGTTGGCGGGACTCGATCACATCCACCGCCGCGGTCTGCTCCATCGCGACATCTCCGCCGACAACATCATGCTGTCCTACGATGCCGACGAGCGCCTCGTCGCGAAGATCATCGACCTCGGCATCGCCAAAGATGTGAATACGCCCTCGACCGACATGGCCACGCAGGCCGGCATTCTGATCGGCAATCCGAAGTACATGTCGCCCGAGCAACTCGGTAGCATCGAGGATGGCGAGCAGCTCGACGGCCGCGCCGATCTCTACGGCCTCGGCGTGGTGCTCTACGAGATGCTTCTCGGCGTTCCGCCATTCGTCAGCGAGACGCCGCAGGGCTACATCATGAAACACCTCACGCAGCCGCCGCGCCGGTTCCACGAGTCGGCCAAAGACGGTCAGTGGCCGGCCGAACTGGAAGCGGTGATCTTTCGAGCGCTGGAGAAGGACCGCCGCCTCCGCTACGCCGATGCGCGCGAGATGTCGAAGGCGCTGCAGCCGTTTCTCAGCGCGCCAGGCGGCACGCTCGACCGCGATGACGTGAACCGCATCCGCCGCGGTCCCGAACAAACGATGCCGGCGATGAGCGTCGCCGATACGACCGAGGCGAAGGCGCGCGCGTTCGAACTGTCGCTGATCAACGACATCCGCGCCAGGGAAGCGGACGGCGATCGCAACGCTCTGAAGCGGCTCGCGGAAGCGCATCCACCAGGTACGCCAGTCGGCGACGCGGCGCGCGAAGCGCTGACGCGCGTCGGTCCGGCTGTCGACGACGAGACCGCGTTCCAGCAGACTTGGGAAACCGGCACCTCGGCCGCGTGGCAGCAGTTCATCGATGCCTATCCAAACTCCGCGCACGCCGCCGAGGCCAAACAATGCCGTCAGGAAGCGATCGACTTCGAACTCGCGCTCGCCCGCGATACGGCGACGATGTGGCGCGCCTTCGTGAAAGCGTGGCCCGATGGCCGGCATCGCCTCGATGCGGATATCCGGTTACGGGCAACGAAAGCGTAGAGCGGGGCGTCTCGCCCGACGGGGGTACGCCCGCACTACGCTGCTAAACTCCCCGCATGTCCGTCGTACTGCAGGGGAGCCTTCAACATTTCGCCGCGAAGGAGTTGCTGGAGTTCCTCGCGGCGGCGCACAGCGGGACGTTTGATGCGGAGTCGGGGGGCGAGCGCGTCCGGATCGCGTTGCGCGATGGCAAGGTCGTCGGCGCCGAGGGAAATGGCGACGCCGCCGGTGTCCTGGCCAAGGTCCTCGGATGGCGCGACGGCACGTTCAGTTTTCTTGATGAAGTCGTGCTTGCCGCGGGAGAAGCGCAGGAACTGAAGACGCTGATCGCTGCGGCTGAGGAAGCGCGCCGGCTTGCAGAACTTTTTCCGGACGACAGCATCACGTTTCGCGTCGTCAACCGGCCGCCGGAAGCGATCAGCCTGACCGCCGAGGAGTTTCAGATCCTCTTCCAGATCGGAACCGGAAAATCGCTGGAGCGGCTGCGCGCCGCCAACGGCCGCCCCGTGGGCGAGCTGTATCCGATTGTCAAGCGGCTGCAGAAGACCGGCCTCATCGAAGTGATCTCCGATTCCGGCGTCACCGCTCGCGGCGCGACGCCGTTGCCTCCACCTAGTCCTGCACCCGCGCCGCCGCCTCCTCCTCCTACTCCCGCCCCTGTTTCCGCACGGTCAAAAACGGTGGAGCAGCAGGATCCCTTGCCCATCGGCACTCTCACGGCTGACGACGGCACGATGCATCCGCTGCTCGAAGAGACATCGACGATTGGCCGCACGCCGGCGAACACGATCGTCCTCCCCGATGGCAGCGTCTCCGGGCGCCACGCGCGCGTCGACCGGACGGCGGAAGGGTTCGTGATCGAAGACGCCGGGAGCCGCAACGGCACGTACATCAACAGCGAGAAACTGTCCGAGAAGCGCCTCCTCGCCGACGGTGATCTCGTCCGTCTCGGCAAGATCATCCTGACCTTCAACCTCGCGTCCGACCTCAAACGAAAGCAGTCGACGGAGAGGGAGATGATGACGTAGTGGATTAGTCGATCAGTAGATTAGTGGATTAGGACGGAAGAGCACACTCTGCGAATCTACTAATCCACTACTCTACTAATCTACTAACTCATGACCTCCTTCGACCTGATCATCGTCGGCTCGGGGCCGGCGGGCCTCGCCGCGGCTTCGCACGCGCAGGCCAACGGACTTTCCTACGCGCTGCTCGAGCGCACCGACCATCTCGCCGACACGATCGACGCCTACCAGGCGCGCAAGTACGTCATGGCCGAGCCGATGCTCATACCGGGCCGCGGCGAGGTGCCGTTCCAGGCCGGCTCGCGCGAATCGATCCTGGCCGCATGGGGCGGCCATGTCAGCGAGAGGAACCTGAACGTCATTTTCAACGCCGAGGTCCGGTCGATCGAAAAAAAAGACGGACGTTTTCGCGTCAAGACTGCCCGAGGGGACGAGTACGACTCGGCGAACGTCATCCTGGCCATGGGAACGCAAGGCAATCCGCGCAAACTCGGGGTGCCGGGCGAAGATCTGCCGCACGTCCTCTACCGCCTCGTCGATCCGGCCGAACATCGCGATCAGGACTTGCTCGTCGTCGGCGCCGGCGATTCCGCACTCGAGATTGCCATCGCGCTGTCGGATGAAAATCGCGTCGGCCTGATCGTCCGCGGTACGGAGATCACGCGCGCCAACGAGGTGCTGACCAAGGACGTGCTGGGCAGGCAGGCCACCGGACAATTGACGATCTACTTCAGCGCCAGCGTGAAGGAGGTCTACCCGGGCTACGCCGACCTCACCGTTCGCGGCGACGTCACGCGCGTGGCGGCGGAGCTGATTTTCCTCAAGCTTGGTGCGGACGCGCCGCGCAAGTTCTTCGAATCGATCGGCATCACTTTCAGCGGTACGGGCAAAGACTCGCGTCCGATCCTCAGCGAAGTTCATGAGTCGAGCGTGCCCGGGCTCTACCTCATCGGCGCCGCCAGCGGTCGCGATCTCATCAAGCTGGGGATGAATCAGGGCTACGAAGTGATCGAGCACCTGATGGGCCGCGAAGTCGAGCCGGCCGACGAAGCGGTGCTGAAGGAGCGGCTGCCGTATTGGGAAGGGACAGTGCGCGAGCGCATCGCTCTGCTGCGGAAGCGCGCGCCGCTGCTGGCCGCTGCCGATGAACAGCAGCTCCGCGAAACGTTTCTCTCCGCGCGCGTCCGTGAGTATCGCGACGGCGAGATCATCATCCGCCAGAACGACTACACGAACGACTTCCTCATCATCGCCAGTGGCCGCGTCGAGCTTTGGAAGAAACCGGAGAAGTCCGACACCGAGGTGAAGCTCGTCGATCTGACCGCGGGCAACTTCTTCGGCGAGATGAGTCTCATCTCCGGCCGCCGCCGAACTGCCACGGCGCGCGCGGTTGGCGACACGCGCATCATCGAGATCCCGCGCAAGGCGATCCTCAAGCTCCTCGGCGCGGCGCCGCGAGCGAGAGCCCTCGTCGATCAGGCCTTTCTGCTGCGCGCGTTTGGCGGCTATCTCTTCCCGGGGATTCCGGAAGCGCAGCTCGGCCAGCTCGTGGAACTGTCGGTGGTCAACAACCTACCGAAAGACGCCGTGGTTTTTCGAGAGGGCGAACCGGCCGATGCCTTCTATCTGATCCGCAACGGCATGGTGAAGATTACGAAGACCTCGGGCGAGAAAGAGGTTGTGTTGTCGTACCTCGTCGCCGGCAATTTCTTCGGCGAGGCTGCGCTCTTTTCCGAGGCCGACCGGACGGCGACGGTGACGACGATCTTTCCGTCCGATCTGATCAAACTGTCGAAGCGCGATTTCAACAACTTCCTCGGCGCGCATCCCGATCTGCGCCAGGCGCCGCTGCAAAAGCTCGAGGAGCGCCGCATCGCCTCGCTCATCGCCGACGCCACGCCGGGCTCGGGCAACATCCTCAATGATCTGATCCGCGAGGAAGTCGTGATGGGGACACAGACGCTCATCATCGACGAGCACAAATGTATCCGCTGCGGGAACTGCATCGCCGGCTGTGAAGGAGTGCATTACGACGGCCAGGCGCGTCTGTCTCTTACAGGAATCAAGTTCTACAACCTGCTGGCGCCGAATTCCTGCTGGCAATGCGAAAACCCGATGTGCATGCTCGATTGCCCACCGGACGCGATCGTTCGCGATCCGCGGGGCGAGGTTTACATCAAGAGCAATTGCATCGGCTGCGGCAACTGCGAGCGCAATTGTCCCTACGACAATATCTTCATGGTGCACAAGGAACCGAAGAGGTCGATCTTCTCCTGGGTAGCCTCACTCCTCGGCAAGGGCCATAAGAACGACGTTGAACAGACTGTGGCCGTGAAATGCGACCTATGCCGCGGGATCGCCGGCGGACCGGCGTGCGTGCGGAGTTGTCCTACGGGTGCTGCGATCCGTTTGACGCCCGAAGAGTATCGCTCGACGTTGGAAGAATTAGTCATTACACATGGCGAGCGATAGGAAAAGCGAATGTTGAATGTTGAATGTTCAATGTTGAATGTTGAATGGCCGGGAGACAGGTTTCTACATTCAACATTGAACATTCAACATTCAACATTCAACATTCGCTTTTCCAAGAGGCGCCCATGCCGATAGCCCGCTCCGGCGTAGTCTGGCGCCGCATCTTCTTCGTCCTGCTAATTACCGCCACGGCGAGCTTCGTATCGTATGTCCAGCAGGAGTTTCCCCACGGCGGCTCGCGATGGGGACTGATCTACGGCAGCGTCGGATTCGTTCTCTGTTTCCTGCTGGCATTCTTCGGCGTTCGAAAGCGCTGGTATCGATCGACATTCGGTACGGTCGAGCAGTGGATGCAGTCGCACATTTACCTCGGTGTTTTCGTTATGGTCATCCTTCTTTTTCACGCGGGGGGACGGTTCAGTGACAAGGTTGCCGTGGCCACATTGATCCTCGTGGCCATTGTGGTTCTCAGTGGCGTGCTCGGCGCGATTCTGTACATAACCGTGCCGCGCCTGTTGACCGAGGTCGAATCGAATCTCACTGTGGATGAGGTTTCGGAGCAGATTAACCAGCTCGGCAAGCAGATGGCGCGCATTTCCTCGGGGCGTTCCGCGCCATTCCAGCGTATTTACGAGCAGCTCATTCGCGAATTGTCGCCGGGATGGTTGGCCGGATGGCGCCTCCTCTTCTCGCGCATGCGCCGCGGCAAAGCGCCGCTGGCCGACTGGACGAATCTTCTAAGCCTTGTCCAGAAGGATGAACAGGAAGAACTGCGTCAACTGCTCGTCGTATCGCGCCAGCGAAAAGAACTGCTTATCCGCCTGATGTATCAGCAGCGATACAAGAACATCCTCGAGTTCTGGCTCTACATCCACGTCCCGTTCACGATCCTGCTGTTGTTGTTCGCCATCCTGCACGTAGCGGCGGTGTTTTATTACGGGAGGATCTCGTGGTGAGGGCGTGTCGGAACGCTGGCGTCTCGCCGGCTGGCCCGGCGGCGTCTCGCCGCCGCGGTTACCAGCGAGAGTTTGGTGCTTGCCGGGTCGGCGGCGAGGACGCCGCCGGGCCAGCCGGCGAGGACGCCAGCGCTCCGGTCCGCGCTGACGCGACGGTGCGCGCATGAGTTTTGTCATCCAGCGCTCCTCGGGGCGCGGGCTGGCGCTGACGCAGGTTCGGACCAACCTGCTCCGCATCGGGCGAGGGACGAACGCGGAGCTGCGGTCGGAGAACCCGGCCGTTGCGCTCGAACACGCCGTCATTGAAGGCGACGCGAACGGCTTCACCATCACCGAC
>JAXDIO010000376.1:0-4857 GCA_034663965.1 Thermoanaerobaculia bacterium | reverse complement strand
GTGAACCTCGGACGCTCGAACGTAACGCTGCGCATCAACATCTACGATGCGGACGGCAAAACGATCAAGCAGGGCGCGACGATGGACATCCCCGGACTCGGACATCGCCAGGCGTCGCTGCCGGCGGAGGTGGACGGCGGCTCCGTCGAATTCTTCGTCGATGATCCGTCGAAGACCGCTGTCGTCTTTCCGTACTCGTCGACCATCGACGATCTCTCCGGCGATCCGACGTACCAGGGTCCGACGCTGCTCGCGAATGCGAAGGTTCTTTTCAAGATGGGCATGCCGGTGACGCTCGGCCGCAAGATCGATTCTGAGTTTGCGCGCGGAATTCGGGAGAGCGCGACGCGGCTCGGGCAGGCGAGCGTCGTCAACAGCAGAGTTCGCAGCGAATGACCGGCGGCGCGGCCTGACCGGAGATCCTGACGCGCCGCTGCGCGGCGCGTCAGGATAGACTTTTCGAACCATGCCTGCGCTTCTCGAAACCAGCCTCCCTCTCCCACTCGCCCGCCGCGGAAAAGTGCGCGACGTCTACGACCTCGGCGACTCCTTTCTCTTCGTCGCCACCGATCGCATTTCCGCGTTCGACGTCGTCCTCTCGCCCGGAATCCCCGACAAGGGAAAAATCCTGACGCAGATGTCGACGTTCTGGTTCCGCCATTTCGGCGACATCGAAAATCATCTTCTCGAAACGGAGTGGGATGCGTTCCCCGCCGAAGTGCGCGCGCATCCCGATCTGCGCGGCAGAAGCGTGATCGTGAAGAAGTGCCGCGTCGTGCCGGTCGAATGCGTCGCGCGCGGCTACCTGGTCGGATCCGGACTCAAGGAGTACAACGAGACCGGCCGCGTCTGCGGAATCGAACTGGAAAAAGGGCTGACCACCGCGAGCAAACTGCGCGAGCCGATTTTCACGCCGGCCACGAAAGAAGAGACCGGCCACGACGAGAACATTTCGTTCGAACGGATGTGCACGATCGTCGGCGACGATCTAGCCGCCGAGCTGCGCGACCTGACACTGCGCATCTACAAGCGCGCCGCAGAATTCGCCGAAACGCGCGGCATCATTATCGCCGACACGAAATTCGAATTCGGCATCGACGAACACGCGACGCGCGGCAACATCGTCGTCTGGATCGACGAAGCTCTCACCCCCGACTCCTCCCGTTTCTGGCCCGCCGAGCGCTACGCCATCGGCAAAAACCCGCCCTCGTTCGACAAACAATTCGTCCGCGACTGGCTGGAGACGACCGGCTGGGACAAAGCCTCCACGCCGCCTGAATTGCCGGAAGAGGTCGTGATGAAGACGCGCGAAAAATACATCGACGCGTTCCGAACGCTGACAGGTTCGGAGCCGGAGCTGTAATCGCTCTGCTCTGTGTAGAGCGAGTAAGCTATTCCGTCATGACAGCGAGCGTTTCGGCGCTACACCCGTGGGATGTTCCGGCGTATACGGCCGCCATGGCCGGACGTCTCGTCGGCCTGCGTCCGGAACGCGTCCGTCGCTGGCTGGTCGGATACGAGTACAACTACGCGGCAGCAAACGAGTCGGTGCGTCGTATCAGGAAAGCTCCGGTCATCCATCGTGACGGAGAAGAAACTCCGCTCGCTTCATTCCTCGACCTCATCGATCTGCTGTTTGTGCGGCGCTTTCTCGACGCCGGCATATCGCTTCAGAAACTGCGCCGGGCGTTGGATGAGGCGGATGCACTCGTCGGGGGTCACCACTTCGCGCAGCGAAGCTTTTTCACTGACGGCAGGAACGTCTATCTGCAGGTGAAAAAGCAATCTCCGACCAGCGCAGAATCTCTTCTCGAACTGCTATCCGGCGGCCAGTGGGTCATCGCACCTGTGATCAAAGATCTTGCGACCGAGATCAAGTTTCACAACGCGACTGGATTCGCCGAGCGCTGGTATCCGCTTGGCCCGGAGACGCGCGTGATCGTCGATCCGCGCGTTTCATTCGGCGCACCGACGGTTCTGAACCGAGGAATCAAGACTGCCAACGTCTTCGACCTGTATGTCGCCGAGCGCGAACGGGTCGATACCGTCTGCTCCTGGCTGCAGCTCCAGCCTGAGGAAGTCGAGGATGCCGTGCAGTTCGAGCAGAAGCTCGCTGCCGCATGAGATTCTTCTTCGACAACAATCTCTCGGCGCACCTCGCCGGCGGCATGAAAGAGTTCGGCGAAGACGTCGTACATCTGCGCGACCATTTCCCCGAGAACGCGACCGATGCCGAATGGCTGCCGTTCGTGGGCGACAACGATCTCGTTCTCGTCACACGCGATGACGCCATTCGCTGGAATCCCGCAGAGATCCAGGCCGTACGCCGCCACAAAGTTGCGGCCTTCTTCCTCGGCGGCAAGAAACTTTCGCGATGCCAGCTCGTCCAGCAGCTCGTGCGGAATTGGCCGCGAATGAAAGAGCTGGCGTCGTCCGAAAAGCGTCCGTTCGCATTTCGCGTTCCGCCTCACGGCACGGCGTTCACGCGGCTGTCGCTCTGAAAGCTACTTCCGGTGCTCCACCCTCACCACGGTCTTGATCCCGCCGCGGATGTAGAAGTCGCCTTCGACGTGGAGATAGCGCGGGTCGAGGGCGGCGATGAGGTCGTTGGCGATCTTGTTCGTGACCGCTTCGTGGAACGTGCCTTCGTCGCGATAGGACCATAGATAGAGCTTCAGCGACTTCAGCTCCACGCACTTCTGATCCGGCACGTAGCGGATGCGGATGGTGGCAAAGTCCGGCTGGGCCGTCATCGGGCAGAGGCAGGTGAACTCCGGCGCCTCGAAAGCGATCTCGTAATCGCGTTCGGGGTTCGGGTTGGGGAAGGTTTCGATTTGCCGCGATGGTGTGGGAGGCATGGCCGCTACTTCTTTACCGCTCCCATCGCCATCAGCTTCTGGTTCAGCTCCTTGATGCGTTCCTGGAGCTGCGTGATTTTGGCCTGGGCATCGGCGCGGAGGCGTTCGTTGTCGCCGCGCAGGCGGGTCACCTCTTCGTCGTGCTGTCCGCGGGAGGCGGAGTTCTGCTGGAGTTGCTGGCGGAGGAACTCCATGTCGTGCTTGAGGTTCTCAATTTCCTCCTCCTTCACCGACACGCGATGCCGCCAGTGTACTTCCTGCTCTTCGTAGAGCCGCTTGATGTCCATCAGCTCGGTGATCTGTGAGTAATCGGAATTGCTCGGAGCCATGTCTCCCCCCTGGCGGACGCGCTCTTCGATCTGCGGGAAAAGCTTGCGGACTTTCAGCGACAGGTCGTCGGGATCGCTGGAAAGGTTCATCGCGTCCTGATACGAAATCATCTGGTGCACGAGCAGCGCGATGAGCGACTGATTCATCGACTGCATTTTGTAAAGTCCGACCGACGACTCCATCTCCTCGAGGATATCCTTCGTGTTGCCCTCTTCGATGAGGCGGGCGATGCGCGGCGAGTTCTTGAGGATCTCCACCGCCGCGGTCAGCGCGCCGGTGGTGGTCTTGATCAGCTTGAGCGAGATGATGCCGCGCAGCACCAGCGCGAACTGCGAGCGCACCTGTTTGTGCTGATCGGGCGGAAACGTGTCGATGATGCGGTCGATCGTCTGCGCGGCGTTGTTCGTATGCAGCGTCGAGAACACCAGGTGCCCAGTCTCCGCCGCGGTCAGCACCGTCTCCACGGTTTCCGTATCGCGCATCTCGCCGACCATGATCACGTCCGGATCCTGGCGCATGGCGTTGCGCAGCGCTTCCTTGAAATTCGGCGTATCGGTGCCCACTTCGCGCTGCGAAATGGCCGCGACCTTGTCGACGAAAAGAAACTCGATCGGGTCTTCGATGGTGACGATGTGCAGCGGCTCGTTCTCGCTGATGTGCGAGATCATTGCCGCCAGAGTGGTCGATTTGCCGGAGCCGGTCGGGCCCGTGACGAGCACGAGCCCGTCCGGAATCTGCGTCAGATCGCGGATCGCGTCCGGCAGATCGAGCGCATCGATTGTCTGCAGGTTGATCGGGATGCGGCGAAAGACGCCGGCAACGGTGCCGCGCTGCAGGTAGAGGTTGGCGCGGAAGCGGGCCACGCCGGGAACGCCGTAGCCGAAGTCGACCGACTGCAGCGCCTCGAACTTTTCCTTCTGTCCGCGGCTGAGCAACGGCAGGAGCATCTTCTCCAGATCGGCCGGCTTGAGCGGATCGCTCTTGACCGGCACCAGCTTGCCGCGGATGCGCAGCAGCGGCGGCCGCATCGGCTTCAGATGGAGATCGGACGCCTGCTGCTTGGCCATGTAGACGAGCAGGTCGTTGAGCGTAAAGCTCGATGCCTGCTCGGCAGGGGCCGATGGGACTTGGACAGTCACGCGACGATTATATGAATTCGCGGGAGTCGGGGGTCGGGAGTCGGGTGTAGGAGCTGAAGAGACGTCCAGCTACGTGTTCATCCGACACCCGACACCCGACTCCCGACACCCGCGTCATCTCCGCATCACCGAATCCAGAATCATCAGAAACGCTTCCTGCTGGCGCGCTTCCGTTTTGTTGATGACGGCGATGGTCTCGCCGATGCGGAAGCGCTCGTGGAGCTCGTCAGCGGAATGCGACGAGGTCACCACGATGCGTTTGGCCGGGACGCCTTTGGCGCGGGCGTAGTCGACGAACTTTTTCCCGTCCATGCCCGGCATCTCCAGGTCGACGATGAGCAGGTCGATCGAGTCGTCGATCTTCGGCAGCGCGTCGTAGGGATGCGCGTAGGTCTCGACGTGTGCGGTGGCCGCGTAGCGCTCGATCATGAAGTTCGACCAGAGATCGCAATACGCGGGCGAGTCGTCGACGATGACGACGCGCTTCGGCTTCAGGTCGGTCATCGCTTCGTCTTTTTCTTCGGACGAAT
>JAXDIO010000306.1:0-7322 GCA_034663965.1 Thermoanaerobaculia bacterium | reverse complement strand
TCCGGCGCCGGATCCGCAGCGTCAAGAACACGCAGCAGATCACCAAGGCCATGAAGATGGTGGCCGCGGCCAAGCTGCGCCGCGCGCAGGAGCGGATGTTCGCCGCGCGCCCGTACGCGGCCGGCCTCCGCAAAGTGCTTGCGTCTATTGCCACGCGCGTCGACATCAACTCGCATCCGCTTTTGCAGTCGCGCGAGCCGGAGCGCAACGTCGTGGTCATCGTCGTCACCGCCGACCGCGGTCTCTGTGGTGCGTTCAACTCGAACGTCATCCGCGCCGCGCAGAACTTCATCCGCGAACATAGGTTTGAGAGCGTCGAGCTGTTGACGATCGGCCGGAAGGCGGGCGACTTTTTCAAGCGCCGTCCGATTCCGATCCGTCAGAACGTCTTCGTCGCGCAGGCGTTGTCGATCGATGTGGCGCGCGAGATTGCCGATGGTCTGATCAAAGACTTCATCGAAGAAAAGATCGACGGCGTCTACGTCGTCTACAACGAGTTCAAATCGCTCATCGCGCAGCACGTGCGCGCCGAACGGCTGCTTCCGATCATTTCGGAATTCGACGCCACGCCCAACCAGCCGTCGATCGATTACCTCTACGAGCCCGGGCCGGAGCAAATCCTGTCGGACCTCCTGCCGAAGCACATCGAGTTTCAGCTTTACCGCGTGCTCCTCGAGTCGGCCGCGGCCGAACAGGGAGCGCGCATGACGGCCATGGAAGCGGCCACGAAGAATGCGTCGGACATGATCAATTTCCTGACGCTGACCTACAACCGGATCCGCCAAGCCGCCATCACCAAAGAGATCATCGAGATTGTCTCGGGCGCGTCCGCCGCGCAATAGACAACGGAGAACACATGGCAAACGAAGAAACCAAAACGCAGAACGTCGGCAAAGTGATCCAGGTCATCGGACCCGCGCTCGACATCGAGTTCGAAGACGGCCATCTGCCGGCGATCTACAACGCCATTCGCGTCGTCGACAACGGCGAGTTTGGCAAAGTTCCCATCGACGTCGTGGCCGAGGTGGCGAATCACATCGGCGAGAACCAGGTGCGCTGCATCGCCATGAAGCCGACCGACGGGATGGTCCGCGGCATGAAGGCGATCGACACCGGTGGCCCGATCATGGTCCCGGTCGGACGCGAAACCCTCGGCCGCATCCTCAATGTCCTCGGCGAGCCGGTCGACAACAAGGGTCCGGTGAACTCGGAGCACCATCTTTCGATTCATCGCCAGCCGCCGCGATTTGACGAGCAGTCGACGAACATTGAGATGTTCGAGACCGGCATCAAAGTCATCGACCTCCTCGAACCGTACACCAAGGGCGGCAAGACCGGCCTGTTCGGCGGCGCCGGCGTCGGCAAGACCGTTCTGATCATGGAGTTGATCAACAACGTCGCCAAAGAGCACGGCGGCTTCTCCGTTTTCGCCGGCGTCGGCGAGCGGACGCGCGAAGGCAACGACCTCTGGCTCGAATTCGCGGAGACCGGCGTCATCGTCCCCGGCGATCCTTCGAAGTCGAAGGCCGCGCTGATCTACGGTCAGATGACCGAGCCGCCGGGTGCGCGACTCCGCGTCGGACTGACCGGCCTCACCGTCGCCGAACATTTCCGCGACGCCGAAGGTCAGGACGTGCTGCTCTTCATCGACAATATCTTCCGATTCACGCAGGCCGGTTCCGAAGTTTCCGCCCTTCTCGGCCGTATGCCGAGCGCCGTCGGTTATCAGCCGAACCTCGCGACGGAAATGGGCGAGCTGCAGGAGCGCATCACGTCGACCAAACGCGGCTCGATCACGTCGGTGCAGGCCATCTATGTTCCCGCCGACGATCTCACCGATCCGGCGCCCGCCACGGCGTTCGCTCACCTCGACGCGACCTCAGTTCTCTCGCGCCAGATCGCGGAGCTCGGCATCTACCCCGCCGTCGATCCGCTCGCCTCGACCTCCAAGATTCTCGATCCGCGCATCCTCGGCGATGAGCACTACAACACCGCCCGCGCCGTGCAGGCTGTCCTCCAGAAGTACAAGGACCTGCAGGACATCATCGCCATCCTCGGCATCGACGAGCTTTCGGAAGAAGACCGCATCATCGTCAACCGCGCCCGCAAGATTCAGCGCTTCCTCTCGCAGCCATTCCACGTTGCCGAACAGTTCACCGGCATCAAGGGGCAGTACGTCAAGATCGCCGACACGATCAAAGGCTTCCGCGAGATCGTCGAAGGGAAGCATGACGACATCCCCGAGCAGGCCTTCCTGCTCATGGGCACGATCGAGCAGGTGCTCGAGCGCGCCGAACAGATGAAGAAAGAAGCAGCGTAAGGAAAAGGGATGGCCGACGCACTTCCGACCAAGATCAATCTCACCGTCGTCACGCGCGAACGGAAGATCATCGACATCGAAGTCGATGAAGTCGTGTTGCCCGCGAGCGATGGTGAAATCGGCGTGCTCCCCGGCCACACTCCCCTCTTGACGACGTTGAAGATCGGCCAGATGCGCTACCGCGTCGGCACCACTGTGCATCGCATGGTGTTGTCATGGGGCTTCGCCGAGGTGCTGCCGGATCGCGTGATCGTGCTCGCCGAGCGCGGCGTGCTGGCCAGCGAAATCGATCCCGCCGCCGCCGAGGCCGAACGGATCGCCGCGGAGAAAGAGCTGCAGTACCTCTCATCGCACGATCCGGAGTTCAACCGCGTCGAAGCGCGGCTGGAAGAGTCTGTGGCGATGATCGGCATCGGCCGCGAGCACTGAAGCTCTGACTCATCGCCTGCCGAGAAATAGGTTCTGGTGGCCGAGCGTTGACAAACGAGCGGCCCGCAGGTATAAGCCGCGAATCATCATCCCGCAGCGGCGCTCACTTACTGCTGCGAATCACAATCCCGCCCGCCATCCGTCCGGCGGTGCGCAATACAATCCAGGGGGCTTCGGCCCCCTTATTTATTGCTTCGGTGCGCTAAGATCGCCCTGATGACGCCGACGCGGATCTTCATCGACTACTGGAACTTTCAACTTCAATGGCAGAAGGGTTCTCAGAAGCCTTGTGATTGGTCGAGGCTTCCCAACGCGTTGGTCGCATCGGCCGCAGCAATCGCTCCTCAATTTGGAGCGCTTCGGCTCGATGACATCCGCGTGTACGCGTCGGTTAATCCAGATCGGCCGAGTGACGGAAAACTTCGGAACTGGCTGGAGACGTTTCTTGATCGCCAGCCCGGCTTTCGTGTTTTCATCAGGGAGAGGAAGTCGCGAGTAAAACCGGTTACTGCCGACAGTGCGGCAAAGACACCGAGGAATGCCCATATTGCCACGCTAAGTTTGAACGCGCCGCGGAGAAGGGCGTCGATTCTGCGGTGCTGACCGACATGTTCTCTCTCGCCTGGGAACAGGCTTACGAAGCGCAATTCTTGTGAGTGGAGATGCCGATATGGTCCCCGCAGTCGAAAAGATTCAAGACAAGGGCTTGAAAGTCATCAACGCCACGTGGACGAAGTGGGGTCATCAGTTGGCGAAGACTTGTTGGGCGTCTTTCGACATTGATCCACTTCTTTCTCAGTTGAGCCGCTGACGATCACCAACATGGAATCCTGGCTCGACCACTTTGCGTCGACGAACTTTCGTCGTAGCAGCGACACGGCGCACGATCTCAAAACGCCGTTGAATGTCGCCGTGCTCAATCTCGAGCTGCTGCGCATGCGCGTAGCCAAGCTCACCGGCGGCGAGGACGAGAAGGTCAACGCGTACTCCAAAGCAATTGAGCAGGAGCTGCGGCGGATGGCGAAGATCTTCGACACTTTCTTCGTTCTCTCCACGCCGCCGAAAGATGATGAAGAGCCGGCCGACATCGACCTCTGCCCACTGTGTACGGAGGCTGCGGCGGGAGCAAAGTACGAGCTGGCAGGAGTCGACGGCTCGTTCAGAATTCGCGGTCACGACGCCAGAGTTCGTCAGGCGCTCAAGATGTTTTTCGAGGGTACGTCGCACGTGTTGGACGAGAGCGGCCGCAGCGCTGTAGTCGAACGAACGCCGGGCCGTTTCACAGTTGCAGTCTCCGGCAAACCATCGTCGCCGGACTTCGAAATCACGAAGATCTTCAAGTTCTACTACACGGATGCCGTCGGCAATGCGGACCTTTCGCTCGCCGCCGCGCGACTCATCGCCGAAACGTACGGGGGTGAGCTGAACGCTCTGGACGAACGTGATAAGGTCTCGATCAAGTTGTCTTTCCCAGGTGAATAAATGAAGAAAGTGCTGATCGTTGATGACGACCGCGCCACGAGCGCCGGCATGGCCGACGTCGTCGAGGAGTGGGGCTACGACGCGGAAGTCGCCGACACGGTGAAAGCCGGCTGGAACTCCGTTTCGAAGATGGTCCCCGACGTCGCCATCGTCGACCTCAAGCTCCCCGACGGTTCCGGTCTCGATCTGCTGCACCGCATCAAAGAAACGTATCCCGACGTCTCCGTCGTCATCCTCACCGGCCACGCCACGGTCGACTCCGCTGTCAAGGCTCTCAAGGTCGGCGCCGAAGATTACGTCACCAAACCGGTCGATCTCCCCCGGCTGCAGGTCATCCTCAAGTCTGTCGAAGACAAGCAGATGATGAAGCAGGAGATCCTGGAGCTTCGCCGTCAGCTTCAGAAGATGGGCGCGCTCGGCCATCTCGTCGGCAAATCGCCGCGGATGCAGAAGCTCTTCGAAGAGATCGAGATGGTCGCGAACACTGACGCGAACGTCTTCATCGTCGGCGAGTCGGGATCGGGCAAGGAAGTCGTCGCGAACACGATCCATTCGCTGTCGCGCCGGCGCCTCAAGCCATTCATCGCCTTCAACTGCGGAGCGATCTCGCCGACGCTGATCGAGTCCGAAATCTTCGGCCACGAGAAGGGCGCCTTCACCAACGCCATCAAACGTCGCGAGGGCTACTTCGAAGTGGCCAAGGGTGGTACGGTCTTCCTCGACGAAATCACGGAGATGCCGATCGAGCTGCAGGTCAAGCTGCTGCGCGTGCTCGAAGAAGGCAAGTTCCGCCGCGTCGGCGGCAATGAAGAGATCTACATCGAAGCGCGCGTCATCGCCGCGTCGAACCGCGATCCGCAGAAAGCCATCGTCGACGGCAAGATGCGCGAGGATCTCTACTACCGGTTGAACGTTTTCCCGATCGAGGTGCCGCCGCTGCGCGAGCGCCTCGAAGACATCCCGCTCTTCTCGCACTTTTTCCTCCAGAAGTTGAACGAGACCGAAGAGAAGAAGGTCGAGAACATCGAAGCCGACTTCATCGAGGCGCTGCAGCAGTACGAGTGGCCGGGCAACGTCCGCGAGCTGCGCAACGTGATCAACCGCGCGTTCATCATGGCCCGCGGAAGCAGCCTCACCGTCGAATGCCTCCCCGACAAGCTCCTCGGCGCGCGCAGGCGCAGGACACGCGACGGCGTCATGATCCCGCTCGGCCAGCCGATGGAAGAGGTGGAGCGCATCGTCATCGAAGAGACGCTGCAGATGACCGACGGCGATCGCCGCAAGACCGCCGAGATCTTGGGCATCTCCTACAAGACGCTCTACAACAAGACGAAAAAGTACAAGGCCGCCGGCGGCGGAGACGACGAAGAAGACGATTCTTAGTCGCCGCTGAACTCCACAGCCCGTAGGATTTTTTGCCCGCCTGACGTCGCGGTGCTATCGTCCGCGGCTCGATCGATCCGGCGCCCCGCGTACGCGCGTGCGTCACGCACGCGCGAGGAATTCCGGCGTCGGCGTGGAAGGTTGGGCGTTCCGCAATGGCCAAAAACCTCGTCATCGTCGAGTCTCCCGCGAAAGCGAAGACGATCAACAAATTCATCGGCAGCGACTACATCGTCAAAGCTTCCGTCGGTCACGTCCGCGATCTGCCGAAGAGCGACCTCGGCGTCGATGAGGAGACGTTCGAGCCGACCTACGAGATTCTCGAAGGGAAAGAGAAGGTAGTCGCCGAGCTGCGTGCAGCCGCGAAAAAGGCCAGCATCGTCTACATCGCCTCCGACCCTGATCGCGAGGGAGAAGCGATCGGCTGGCACGTGATGAACCTCCTCGGCGGCGACTCGAAGAAGGTCCGCCGCATCCTCTTCCACGAAATCACGAAGAACGCGGTCCGCAAGGCCATCGATCAGCCGGGCGAGATCGACATGAACAAGGTGAACGCGCAGCAGGCCCGGCGCGTGCTCGACCGCCTGGTCGGCTACAAGCTCTCGCCGCTGCTGTGGGACAAAGTCCGCCGCGGACTCTCCGCCGGCCGCGTGCAGTCGGTGGCGATGAAAATGATCGTCGACCGCGAAGAAGCCATCAAAGCGTTCGTCCCCGAGGAGTATTGGACGTTCGCGGCGAAACTAGCGGCTGGCGTGCCGCCGCAGTTCATCGCCAAACTCTCGAAGATCGACGGCAAGAAGGCCGACGTTACGAACGAAGAGCAGGCCCGCGTCATCGAGGCCGTGCTCAAGTCCGGCAGCTACGTCGTCGAGTCGGTGGCGCGGAAGGAAAAGAAGCAGACTGCCGCGGCGCCGTTCATCACTTCCACGCTGCAGCGAACCGCATACAACCGCTTCAAGTATCCCGTGAAGCGGACCATGCAGATCGCGCAGAAGCTCTACGAAGGTAAAGAGCTCGGCGCCTTCGGTCATGTCGGCCTGATCACCTATATGCGCACCGACTCGGTGCGCATCAGCGATGATGCCATCACCGAAGTTAGAGAATATATCGGCGCGAAATACGGTGCTGATATTCTCCCCGAAAAGCCGAACGTATATCGTGTCAAGAAAGCTGCACAGGCGCAGGAGGCCCACGAGGCCGTGCGCCCCACATCGCTGGAGTTCGATCC
Source organism: Thermoanaerobaculia bacterium (assembly GCA_034663965.1). Classification (GTDB taxonomy): domain Bacteria; phylum Acidobacteriota; class Thermoanaerobaculia; order Gp7-AA8; family Gp7-AA8; genus JADGNZ01. The sequence goes on along the minus strand of JAXDIO010000306.1, from coordinate 480 downwards.
CGAAGCGATCAAGGATCACCTCACCCGCGAGGAGTACAACCTCTACAAACTGATCTGGGATCGCTTCGTCGCCTCGCAGATGAAGCCGGCCCTCTTCGACGTGACGGACGTCGACATCCGCAACGGCGCCTACACCCTGCGCGCCTCGGGTGAAGTGCAGAAGTTCGCCGGCTTCCTGGCCGTCTTTCGCGATGCGTCCGTGGAAGGTGCCGAGGACGATGAAGAGAAGCCGGACGACAGCAAGGCACTCCCGGCGATGAACGAAGGCGACGCGCTGTCGCTCATCAATCTCGACACGCGCCAGAATTTCACCCAGCCGCCGCCGCGCTACACGGAAGCGACGCTGGTCAAGGCGCTGGAAGAGAACGGCATCGGCCGGCCGTCCACGTACGGACAGATTCTCACCACCATCCAGGCCCGCGACTACACCTACAAACACGACGGAAAGTTCCACCCCACGCAACTCGGGTCGCTGGTCAC
>JAXDIO010000302.1:0-9228 GCA_034663965.1 Thermoanaerobaculia bacterium | reverse complement strand
GCCTGCGCGACACCCTGGTTTGCGGAGTCGTACGCCGCGACGGCGTTGTCATGGTTCTGCCGGGCCTGATCGAACAGCTCCTGCGCCTGGATTCCCTGCTGCCTGAGGTTCATGGCGCGCTTGTACGCAAGCTCGGTCGTAGCGACGTTCGTCTTCGCGCGCGCCACTTCGATGCGGCTGTTCGAAACTGCGGCAGTCGCTCGTGAATACGCAGCCTGATACGCGGTTCTCTCGAGATCGACCAGGCGCTGGCCCTTCTTTACGGAGTCGCCTTCGTTGAAGTAGAGCTTGTCGATCTTGGCGATGATGTACGCGCTGATATTGACCTTGACCTTGGGGTTGACCTCGCCGGGCGCGGTGACGATCGCCTGGATGTTGCGCTGCGTCACCGGCTCGACGTAGACAGGTTCGCCCTTCGACCCGCCGCCCTTGACACTGGCAAAGATGATGACGGCGACGAGAACGACCGCCCCGATGATGATGAGAGTCTTCTTCATTTATTGGCACGCAGCGACTGGAGTGCGGGGCCGATCAGTTTCAGCAGGAGCACGAGGACCCAGAGGCTGATGATGGTGACGGCCGCTTTCACCTTCGAGACCCGCGCAACGTACGAGAAGCCGATGATGAGGAGCGCGAGGAACCAGACGGAGAAGATGTCGAATGATGAGAGGAGCGCGAAGGCCACCGGGTTCGTCTTGTAATCGACGAGAAATCCGAGGTTGGATCGGACGAGCGTCGCCAGCGCCTGAGCGGGGATGATTCCGCCTTTCGCGACGATGATGACCAGCGTGACCACGCTTTTTATGATCGTTGGCATTGACGCGTAACACGTGACGGAGAAGGCCTGCTTGAAATCGCCCTCACCTCCGAAGATGCGGAACGCGAGCAGTACGACGCCTGCGATGACGAGCAGGCCGATCAGGCTCAGCACGGGCGAGATGTAGCTGAATACTTTGCCGATCGAGGCGGAAATGCGGACCGCTTTCTCGACGTCTTCCGGCTTTACATTCTTGTTCTGCTCCATCGACTCGCGAGCGGCGGCGCCGAAGTCGACGTGCGGCGCCATGATGAAGCCCGCGGCCAGTGAGACGAGCAGGAGCAACACCAGCGGCACAACCCAGTCCGGACGACGGGCGATCGAGGCGAATGTCGCATCGGGCGAGAACAACACGCCGATGATGCGCTGGAACGGATTCGGTTTCGGTTCGGCGCCGGGAGCGGGCGTAGCGATGGCGTTATCCTGACCAACTGTCATGGCTCATTTCTCCTCTGGTGCAGTGTCGTGGGATGAGAAGTTGAGCCAATTGTAACGGGTGAACTGGGAGAAGATCGAAGGTTCCTGCACCTTCGGCTCATCGACTGTGATGTTGCGCGTGTCGAGGAGGTCGCCAACGGCGCGGTGATACGCGGCCACCGCTTTGTTGTAGCCGACCAGCGCCTGCAGCTCGTTCGCGCGGGCGTCCGAAAGCTGCTGCTGAATCTGCAGCACCTGAAAGTTCGTGCTCATGCCGTTTTCGTAGCGCTTGCGCTCGGCGTTGACGTTCTCCTCGGCCGCTTCACGCGCCGTGCGCGTGGCGCTGATCTGTTTGGCCGAGGTGTCGACGGCGCGCGCCGTGGCGCGGACGTCGACGGCGATGTTCTGCCGCGTCTGCGCCTCGGTGATCTGCGAAGCCTGAAGGTCGAGGCGGGCGCGGTTCTTTTCGGCGCGCGCCCCCCAGTTGAAGACCGGTACGCCGATCGTGAAGCCGACGTTCCATCCGGGGAAGTCGTTGCGAAAAACCTGCTGGACGGCGTCGGTGAAACGGGTGGAGCTGAGGCCAGGAGTCGTGCTGACGACCGTGCCCGCCGCGCCTGCGACGTTGTAGCCGAGGTTCAGATCAAACTGCGGCAGCACCTGGTTGCGCGCGTACTGATACGTGACGCGTCGCGTGTCGGTGGTGAGCTGGTTTTCCTTTACCTCGGGGCGAAGTTCGTATGCCCTCGCCACCGACTCTTCGACGTTGATGCCCATCGGCGTGTAGCCAATCGTGTCGGTCGGGATGATCGGCCGGTCCCAATCCTCGGCCGGCAGATTCAACAGCGCGCGCAGCCGGTCTTCGGCGGAACGGACGTTGGCGACGGCGGTGATGAGGTTCTCTTCGCCGGTCGCAATCTGCACGCGCGGCTGGAGGATGTCGAGCGGCGCCGACGCACCAACGTCGATTCGGATCTGCGTGATGCGCGACTGGTCGCGGGCCAGGAAGAGCGCTTCCTTGACCACGTCGACGAAACGGCGTGTGTAGATCAGGTCGTAGTAGGCCTGTTCTACGGCGGAAGTGCTGTCGAGCAGCACGCCGCGGAAGGCTTCGCGGCTGATGCCGAGGTTGTTGCGGGCGATTGTGATTCCGCGGCGGGTGATGTCGACGCCGAAGTTGCGCGCCAAAGGCTGCGTGAATCCGAAGCCGAGGCCGGTCGAAAATCCGGGATTGAGGACCGTTCCTGCTCCGCTGCGCGTGAAGCGCTGATTCGTCGTCGAGATCGAGAATGCGCCGCCCGTGGGGATCGTGTCGCGCAGCGAGGCGTTCGCGTTCGTCGTGCCGGAACCGCTGGCGTCGAACGCCGAAAGGGCCGGACTCTGGCTGCTGGTCTTGCTGATCGTTGCGCCGGCGAACGGATCGAAGATGTTGTACGCGCCCATGACGCCCTCGGCGGACATCTGCAGGTCGTAGCGCTGAATCTGCACGCCGATGTTCTTCTGGAGCATCGTGTGGATGGCGTCGTCGAGCGACAACCGCATGGCGCGCGGGTTGTTCGCGTCCTTGTCGGTGTCGGCCGAGACCGACACGGTCGGCGCCTGATCGGCTGGGGGAACGTCGACGCCGTTGCGGACCGGGTCCGTCGTTGCGGCTGCCGGCTGCGGCGTCGATGTCGTAGTCTTTTTCGTCGTCTGTGCGAAGAGCGGCAGTGCGCTCGCAACACAGGCAATGATCAGCAACCGTCGAACAGCGGTATTCATGTAAACCCTCCTGGACACGCCTCTTCTACGCAACGTTGTTTGGATTGTTTCGTGCGCGCGCCCCTGCCGACGTTGGCGAGGCGGACCCGATTTTCGGCGCGCGCATTGTATTCGGGACTGCTACGTTTGACGTCGCCAAACGTGGAAGGTTAACTCGGGGAAGGGGTGTCGGGTGTCGGGTGTCAGGTGTCGGGTGTCAGGTGTCGGGTGTTAGGGCTCCGCTTACTTTCTGGCAGCCGAAACACACGACAGCCCGCACGCGTGTGCTCGGAGGTTCCGGTTTTTCCCGACACCCGACACCCAGGCTACGACGGCAGCGTCGTCGCCGCCGGCACCGGCTCGCCCGCGAAGTGACATGCGGCGAACTGACCCGGCTTGTGTTCGATCAGCGGCGGCACGACGTCCTTGCAGATCGGGAACTGCGCGATCGGACAGCGCGTGTGGAAGACGCAGCCGCTCGGCGGATTCAGCGGCGTGGGGATGTCTCCGCTCAGGATGATGCGGCTCTTGTGTCGCGTCGGATCGGGGATCGGCACCGCGGAGAGCAGCGCCTTCGTGTACGGATGGAGCGGGTCGGCGTATAGCTCGCGACGGCCGGACAACTCCATGATCTTGCCAAGGTACATGACGGCGACGCGGCTGGAGATGTGCTCGACGACGGAGAGGTCGTGCGCGATGAAGAGATACGTCAGCCCGAGCTGCTCCTGCAGGTCCTGCAGCAGGTTGACGACCTGCGCCTGCACGGAAACGTCGAGCGCGGAGACCGGCTCGTCGAGCACGAGGAACTTCGGATTGGTAGCCAGCGCGCGCGCGACACCGATGCGCTGGCGCTGTCCGCCGGAAAACTCGTGCGGATAACGCTTGCGGTAGTCAGGACTGAGTCCGACGGTTTCGAGGAGCTGCGCCACGCGCGCGTCGCGATCGCTCGACGACATCCCACCATGCACGATCAGCGGCTCGGCGACGATCGTGGCGACGTTCATGCGCGGATTCAGCGATGCGTACGGATCCTGAAACACGATCTGCATGTTGCGCCGCATCCGCCGCATGTCGCCGGAGCCGAGAGCGAGGACGTCTTCGCCTTCGAACTCGACGCTGCCCGAGGTCGGCTCGATCAAACGCAGGATGCAGCGTCCGACGGTGGTCTTGCCGGAACCCGACTCTCCGACCAGCCCAAGGGTTTCGCCGCGGCTGACGCCGAAGCTGATGCCGTCGACGGCTTTGACTTGCGCCACGACGCGCGCCAGTACGCCGCGCTTCACCGGGAAGTACTTCGTCAGATCGCGCACGACGAGCAGCGGCTCACCGATACCTGCGGGGAGAACTGGCGTTTGCTGGCTAGTGACGGGGTCGACGGTCACGGCCGCGCCTCGCGATCAGAAAGCGAATGTTGAATGTTCAATGTTGAATGTTCAATGTTGAATGAGCTGCGCCTCGCGGGCTCGTTCCCTCGGCATTCAACATTCAACATTGAACATTCAACATTCAACATTCGCTTCATTTTCCCAACCGCTCCGGGTCCGCCTCGTCACCATGCAGGTAGCATCGCGCGTCGTGTCCCGGTGACACGATCATCCGCGCAGGTTCATTGCCAAGGCAGATGTCCATCACGTCAGGGCATCGCGGGTTGAACTTGCAGCCATGCGGCAGGTTCGAGATCGGCGGGACCATTCCTTTGATCGTCGGCAGGCGATTCGGCGCGGACGGATCGCCGGCGCTGACGCTCGGCAACGATTTCAAAAGTCCGCGCGTGTACGGGTGCGCGGGCGCAGCGAAAAGTTCGCGCACCGGCGACTCTTCGACGACGCGTCCGGTGTACATCACCACGACGCGCTCGCAGAATTCGGCGACGACGCCTAGGTCGTGCGTGATGAGCAGGATGGCCAGTCCGAGGCGCTGTTGCAGCGACGCGAGCAACTCCATGATCTGCGCCTGGATGGTGACGTCGAGCGCGGTGGTCGGCTCGTCGGCGATCAGCAACTCCGGATCGCACGAAAGCGCCATCGCGATCATGACGCGTTGCCGCATGCCGCCGGAGAGTTGGTGCGGATAGTCATCGAGCCGCTTGATCGGATCGGGGATCGAGACCAGCTCGAGCATCTCGCCGGCGCGCTTCCACGCCTCTTTCTTCGACACTGTGTTATGAATCCGCACCGCCTCAGCGACCTGCGCGCCGATCTTAAACACCGGATTCAGCGACGTCATCGGCTCCTGAAACACCATGGCGATGTCGTTGCCGCGCACGGTGCGCATGTCGCGCTCGGAGAGGTCGGCGAGGTTCTTTCCCTTGAACCGCACTTCACCGGCGGTGATCCGCCCCGGCGGCGCGACCAGCCGCATGATCGACATGGCGGTGACGCTCTTGCCGCATCCCGATTCGCCAACGAGCGCGAGCGCCTCCCCTTTGCGAACGCTGAAGGAGACGTTGTCGACCGCGTGCACGAATCCACCATCGGTAGGAAACGAGGTCCGCAGGTTCTTGACTTCGAGGATCGCCTCGCGCGGATCGACGTCAGCGTCAGCGATCGCGGCGCCGGGTAACCCCAGCGGCTGCATCGATTGCGAATTGTCGATAGCGGGATGCTCACTCACGCGACCAGCATCGTAGCAAGAATGGTGTCAGAGGTTCCGAGGTAGCCTCGGCAGCGTGAAAACGACGCGAACGTTCGAGCTCAAGATGCGCAAGAAAGGTCGAGAGCAGATCGAACGCGAGTGGTGCGAACGAGTGTTAAACGCTCCGACTGAGATCATCGAACAGAACGACGGCAGCTACAGAATGTGGGGATTCATATTGGAAGAGGGAAAATATCTCCGCGTCATCGTGTTGCCGGACCGTGAGACGGTTGACAACGCATTCCTGGACCGAACCTACAGAAGGAGGCAACGATGAAGTACTCATACGACGACGAAGGCGATTCGCTCTTCATCTGCCTCCGTGAGGGCGAATACGACGAGTCTGAGGAGATCTACGACGGCTTTGTCATCGACTTCGACAAGTCTGGCCGGCCTCTGAACATTGATATCTACCGCGACGCTTCGAAGTTCGTCGACATTCCTAAGCTGCTTCGCAGCATGGCGCCAGAACCTGAAGAGGCAGAACAACGAATCGAGCCAATGCTCATTCGCGATGCGCCCTTCGAGGAGAAAAAGCCGTAACGGGACCCGCAGGTCCTAGCGCCGCGCGGACCGCTTCTGACGAATCTCAAATAGTGCGACGTCAACCTCTTTTGTCAAACTAGCGGTCATCGCTGGCGTCTCCTGAATCGTTGCAAGGTCGATCGCGCTTCCGGTACGCCGCTCATCAGAGCCACGCCGAAGTAAACGGCGCCGAACACGATCACGGTAATTGCGCCATCGCGAATGTGGGGAAGGACGCGCGGCAGGTGGGGTGCAAGCCGCGGGATCAGGAGTTGATAGAAGGCTGCTCCTGCGATACCGGCTGCGCCAGCCGCGAACCAGAGCCTGGCCTGGAAACCGGGCTGGAGGCGGATGTCGCCCACACGCTTCTGAAGTCCGTGCCGGAGCAGCAGGAACTCGAGCCAACCTGCAATTCCAGCCGACGCGGTCAAACCGATTGCGCCCAGGGCCACGGTTCCTCCCGCCATCGCCGGCAGCGGAACCCTCGCCGCCTGTAATGCGGCGACGAGCAGTGGCCGAAGGGGTCTGCAGGACAGATACCCGAGGACGCCCGTGAGTACGACCCGCATGATCGCGAAGCGAAGAGGAGTCTTCGTATCGCGCAGCGCATAGAAAGCTGACGAATACAGCCGGCCGAGTGCTGACGCTAGAAGGCCGACGGTCGAGCCGATGAGGATGTACCAGACGTAGCGCGTGTCATCCGCGCTGAACTTGCCGCCCTGGTAGAGGGCTGCGACGAGGACGTTGCCGATAGCGATGAACGCCACCACCGAGGGAACCACGAAGAAGGCGATCTGCCTCAGACCGCGCTCCATTCTCACGCGCAGCTTCGCGAACACCTCTTCGGCCGTTCCCGTCGCACTTGACATCTGCGGCAGCTCTGCCGCCGTGACCGACATGGCGAAGAGGCTGATCGGCAACAGATAGATGATCTGCTGATACGCGAGACCCGAAACCGCGGCAGCGCCGAGGAGACTGGCGAGCAGGCTGTCGAGGTAGGCGCTGAGCTGGATGACGCCGCGTCCGACGACGACCGGGCCGAAGTTGCGCAGGATCTCGCGCACAGGCTCCAGAGTCGTATCGATCGCAAAGCGAACCTGCTTGCTGTAGCGAAAGACGAACGGGACCTGCACGCCCAGCTGCAATGCCGCGCCGATCACCGTCCCCCACGCCGCGGCGATCGCAAGCGAGCTGTCCGTCATCTTCGCGCCGCAGATCAGTAACACCGCGATCATGGCGATGTTCATGAACACGGGTGCGACGTAGGAGAGAAAGAATCGCCGGTGGCTGTTGAGGATACCCAGACACCACGCCGAGATCACGAGCAGGCCGATGCCTGGAAACATGATCCGCACGATTTGAATCGTGAGTAAACGGACGTCACCGCCGAACCCGGGCGCTACCGCAAAGAGAATCCAGGGCGTGAAGATGACGCCGAGAAGCACCAGGATGCTCGTGACGAGTGCGAGCATCGTGACGACGACTCCGGCGACACGGCCTGCCAGCTCCTCGTCTCCTTCCGCCAGAAGCCGGGCGTAGACGGGGATGAACGACGCGGACAAAACGCCTTCGCCGAAGAGATTCTGCAGGAAGTTCGGGATGCGTAACGCCGCTTTGAAGGCGCCCGCGGCGTTGGAGTTGCCGAAGTAGTGAGCGAAAACTTTCTCGCGCAAAAGTCCGGCAATGCGGCTGAGCAAAATGCCCGCTCCGACGAACATCGCGAATCCCGCTCCGCGCGACTTCGCTTTCGCGGTAACCCCGGCTGGTGTGGCGTCGACGGTCATGGATGAAAGGCCCGAAAGCGCATTGCGGAATTCGCGCCGGAACGGCGCGGTACCATACCGCGACCGTGCCGAATCATGGACTTATACGGATCGCGGGCGCCGGACCGTCCGGTCTCGCTGCGGCCATCATCCTCGCTCGCGCCGGCCGCGAGGTGGAGGTTCACGAGGCCAAAGGCGATGTCGGCACGCGCTTCATCGGCGATCTGCAAATCATCGAAGGCGCCTCCGAAACCGAGCCCGTCCCCGACTTCCTCGACCGCCTCGGCATCGCGCGCAATTTCTACTTTCGCGCCGCCGACTGGGCCACGTTCTACGACCACAAGAACTCCGCGCGCGTGATTCGCAGCAAAGAGCCGTACGGCTGGTTCATCCATCGCGGCGCCGAGGAGGGAACGCTCGATCGCGGCCTCCTCGCGCAGGCGCAGGGTGCGGGCGCGAAGGTGATTTTCAACAGCAGATTGGCGGCCGATCAGGCGGATATCGTGGCCACGGGGCCCGCGTCGCCGGATGGTTTGGCGAAGGAAATGACATGGAGCGTAGGACGACGGGAGTCGGGAGTCGGGAGTCGGAGTAGCGATCCCTCCGACACCCGACACCCGACACCCGACACCCCGGAACTCATCGACGTCTACTTCAACCACAAACTCTCGCCCGGCGGCTACTCGTATCTGTTCATCCTCGACGGAGTTGCCACGTTCGGCTGCGCGATCGTCGCGGACTTCAAGCAGATCGATTCGTACTTCGATCACTCGCTCGCTGCTGCGCAGCGGCTGCATCATTTCGAGGTGCCGGCGGACGCGCGCACCGGCTATTCGTACATGAACTTTCATCTCAAAAACGCCGCGACGTCGAATGGCGCGCGCTTCGTCGGCGAGGCGGCCGGATTTCAGGACTACCTCTTCGGCCTCGGCATCCGCTACGCGCTGACCAGCGGTTCGCTCGCGGCGCGCAGCATCCTCGAAGAACGTGATTACGACGAGCTGTGGAAGTCGGAGTTGGGCGCGAAGCAGCAAACGAGTCTCGTCAATCGATTTTTGTACGAGAGCGGCGGCAATTTCGGACTGTCGATGTTCGTCCGGCAGGCGGCGCGGGCGAAGGACTTTCATCATTATCTGAGTGGCTGGCATCGCGCGACGTGGTGGAAGTCGCTGCTCTCGCCGGTGGTGCGGCGCGTGTGGAAACACGAGGGCCGCTGCCAGCACAAGCCGGGTCCGCACTGGTGCCGCTCGCGCGATACACAGCTGCAGGTTCCGCCGCTTGGACCGGTGACGCGATGACCTCCGAGGCGCTGCCGATGCCGGTGTCGCCGAC
>JAXDIO010000290.1:0-4651 GCA_034663965.1 Thermoanaerobaculia bacterium | reverse complement strand
TCTACCGCGTGACGTGGCAGACCGCCGCCGCGGACCTCGGCTTCCCGATCGACGATGTGCTCTACGAACGTTTCGTCGGCCGCGGCAACGCGGAAGCGGAGCAAATTCTGCGCGAGCATTTCGGCGAGGCGCTGCCGCTCGACGAGTTCCACAAACGCTGGCGCCGCGATTGGAATGAACGCCTTGCCGCATCACCGCTGGCGCGAAAACCGGGAGCGATGGAGTTGCTCGATCTGCTCGAACAACGCGGCATCCCAAAAGCGCTGGCAACGTCATCGCCGCGCGTTCTCGCGCTTCGATGCCTCGGCGATCTTGCGTCGCGCTTCACCGCGCTCGCATTCGGTGATGAGGTCTCGCATTCGAAGCCCGCGCCCGATCTCTTCCTCCTCGCCGCGAATCGCCTCGGTGTTGCGCCCGCGAACTGCCTCGTGCTCGAAGACTCCGAGGCCGGAGTCCGCGCCGCGCGCGCAGCGGGGATGGACGTAATCATGGTTCCCGATCTCGTGCCGCCATCCGAGGAGATCGCGTCGATGGCGACGCGCGTGTGCAAGACGCTGCACGAGGTTGGAAGCTTGCTTTAGCGCTCTCTGTGGTTCGCTGCGTTTCCTATCGCGACGAGCGGCGCCGCAGCGCCAACTCGGGACCGATCGAAAACGCCGGCGCCATCGTCTCGCTCGTCGTGTTGCCCGCGTTATCGGCGAGGTCGATTTTCAGGTCGACCAGTCCCCCGGACACGTTCGCGACACTGGCGAGGTCGACGCGAAAAAGGATTCCGGTTCCGCTGATGGCAGGAGCTTCCGTCACCTGCGTCGCCGTCAGCGGACGCCAGGCGGTTTCGCCCGAGTAGCGATACGAGACGGCAGTGGCGTCGGTGCGGATCTGCTGATAGACGCGGTTGTTGCCAAGTGGCCCGAAATCGGCGGCGGAAAAGAGGAGTGAGCCGCTGCCGTGCGGTTCGAGCCTGGTCGCCAGAGCCCCGGTGCCGTCGAGCATCATCATCGTCGTCAGCGCCGGCGGGAGAAAGTCGGTGCGCGTCGAGTCGATATCCATCGAGACGAGCGTCGTCTTGCTCACGCCGGGGTAGAGAGTTCCGTTGTTCGTGGCCTCGAGGTGGTACTGGCCTTTCGCAGAAACGTCGACCGCGTTGGAGTATCCGACGCCAGAGAACCGCGATCCCTTGTTGTCGACGAACATTGTGTTCGTGCCGCTACGGTCGGCGATACGCACCTCACCGAGCGGTCCGGTCATGTCTGTCGTCCAACTGAAGCGGGACGAGCTCATAGGGACGATTTGCGTTGCGGCAAAGCGAGGTCCGAGGCCGAATTCGTAGCTCGAGCCGCTGTAGGTCCACGGCAGGAGGCCGGCGGAGGTCGTCGGGGCTACGAGCTTGTCATTGATGACGCGCAGCAGCGGCGTCGTGTATTGCGTCGCGGCGTCGGCAATCGCGGTGAAGCCGATGCCGTACGTGTAACTGGGGTTGACATCCGGAGAGACGAAGACGCGCCCGTTGACGATCGGCTCGTGGACGATGTTCGTCGCCGAAATGCCGCCGCCCGAGGAGGGAGTGGTCGCAGTTACGGTCAGCCGCCGGTCGCCGCGCGATGCCGCGGGAACCGCGAGTTGCACGGTGCCGCCGCGCAACGCGGAGCCGCCGGTAGTCAGGCTCACGTCATCGCTCACGCCGGCAAGAGCCGGGTGCTGAATCATGTAGTAGTTGTTCGCCGTCGTATCGAGCAGCGCCTCGTAGACGAGCAGCGACTTATCGGTGCTCATGTCCGAGGCGTGCATCGAGTGCACGGGAGCCCACGGATAGATGATCGATGTAACGCTGCCGTTTGCGCCGCCGAGCAGGATGCGCAGGCTGCTGGCGTAGCCGTTGCCGGCCAGCGTCTGACCGGTCTCGGTGCGTCCGGCGAACGTCACCGTGTGCGGAACGCTGGTCGAGTCGAGTGCGATCGTTGTGTCCTTGTTGAGCGTTACGCCTTCGCGGGTGATCAGATCGGCGCCGGTAATCGCGCCGGTCGTGAAGTTGAATTCAGGCGTGTAGATCACCAGGTCATACGTTCCACTGCCCATCAACACCTCGGACGTGTTGTCGTCGAGGAACGCAGCCCTCACCTTACTCGTCCGCGCGTCATTCACCCATTGCGAGTCGGGATACGCGCGGTCGAACGTAACCGTCGCGCGCGCCGCTTTCGAGAACGCGAACTGGATGTTGTGAACGTCCGTCGGCACGGTGGAGTTGGTGAGAACGACCTGGCCTCCGCCGGTCAACGCCGTCAGGCTGGGCGGGGTCAACGTATTGTCGATTGCGAAGTTGAGGGAGATGTCCGTTGCGCCACCGGCTGGGATGGTGACCGTCGTCGCCGACGGCGTCACCTTCTCGCCCCCGGTCACGGTCGATTTCACGCCGTAGGTCACCGGCTGCGTACCGGTGTTGGTCACGTGTAGTGAGCGCGTCGCCGTCCAGTTGGGCGTTTCAAGTGGAGCCAAACCCAGACTGATTGACGGCGGATCGATTCGGATCGTGCCGGTTGCCGCGGCGAACGTGTCGATGCGTCCCGAGCCGTTGGCCATGATCTCGTCGTGGAGGAACGCAGCGTTGTTCATCAACGCGAGCTTGATCTGCGCCGGCGCCCAGTCGTGATGCAGCGCTTTCAGGAGCGCCGCCGCTCCGGCCACGTGCGGCGAGGCCATCGAGGTTCCGCTCAGATTGCCGTAGCGATTCCCCGGCAAGGACGACAAAATCGAAACGCCCGGCGCGACTACATCCGGCTTGATGGCCATGTTTTTCATGTTCGGGCCGCGCGACGAGAAACTGGCGATGTTGTCGCCGAGATCGCTCGCGCCGACGGTGATCGCCGTACGCGCCGTGCCCGGGCTCCCGATCGAGTGAAAGTTGTTGCCCGATCCACCGGAGTTCCCCGCGGCGATGGCGAAGGTGACGCCAGCGGCGGTGGCATTGTCGATGGCCACGCAACCGGGATCGTCAGGATTGCCGCCTCCGCCGAGGCTCAGGTTAGCGACGTCCACATGGTCGGCGGTGTTGCCATCGCGGTTCGGATCGGCGGCGCGTTCGATGGCCGCGATCACATTCGATTCGCTGCCGCTGCCGTTCGCGCCGAGGACTTTGTAGGCGATCAGCGACACGTCCGGAGCGACGCCCGTGATGACGTCCGACTGTCCCGCCACGATGCCGGAAACGTGAGTGCCGTGGCCGTTGTCGTCTATCGGATCGGCATCGTTGTTGACGAAATCCCAGCCGCCTTTGACTTTGAATCCCGGTCCGAAGCCGCTGCCGAGAGCGGGATGCGTGTAGTCGATGCCGGTGTCGATGATCGCCACCGTCACGCCGGCGCCGCGCGAGCCGAGCGACGACCAAACCTTCGGAGCATTGATGAGTGTGAGGTTGAGGCTGTCGGCAAGCGCGTGCATGGGGGCATCGGCCACGACGCGTTTCACGTACGGCAGTGCGCGAATCTGATCGAGAGCTTCGCGCGGCGCATCGATCGCGACACCGTTGAAGACGACGGAGAACTCGCGCCGGATCTCCGGCTCCATCGCCGTCTTGGCGCTCCGCTTCGCGTTGAGGATGTTGGCGAAGTCGTTGCGGAAACGGGTGAACGTGGCCTGGTAGTCGATGGCCGTCTTTGCAGCGGCATTCGCCGTCACCGGAGGCGCGACGAATTCGACGATGAATCCGCGACTCGACTCTGCGCCCGGCGGCAGGACCACTTCGGTGCCGTCCGCGCGTTCCGCGCGAACCTGCGAATCGGCGACGAATTGCGCCGAGGCAGAGATAGCAATGGCAAGAACAACGACGACGATCGCGGACTGACGCATGAGAGGACTCCCGGGCTTAAGAAAACTACGTGCGTGTGAGTACCGTTTGAAGCCGCAGGCGTCCGGCGATATTTCGCTAATAACGCCTCAGCCCGTCAGAGGAACCGCCGCAGGTTCTCTTTCCACCACGGCCAGTCGTGACCGAAGACGCCGCCCCAGATCTCGAGGTGATTCGGGATCCCTTTCGACCAGAGCATCGCCGAGAACTCGCGGTTCTTGTCGACGATCGTGTCGTACTCGCCCGTGGCGATGATCCAGTCGGTGCGCGAGAGCTTGCCCGCCCATTCGCCGTCCATGTTCGGGATGTAGGCGGTCGGGCAGTTGAAGTAGCAGTTCTCGTCCCAGTAGCCGTCGAGCTGCGCATGAATGTCGTAGATGCCGGAGAAGCAGATGGCGCGGCTGACCACGTCCGGATAGCGCGCCGCGAAATTCGCGGCGTGATACGCGCCGAAACTCGCGCCGTAAACCGCCAGGTCGCCGCGTTGCGCGCGGTTGAAGATGTACGGCACCAGCTCGTGACGGAGATACCCATCGTACTGCGCGTGACGCGCCGCGCGGACGGCGGGATGGACGTTGCGGTTGTACCAGCTCTCCTCGTTTACCGTGTCGACGAGCACGAGCTGGATCTCACCGCTGTCGACTTTGTCCGCGAGCGAGTCGGGGATGCCGCGGTCCGCATTCTCGGAGTAGCGTCCGGCCGACGTCGGGAAGAGCATCACCGGCCGGCCGAACTTGCCGTACCAGAGAAACTCCATCGGGCGGCCGAGGGCGTTGCTGTGCCATTGAACGTGTTCGGTGTACATATCGT
>JAXDIO010000282.1:0-9905 GCA_034663965.1 Thermoanaerobaculia bacterium | reverse complement strand
TCTCGAAATCGCGGATGCCCCACCGCACTTGCGTGCGCTGGTCGCGCGCGTTCGCCAGCGGCAGGATCATGTGGTTGTACGCCTGCGCGATGGCCGATCCATGCCCGCCGAACCGCTCGCGGCTGACCCGGTCGGCATCGAGGATTGCGGCGTACGTTTCCGGCTGTTGCTGCTCCAACCACGACAGCAAAGTCGGTCCGAAGTTGAAACTGATGGCCGCGTAGTTGTTGACGATTTTGACGATGCGCTCGCGCGCGTCGAGGATGCGTGACGACGCATTCGGGCCGTAGCATTCGGCGGTGATGCGCTCGTTCCAGTCGTGATACGGCGTCGCCGAATCCTGCGTCTCCACCGCCTCCAGCCACGGGTTCTCCCGCGGCGGCTGATAGAAATGCCCGTGAATGCAGATGTACCGGATGCGCATCGTGGCGAGAATATCAGCGGCCGAGAAGCTCCAGCACGCCGCGGATTGGGATGCGGACCCAGTCCGGCCGATTGTTCATCTCGTACGCGATTTCGTAGAGCGCTTTCTCGAGAAGATGCGCGTCAAGAAGCACCTGCAGCTCTTCGCGCGATTGCGGGAGATGCGCGGCATTGCCGCTTTCGGCGAGATACGCGCGCAAGAACGCGGCACTCACCCACCGATACCAGAAGTTCGCCCCACTCTCCACCGTCGCCGCATCCTCGGCACGAATGACCGAATGCTGCGACTGCCCGAACAGCACCGCGTGCGGCGCGTAATGGAAGGAGCGCAGCATCCCGGCAACGTCGCGCAAGGCGCTGCGTTTGATCCGGCGTTCGCTCAACGGCCGCGACGGCTCGCCCTCGAAATCGATGATGACGAAGTCGTTGCCGGTATGCAGCACCTGCCCGAGGTGATAGTCGCCGTGCGTGCGGATGCGTAAACCTGTAATGCGGCCGTCGAGAATGCGCCGGATCCGCTGTTGGACTTCGTCTTCGCGGGCGAGCAATTCCTCCGCTGCCGGAATGCCTTTGCCGCGCCGGCGCACCAGTTGGAATGTGCGCACTGCCTGCGATCGAATGTGCTGATAAATCGATCGTTGATAATGCGGCGTAATCGCCTCGGGCGCGAACGCAGAGATGTCGTCGCGCGAAGCGAGTGCAAGGTGCATTTGCGCGGTACGTCGCCCGAGGAGTTCGGCGTCGGCGAGATAGAGACCGACGGTCTGTTGAGCGATATCCGGCAAAGGTTTGTCCGCGATTGCCAGCAATGATTCGGACGGTGTGGCCTTCGCCAACCTCTCCGCCGCCGACGGATCGCTCAGAACGGAATCGAAGAACCGTCCGAACGTATCGACGGTGTAGGTCCAGGCATCGCCCGAATTTGCCACATACCGCTGCAACATCGCGAGTGTCGTCGGTTCCGTCGTCGAATCGATCTCATATTGAAGTGCGCCTTCCAGTCGCGGCGTACCGGTAAATGACGTCTCCTCATTGAGGAACCGCGTCACTTCGAGATCCGTGTTGACGCCCGGCTCCAGGCGGCGGAACAGCTTCAGGAAGAATTGGTCGCCGTAAAGCACAGCCGTGTTGCTTTGTTCGGCTTTGAGAACCTGCGCGGTGAGGCCGGCGGCGTCGCGCAGTTCGCGAGGACGCGACGATGTGCCGGCCACTGCGCCCTGCTCCCCTTTGAGCGTGCGACGACGCGCGATCGTGTCGAGCAACGCCGCCGTGAATTTCGCATCGGTCACAGGCTCATACAAAAGGAAGCCGTCGCGCAGTCGGGCGACTAGCGTCGGGATTCTCGTCTCCTGCTCCTGCGCCCGGCGGGCCTGAAGGATTGCCAGCGGGAGGAGATAGGTCTCGGGTTCGCCGTCGGCATAATCAATCCGCAGGAACGTGAGCTGCCCGGCGTCGTTCGGAAGGGCAACGGTTTCTGTGACACGCAATGACGTGATCGTGCGCGCCTTGCCGCTGAACCAGCGGCGCGAGCGAACGTACGCTTCGAGCGCGTTGCCGAGTGCCGCGCGATTGCGGTCGGCGAAGAGCTCCTCGAAACTGGCCGCTTTGAGTTGTGGCACCTCATCGCTACTGAGCGTTGCATCCGTGCTCTGGCGTTCGAGCGTGAACCAATAAAACGCGAACGGCCCAAGGTTGAGAAAATATGATTTGTCGCCGATGTCCGGGAAACGCGTTCCACCGGAAAGCTCGACCGGCGCCATTCCTGCGAATTGCGAAAGATCGAGTTCGAAGCACTGCACGAGCCGCGAGAGATTGGCGACGACGAGAATCGTTTCGTCCTGATAGCGGCGGACGAAGGCCAGAATCTTGCGGTTCTCAGGATGCAGAAACTCCATCGTGCCGCGGCCGAACGCCTGGTAGCGGTTGCGCTGCGCGATCAGGCGCTTCATCCACCATAAGAGCGAATACGGACTGCTCTGCTGCTGATCGACGTTCACCTGTTCGTAGTGGTACTCCGGATCGATGATCACCGGAAAATACAACTGCTGCGGATTCGCCTTCGAGAATCCGGCATTACGGTCGGGACTCCACTGCATCGGTGTACGGACGCCATTGCGATCGCCGAGGTAGATGTTGTCGCCCATCCCGATCTCGTCGCCGTAGTAAATGATCGGCGTGCCCGGAAACGAAAACAGCAGTCCGTTCATGAGGTGAATCCGGCCGCGATGATTCTGCATCAGCGGCGCGAGACGGCGGCGGATGCCGAGGTTGATGCGGGCCTGGCGGTCGGAGGCGTAGGTCCGCCACATGTAGTCGCGGTCCTCGTCGGTGACCATCTCCAGTGTCAGCTCATCGTGGTTGCGTAAAAACATTGCCCATTGACAGTTCTCAGGGATGGCCGGCGTCTGCGCCATGATGTCGATGATTGGAAAACGGTCCTCCTGCGCCAGCGCCATGTACATGCGCGGCATGACGGGGAAGTTGAACGCCATGTGGCATTCGTCGCCATCTCCAAAATACGGCAGCGAGTCCTCAGGCCATTGATTTGCCTCGGCGAGCAACATCCGGCCGGGATACTTCTGGTCGACGTGCGCTCGTAATGTCTTCAAATACTCGTGGGTCTCCGGCAGGTTCTCGCACGTCGTCCCCTCGCGTTCGAAGAGATACGGAATCGCGTCGAGACGAAACGCATCGACGCCTATGTCCATCCAGAAATCGAGCGCTTTGATGAGCGCGGCGTGGACCGCCGGATTGTCGAAATTGAGATCGGGCTGATGTGAAAAAAAGCGATGCCAGTAGTATGCCTTCGCAACGGGATCCCAAGCCCAGTTCGAGGTCTCGTAATCTTTGAAGATGATGCGAGCGTCCTTGTACTTTGTCGGAGTATCGCTCCAGACATAGAAATCGCGCCACGGCGAACCCGGTTTCGCGCGCCGCGACTTCTGAAACCATTCGTGTTGGTCGCTGGTGTGATTGATGACCAGCTCCGTGATCACCTTCAATCCTCGGCGATGCGCTTCCTTTAAGAAAAGCTTGAAATCCGTCAGCGTGCCATAACTAGGATTGACTGCGGTGTAATTAGCGATGTCGTAGCCATCATCGCGCAGCGGTGACGGATAGAACGGCAGGAGCCAGATGATGTTGATGCCGAGGTCCTGCAGGTAGTCGAGCTTGCGCGTCAACCCCTGAAAATCGCCGATGCCGTCATTGTTGGAATCAAAAAAGGCGCGGACATGCGTCTGATAAATGATCCCGTCTTTGTACCAAAGGTCGTCCATGGTTAGTCCGCTGTGAATCGACTGATCGAGCGGCGCACGAATGCCGTCGCGCGCGGAGGCGCGTTCGACAATCCAGCCCCGCGCTCGGCGCGGGGAAAATGGGCGCGAATGAAGTTCGTGGCCGCGGCCAAACCCCGCGCTGAGCGCGGGGCTGGATTGTCGAGCGCGCTTTCGCGCGCGAGCGTATGCCAGTGGCCCGCGGTTACCAGCGAATGTTTGGCGCTTGCTAGGTCGGCGGCGGGACGCCGCCGGGCCAGCCGGCGAGGACGCCAGCGTTCCTTCACATCATAGAAAGTATTCAAAGTCCCTCTCACTTCTCACTTTGCGTCGGATTCGGAAGATGTGCGCGGGGACGACGTGCGGATTCAATTGCACGTAGTTCTTCGCGCCATGCCATGTATAGCGCGCGCCGGAGAGCAGCTCGTGGACTTGGAACGGGCGGTTGGCGTCGAGGTGCAAGGCCGCAAGGTCAAGCTCGACATAGCCGGTTTGGGTGTTGTGCGGATCGACATTGACGATGGTCAGAACGACGTCGGTGCCGGCGGATTTGCTGTAGCAGAGGATTTCGTCGTTCGTTGTGGTGTGGAAGCGCAGCGTTTCGTTCTGCTGCAGCGGCGGATTGTCGCGGCGGATCCGGTTCACGACTGCGATGAGCTCGGAAAGATCGTCATCGTTCGAATCCCACTGTTTGACTTCGTATTTTTCGGAATCGAGATACTCCTCGCCACCCGGTTCGCGCGCCGTTCCGATGAAGCGTTCGAACGGAGGCCCGTAAATGCCGTAATTCGCGGAGAGCGTGGCCGCGAGCATCAGCCGGATCGTGAAGGCCGGGCGTCCGCCGTATTGCAGATACTCGGTGAGGATGTCTGGCGTATTCGGCCAGGCATTTGGGCGGAAGAAGTCGCTGATTGGCGGCTTCGTGATTTCCTCGAAGTACTCAGTCAGTTCGTACTTGGTATTGCGCCAGGCAAAGTACGTGTACGACTGCGAGAACCCCGCCTTCGCCAGCCAATACATGATCTTCGGCCTCGTAAACGCCTCGGCTAAGAAGATCACATCGGGATGATGTTTCTTGACCGTCCGGATTACCCAATGCCAGAACGGCAGCGGCTTCGTGTGAGGATTGTCGACGCGAAAAATGCGAACGCCTTTGTCGATCCAGAAGCGGAAGACGTCGCACAACTCTTTCCAGAGATCGGACCATGCGTCCGTTTCGAAGTGAAACGGATAAATGTCCTGATACTTTTTCGGTGGATTTTCGGCGTATTGAATCGTCCCGTCAGGACGCTTCTGAAACCACTCGGCGTGTTCCTGAACGTACGGATGATCCGGCGACGCCTGAAAGGCGATGTCGAGTGCCATTTCGATTCCGCGCTCGCGCGCGGCGATGACGAGATGTTTGAAGTCATCCATCGTCCCGAGTTGAGGATGAATCGCCTTGTGTCCCCCTTCCGCACCGCCAATCGCCCACGGACTGCCGGCGTCTCCCTCCTCGGCCGACACCTTGTTGTTCTTCCCTTTGCGAAAGGTCGTTCCGATCGGATGGATCGGCGGCAGATAGAGAACGTCGAATCCCATTTTCGCGATGCGCGGCAATTGCGTTTCGACGTCGCGAAACGTTCCCACGGAGCGCGGGAACAGCTCGTACCAGGTGCTGAAGGCGGCGCGGCGCGGATCGACTTCGATGGCCAGCTCGCAGCCGTAACGCGTCGCGAATTTCCGCTCCGCGTTTCGCTCCATCAGTCCGAGAAGCTCGTCGTTGGCGAGCGTGTGAACTTTGTCGCGCGGGTCGTCGTCGCCGTCGATCATCGAAACGTAGTGATCGAGCCGCTTGCGATCGCGATCCTTCGCTCGTTCCGCGGCGGCGCGAATCATCTCCAGTCCGATGCGGAGCTGGACGTCGAGATCGGCGTCAGGACGCTTCTTCAGATCGCGATGCCACGTCAGGAAGTGGTCGATCCACGCCTCGAACGTGAAGTAGTAGAAGCCGAGGCGATCGACGGGGAGCTCGGCGCGCCAGCGGTCGTTTACGAGCGCGGTCATGCGCGTCTCCGCGAACGTCTTCTCCGACTCGTGGCGGTGCAGCATCACCGCGGAAAGGAGGTCGTGGCCGTCCGCGAAGATGTCGGCTTCGACGGACACGACGTCGCCCACCGCGCGCTTGGCGGGGAAGCGGCCTTCATCCACCGAAGGAGTCACACCTTCGATGACGACACGGCGACGCCCATCAAATTGCAATTCGGGCACGGGCGGGGATGGTGCGAAGGCCATACCCGATCGGTCAACGGAGCGCGGCAGGCCGCCGCCACTCGGGAAATGTGCGCAACAGTTGGTCGCGCAGCGCACGAGACCCGGCGAGATCGCCGGCATCCTCACGTGCGCGTGCGAGTGCGTAGTCGCGGGTGAATGGGTCGTGGAGAAGGTCAAGACGCTGGGCCGAGGCGGCATCGCCGGCGATCGCACGCGCCGCGAGAACATCGGGATCACCGGGAGCATCAATCGCGGCCCGATCGAGCCACGGCCGGGGATCGCGGCCGAGGTAATGCGCGGCGCGGGCTCGGTAGTACGCGACCGAGGAGACGGCGCGGTTGTCGCGCCGCGGCGTGTAGTCGCTGAGTGTCGCCAATACCGCATCGGCCTCGGGCCAGGCGTTTACTTTCTCGAGTGCGATGGCTGCGTCGAAGAGGACTTCAGGGCGTGACGTCGCAGCCACAGCTTGCATTGCACTCGTACGAAGGCTTTCGGCGGGCACGGACGGCGGCCAGGCAGTTCGCAGCACAGAAGCCATTGCGTATCGACCGGTGGCAGCGGCTCGCTCAGCCTGATGCGAGGCTTGCCACGCGTATGTGTCCTCGCGCTGAGCGTTTCCTTCGATATTGAGAAGCAGCGTCACGCCGAGAACTGCGCCGAAAGCGATCGCCATGCGCGCGTTGCGCAGGCGCAGGATTTCAACGATTCCGATCGCTGCGAGGACGGCCATCGACGGAAGGAGGGCGTCTCGTTGCCGGGCGCTGACGTTGAAGACGATCAGCGCGGCAATCGTCGCGACTGCGAAAATCAGCAGCGGGGCGAGTGGTGCGCGGGCGCGGCGCAACGCAAGCGCCGCGATCGTCAGCGCTGCGAGCGCGCCGAAGGGAGCGAACGGCCAGCGCGGCAGCAGCTCGCTCTTTCGCCACATGGTCGCAAGGTCGAAGACGTCGTAGTTGTGGATCGACAGCAGCGCCTTCGTGGCCAGCAGACGGATCGCCGCCGCCGGATACGTACGCATCCACGCCAGCGATTTGCGGCTCCAGTAAGGATTGCCTTCGCTCGCGTTCGCGCGCGCGGCCACGAGCCGGTAAGCGACGTGGAGGTAGTCGGGCTCCGTCGACGCGGCGTCGAGATCGGCCACGATCCGCGGCAGCACCCCCGCGCAACCAGTGGCCAGCGGGTTGTTGCCGTCGTACAAGCCGGTGCCGGGTTCCATGATCGAGACGTGACCAGTGAGATTGCCATTGACGGTGAGAACGATCGCGATCGGCACGGCCGCGACGAAGAGAAACGGCGCGACGTGCCGGCGTCCGCGAATGAATATCCAGACGCTGATGAGGACGAGCGCAAGCGCGGCGACCGGCCGTCCGGTCACGGCGATGCCGAGGAAGAGACCTCCAATTGCCGCGATCCAGGCACGTCGATCGGCCTCCCACGCCACCAGCGCGGCGAGGGATGCGGCCAACGCGACGACGATGAACGTTTCCGGCTCGAGTTCCGTCGCGGCGATCAGCGCCCCTCGGTTTAGCAGCACGAGCAGCGCTGCCGCGAGTCCGGCCCAGCGGCCGCCGATGCGCGACGCCGCAATGCCGCACAGCGCCGCGGCGATGCTGAGCGAAGCGATCTGGAGATCGCGGATCGCTCGCACGCCCCAGCCGAGGCGGCGCAGGAGAACGATCGTCCAGAGGTAGGCGGGACTGAGGTCGCCGAGGCGATCGCGCGGAACCCGGCCGGCGATGATGCGATCGGCGAAGGTCAGGTACTTCGCGAAATAGCCTTGATCGGGAAGCGCGTCGATGATGTGAATGCGCCACCACGTGATCAATGCGAGCGCGGCGATGGCGGCGAGAAGCAGCACGTTTCGGCGTCGCATCGATGTTGCGAATCTACAGCAGCTTGCGCACGAAAGGCCGCGCCGCGATGCCGAGGATGCTGCCGGCAGGGCGGCTGCGGAGGATGGCCAGCCGATAGATCTGCTCGGCGGCGATGGCCGAGGCGGCGATGAGCGAGATGACTGCGCCGCGGTGCAGCGAAGTCGCGACTCCGATCGCGGCGAAGAAGAGGATCAGCAGCGCAATCACTGATGACTGGTGCCGATAGTCGTAGCCGAATCGCGCCGCGACGCAAGCCTGATCGGCAGGACTGAGCAGCGTTACCAGCGCCTCGCGCATCACCAGAGCGTCGGTGACGGCGCGGTCCGCCGGCGTCTCGGTGATGGTGACGACCATCCCCTTCTCGCGCGCAAACGGCGAGACGGCGCGCGTGCGATCGGCGGCGGTGTAGTAGTAAATGAGATAGCCGACGACGCCGATCGCCGATCCCGCCGGACGTCCGATCAGCCAGGCGATCCCGAAGCGGAGCGACGTCTCGACGAAGAGATAGCCGGTGATGAGGTACGCCGGCAGCGGCCGCGGGACGCCGGACATGATGCCGCTGACGATCCACAGCACGAGCGCGACCACGATCGCGTAGACGCCGAGCGCGGAGAAGATCGTCAGCCGCGGGGCGATGATGCCGAGCTCGCGTCCGATCTCCTCCTGCACGCCGGCGGGAAGATGACCGGCCAGCACCGCCAGCGCGTTCGCCGACTTGCGTTTCGTCTCGCGCGCGAGCTGCGCACGATGCTCGGCCAGCCGCTGCATTTCGTGCGCGTCGTCGTAGTGATCGATCGTGCGCATGGCGTGCATCTCGGGCCACGGCTCGAGCACGTAGCGCACCCCTCCCTGCGGCAGCGGTTCGGCGGAGATGACTTCGAAATAGCGCTCCTCCCACAGCACCGCGGTCCCCGGAAACTCCGCGGTCGTGAGCGTCTTCGGCGCGCGCGGCGTCCACGCTTTCGGAATGCGCGAAAACAGCTCCACGCGATCGCCATCGCCCGCGCGGACGCGATCGGAGCCGTATGCCTGCATTCCGGCATTCTAAGTGGCGCGGGAGCGCTTCTTGCTGCCGGAGCAACCGTGAGCGACAAACAATCGCCGGAATGCAGCATCCTGATCGTCGAGGACGATGCATCGATCCGCCGTCTCGTGCGCACGGTGCTGCTGCGGCAAGGCTACGAGGTCGAAATCGCCAGCGACGGCCTGGAAGCGATCGCGAAACTCGCCCTCGCCAACTACGACGTGATCATCCTCGACCTGATGATGCCGAACCTGGACGGCTTTTCATTCATGACGGCAATGGCGCGCGACACGCCCGAGCGGCTCAAACGCGTGATCATCACCAGCGCTGCGTCGCCCGCGGTGATCAACGAGCGGCTGAAGGGGATTCCGTTCGATCTGCTGCCAAAGCCGTTCGACATCCACGAGTTGCTTTCGCGCGTGCAGCAGTGCGCGAAGCGGAGTGGATTGGTCGACTAAATCGGCAGGACATTCGCAATAACTAAAGCCGGAGGAAACTCATGGCTGAACGAATCGTCGTCTATGGCGCGGACTGGTGCGGCGACACGGTGCGCACGCTGCGTCATCTCGACCGCTCCGGCGTCAAGTACGACTACATCGACATCGACAATGACAGCGAAGGCGAGAAAAAAGTCATCGCTCACAGCAACGGCCGGCGACGGATCCCGCTCGTGGAGATCGCCTCGGACGGCGGCGAGCCACAGCGCATCGCGGTTCCGCGCGATGCGGAGCTGGATTCGATGCTGAAGAAGAGGTAGGACGGCGGGTGTCGGGAGTCGGGAGTCGGAGAAAAACAACGAATTCGCTCACTACGACACCCGACCCCCGACCGGCGACTCCCGAACCACCGGAATCACATCATTCAGGATCCACAGCGGCCCGATGAGCAGGTGGACGGCGTTGCGCAAAAACGCCGGCTGCTTGTGCTCGTACACGCTGTGCCCGATGAACTGAAAAATCCACCCGAGGATGAAGAGGGCGATGTTGACCGACATCGGCAGCCACGCGCCGATGAGATAGAACGCGATCGAGACGATCAGCATCGGGATGGCCAGCC
>JAXDIO010000276.1:0-3382 GCA_034663965.1 Thermoanaerobaculia bacterium | reverse complement strand
GTAGTTCACCGTTGTGGGCTCGACCCTACAATGGCGCCATGCGTAAAACGTTGGCGACACTGCTTTTTCTGTTGACTACCGCACCGCTGATTGCCGCGCCGGCCGACGACATCGCCGCGGCGCGCGCCGTGTTCGAGGCGAACATCAAAGCCATCCGCGAGCGCAATCGCGACGCGTACCTCTCGTATTACTTGCATTCGCCGTCGCTCGTGCGCGGCGGCCCAGAGGGGTTTGACACCGGTTTCGATTCGTTCGCGAAAGGCGTTGGCGCGCAGTGGCCCGATCTGATCGAAGCGAACGACATTCACCTCACGCCGCTGCAGCCCGGAATCGTCTACGGGACCTACCGCTATCGCGTCCGCTACGGCAGCGATGAACACGCCGGCATCTCCGAACGCCTTTTCGTCAGCACTCCCGACGGCTGGAAGATCGCGGTCACCGGCGCGATCGATTCGCCCGCCGGCACGCCCGCGCCGCCGCGCGCGCTCACGGGCGCGACGCTGATCGACGGCCGCGGCGGACCGTCCATTTCAAACGCGAACGTGATCCTGCGCGACGGCAAAATCGATTGCGCCGGAACCGCGGTGCAGTGTCCTGTCCCCGAGGGGATTGACGTAACGGATGTGCGCGGGCTCTGGATCATGCCGGGGCTGATCGACGCGCACGTCCATTTCTCGCAGACCGGTTGGGCGGATGGGCGGCCCGATTCGCTCGACATGCGCGCCACGCATCCGTATGACCAGACCGAGGCGGAGCTGAAGGCCGATCCGGAACGGTACGGGCGTTCGTATGTCTGCTCCGGGGTCACGGCGGTTTACGACGTTGGCGGTTACGCGTGGACGCTTCGGCTGCACGATCGTTTCGAGCCGAACACGCTCGTGCCGCACGTCGATGCTGCCGGTCCGTTGCTGTCGACGCTCGATCACTGGCTTAACCTTCCTGCCGAGCGGCAGTTCATCGTCCTCAACGACACCTCGGCGCGCGAAGGTGTTCGTTACCTCGCGTCGCAAGGCGCGCATGCGGTCAAGGTCTGGTACATCGTCCGTCCGCCCGATCTCACCGTCGAAGCGTCCGCTGCCGCGGTTGCCGCGGCCGGCGACGAAGCGCGCAAACACAACATCCCGCTCATCGTCCATGCGACCGGATTGGCCGAGGCCAAGGCGGCGCTACGGGCTGGGGCGACGCTGCTCGTGCACAGCGTCTCCGACAAAGCTGTCGATCAGGAGTTCCTCGATCTGGCCAAACGCAACGGCACGATCCTCATCCCGACGCTGATCGTGTCGCGCGGCTACGTGCGGATGTTTCGCTCGGCCGTCGAGCACACACCGGTCGCGATCGACGATCCGAATGGCTGCGTCGACAAGTCCACGCTCGCGCGAATCGCCGAGACGACCTCGGCGCCGACCACGCTGACCGCCGAACAACTTTCGCGCCGAGATCAGCGAACGGCGCAAGGAGAGCAGATCGCCGCGCAGAATCTGAAAGCGCTCGTCGCCGCCGGAATCCCGATCGCAACCGGTACCGACGCCGGCAATCCGCTCACGCTGCACGGTCCTGCGATTTACGCGGAGATGGAGTCGATGCAGAAGGCGGGCATGACGCCGATGCAGGTGCTCGTCTCCTCGACGGCCGTCGCCGCGCGCGCCATGCGCCGCGAGACGGAGTTCGGCACGGTCGAGAAAGGGAAGGACGCCGACCTGGTCATCGTCGCCGCCGATCCAACCGCCGACGTCGCGAACGTCCGCAAGATTCGTTACGTCGTTCGCGGAGGCGTGATGCGCACGATCGACGACCTGCACGCGCTCGCGCAGCGGTAGAAATTTGAAAACGCGCACGTACGGAACTATTCTGGGTCCACAACTCTCTCACCGCACGCGAACGAAAAAGGAGACCTGTATGCGTCGTCTGTCCTTCGTGCTCCTCGCGCTCTCCCTCTTGATGGTGACCCTTCCTCTCGTCGCCCAATCGCAGGCAACCACCGGTGTCATCGAAGGGACGGTCGTCGATGCCAGCGGCGCCGCGGTGCCCGGCGTCACGGTCACCGTGAAGAACACCGCGACCGGCTACGAGATGGTCGTCGTTACCGATGCGGCGGGCCGGTTCCGGGCCGTGCTTCTGCCGCTCGGTCCCTATCAGGTCACGGCCGCGCTCCAAGGCTTCGCGACGGTCGTGCAGAAGGGGCTCGACCTCGGCGTCGGCCAGACGCGGACGGTGAGCATTTCCTTGAAACAGGCCACAGCCGCCGAGGAGATCGTCGTCACCGCGGCGCCACCGCTGGTCGAGACGGCGCGGACGGAAGGAGCGACGCGCATTGATCAGAAGGCGGTCGAAGGCCTGCCGAACAACGGCCGCAACTTCCTCGAGTTCACCAAGCTCACGCCCGGCGTCACCATCGTGCAGGGTCCGGACGGCGATGAGCTGTCGATCAACGGCCAGAAAGGCATCTCCAACAACGTCTCCGTCGATGGCGCCGACTTCAACAATCCGTTCTTCGGCGAGCAACGCGGCGGACAGAGACCTCCGTTCACGTTCAATCTCGATGCGGTGAAGGAGATGGTCGTCATCGCCGACGGCGCGAATGCAGAGTTCGGCCGGTCGATGTCCGGCTTCGTCAACGTCATCACGAAGTCGGGAACGAACGACTTGAACGGCACCGCACACGTCACCTTCAAGAACGATTCGCTGAGCAGCCAGCCGAAGAACCCCGACGGGACGACGTCTCCGAAGTTCCCCGCGAAGCAGACGCAGGCCGGCTTCACCTTCGGCGGACCTCTGCAGCGAGACCGGCTGTTCTACTTCGGAGCCTTCGACTACCAGAAGGCAACGACGACGAAGCAGACTAATCCGGGCCGCATCGAGCAGCGCGTCGTCGATGCTCTGGCCGCGCTGGGCAGCCCGAATGAGAACGGATCGATCGAGCACACGAACGATGCCCGCGTGCTCCTGATGAAACTCGACTGGAACGCCTCCGCGAAGCACCTGGCCAACCTCCGCTACAACTACACGTGGTCGCAGCAGGCCAACGGCACGTTCGACGTCGACTCGTGGGGGCGCAGCGCGAACGCGATCGAGAAAGACTCCTCGAACGCCATCGTCGGCGGCCTGACCTCGACGCTGCTGGCATCGCTGCTCAACGAGTTCCGCTTTCAGTTTGCGAAGGAAAACCGGCCGCGCCCGTACAACGGGCCGCTGATCACGGGCCAGAGCCGGCCGCTGCCCGACACCGCCTTCGACTTCGCGAAGAGCTATCGATTTGGCGAGCCGTTCTTCATCCCGGTCAAGTATTACGACACGCGCGTGCAGTTCAACGACAACGTCAGCTTCCTGCGCGGCGCGCACGACATCAAGGCCGGCCTGGAGTTCAATCGCGTGAACTCGGTGC
>JAXDIO010000228.1:0-3413 GCA_034663965.1 Thermoanaerobaculia bacterium | reverse complement strand
CCGTGTAGTGGCCGTTGAGCATGGACTGCTCGGTCGCGCCGACGCGTTCCGCGTTCCATTTGCCTTTCGAGAGATCGGCGATCACGTCGAGGTGGCTCACCGAGGCAGGCCGCACATCGCGCTCGCCCGGTCCGCCTTTCGAATTTCGATCCTCCGCTCGATCCAGACTGACCCACACCTCGGCGGTGCGGCGTTCCCAGTGCACGAGCTGGATCTCCTCGCGGCGGGTCGAGTTGTAGTCGTATTCGATCCAGTCGAAATCGGCGGACTTCATCGCTGCGGTCGTCTGCAGCGCGCCGGGGTTCAGCATCGCGGCGATGATCTCGGCGTCGACGTCGTTGGCGTAGTCGATGAGCCAGTGGTTGTGGCGGTTCTCCGCGAGCGAATTCTTCGTGAACGGATCCTTCGACGCGCCGGGGAAGGCCTTGTCGATGGCGTCGTCCGAGGTGCGCAGGACGAGTTGCGTGAATTTCTGATCGACCGAGGTGATGTCCTTACGCGAGAAGCGCCGGAGTTGCGCGACTTCGATGCGGTCGGGGATAGTCATCGTGAAGTGACCGTCGCCTTCGAACACGAGCCCGGTCACGCGGCCCGACGATACCGGCTGCATGAGGTGAACCGTGCCGGAGCTGAGCGTGATCGTGGCGGTGTCGCGCGTGAACGTCACCGGCTGCGTCAGCGTGATGGGTGCGGCCGTGAACTGCCACTTTTGCAGCCGGTCGTAATCGGCGCGCGCCTGGGCGGGATCAGCGGCAAACGCGGGTAAGGAAAGCGCTGCTAAGACACAAAACGTCAGAAGCGACGCACGAAGTCGCATGGAATCCCCTCAGGAGTTGATTGGAATTGGATTGCCGGCGCACTGTAGCACGCGACACACATCCATCTCAGTGTCGTGCTATGTAAATCGCGCTGTCGTTGGTCCTGTTGTCCGTAATCGAAGAATAAGCGATGAAATCGCCGAAGAAAGGCTGGCAGTCGAGGGTGGCCGCCGGTGGTATGGCCACCGAGGCGCCGATGAACTCCTGCAGCGTCACCTGTTCAAAATAGTTCGCCGGGTAAGACTTCGAGACGGTCCCGACTTGCTGCCCGGCGGCATCGTAAAGGAGGCATCCCACGTGCGGGGCGCTGGCGAGTGAACGCAAGCCGATGTTCATTCGGTAATTCGCGGTGTCGTTCGGGATGACCAGACGGAACGTCGCGGCTGAGCGGATCACATCCTTCACTGAGACCATCGGTTCAACGAACCCATTCGTTCCATTGAGCGTAGCGTTGAAGACGTGCGCCGTGACTAACGGCGACCAGGTCGCGGAAAGGACATCGAGGCTGCCCAGGCCCGTTACGCCCATGGCGAAGAGGACGTCGGTGGAGTCGGTTGCGTGAGCCGCAATGACCAGAGTTGTGGAGGGATCTGAATCGCTCCCGGCAGTCTTGGACGGATGGTACCTATAGATGATCTTTAACGGAGAATCGCCTTCGTTCGTCGTCTGAAACGTTGTTCGAAACGCGGCTCCGCCGACGCCCTGCACGGAGCCGACCGCGGGGATAACTCCCACAAGCACGGAATCGCTCGAGCTGGCGCGTAGCGAAAGCGGCGCTCCTGACCTGACCGAGGCGCTTGTAGTCGATCCTCCGGTGAAGTCGCCTGGAATGGCGAGGAAGGTCTCGTTTCCCAGGCTTTGCGCCGCCCCCACGCCGCAGTTCGCATCGCCGAACATGGCCACTCCAATCAGATCACCAGCGTTAACGCTGACCGACGGTGTGAGCTGAATGGACATGGCCGCTCCCGTCGTGGCCGTAAACGGACCGCGTTCGGTGACCATGGTCAGGTTGCCGGCAGTGAGGTGCCGGTAAAAGCGGATTCGGAACGTTGTCGCGCAGGGTGGGACGTTGGTCACCCATTGCACAGTTGCCGCGGTGAGTACGCCGGCAGCATTCGCGGGATTGTACAGGTCGATGAGCGTCCCAGCGACGGATGAATTGAAGAATACTTCGACCCTTGGATTCATCTGACCTACCAGCACCTGCTGCGCGTGGGAGGCGCTTACGGCGAAGAGAATCAGAACGACGGCGATGCGAGCGCTCGATTTCATTGGCTTTCTCCTGGTGGAACTCCGGCAAGTTCTCGTGAAGGAAAGGCAGAGGCTGGGAGTGTACTCGCTCGTCAGGTGACGCTGCCAGGAAGCAGCCGATGGAGAGGAGGTTGGTGCGAAAGGGGGGAATCGAACCCCCATGGTCTAATGACCACAGGCTTCTGAGACCTGCGCGTCTACCAATTCCGCCACTTTCGCATGTCGAGCGGGACCGAGATTCTCGGTTGCGCGTTGTGGAATGTCAATCGGCTATTTGGTATTCCTTTGAGCGCCCGCGCAAAGGGGCTATCCTCACGTGCAGAACACCGTTCGAGAACCTTCCATGCAGCCGACCGAAGCCGCGCCCGCGGTGCTGGAGCGCGCGAAACCTACCGCCGTTCCGCCGCCGGAAAACGTCGCGACCGAGATCTGGAATCTGCCGAACTCGCTGACGCTCTTCCGCATCTTCCTCGTCCCCTTCATGGTTGTGGTGCTTCTCACGAAGTACTCGAACTACCTCGGGCTGGCGATCTTCTTCGTCGCGGCGATCACCGACTATCTCGACGGCTACCTCGCGCGGAAGTACAACAAGATGACGCGTCTCGGCGCGCTGCTCGATCCGATTGCCGACAAGCTGCTGATGTCCGCGGCGTTCATCTCGCTCGTCGAATTGGGACTCGCGCGCGCCTGGATGATCGTGATCATCATTGGCCGCGAGTTCGCGGTCTCCGGATTGCGCTCCATCGCCGCGCAGCACGGCGTGACCATCCCTGCGTCGCCGCTCGGCAAGACGAAGATGGTGGCGCAGGTGTTCGCGATCGGACTGCTGATCGTCGGTTACGAGCTCGGCGAGTTCCGCTTCATCGGTGAGCTGGCGCTGTGGGTAGTGATGCTCTTCGCGCTGGTGTCGGGCATCGACTACTTCATCAAGTTCTCGCGCGGCGTGCTGCGGGGATAAGAAAGCTTTCCACCACAAAGACACAAAGGGCACAAAGAGCTCTCTTTGTGTCCTTTGTGCCTTGTGGTGAAACGCTTTTCGTCACTCTTCGAGCGCTTCGAGATTCGTCAGGATTGATTCGATCCGATCCCGAATCTCGCCGCGTTCGCGCTTGAAGCGCTCGTTGTCTTCTTCGAGCGTCGATGCGCGTTCGGTTGCGTCGCCCTGTTCCTGCAAGCGGGCAGTGGCGTCGTCGAGCTGGCGTCGGAGCGTGTCGCGCTCTTTGCGCAGTTCCTGGATCGTGGCGATCGCTTTTTCTACGCGATCGTTGAGGCGCCCGAGGATTTCTTCTTCCTCGGTGCCGGCAAGGGTGAGCTGGTCGTTTTCGCGGGTCTTCTTCACGTTGG
>JAXDIO010000215.1:0-5291 GCA_034663965.1 Thermoanaerobaculia bacterium | reverse complement strand
CCGATGCCAGCGGAACGTACGAGACCAACTACGGCAAGTTCCATCTCAAACAGGAAGGGACGTCGGTGACCGGCTGCTACGAGCACGCCGACGGCCTCCTCAACGGCGGCATCGAAGGCCGCGTCATGAATTTCACGTGGACCCAGGGGAAAACGCGCGGCCCGGCCATCATGGTCTTCACTCCCGACGGGAAGGAGATGTTCGGCCTCTGGTGGTACGACGGCCAGACCGACGCCAACGGCGGAGTCTGGAATGGGACGAAGATTTCGACCGAGGTCGGTTCGTGTCCGCACTGGTCCGGCACCGGCGCTGAAGCGCAGATGACGAAGGACTTGGAGGAGCTCGGCCGCACGCGCATCTACGGCATCAACTTCGACACCGACTCCGACACCATCAAGCCGGAATCCAAACCGACCCTCGACAAGATCACGGCCTTAATGAAAGCGAAGCCCGACTGGAGACTGCGCGTGGAAGGCCACACCGATTCGAGCGGCAACGACGCGCACAACAACGACCTCTCCGCGAAGCGAGCCGCCTCGGTGAAGGCCTACCTCGTCGCCGCCGGCATCGCCGACCCCCGACTCACCCCCGCCGGCCTCGGCTCAACCCAACCTGCCGCAACGAACATGACGGTATCCGGACGCGCGCAGAACCGAAGGGTGGAGTTGGTGAAGGAGTAGA
This sequence comes from Thermoanaerobaculia bacterium, assembly GCA_034663965.1. Lineage (GTDB taxonomy): Bacteria > Acidobacteriota > Thermoanaerobaculia > Gp7-AA8 > Gp7-AA8 > JADGNZ01. Next base: position 4,610 of record JAXDIO010000215.1, on the reverse strand, counting down.
GGCACGGCGCGGTCAGTAAACGGAACCCCGACCTACGCGCGCTTTTTCCGCGGTTTGGAATGAGCTGCGTCGTTGGCGACGGGCTTGCCCCATTTGTGCGCCCAGGCGCCGACGGCGTCCATGGCCGTCGCCAGCGCACGTCCCTTCGGCGTGAGCGAATACTCCACGCGGATCGGCGACTCCGGGAGGACCGTCCGGTCGACGATCCCTTCCTGCTCTAACTCCTGCAGGCGTTCCGTGAGCATGCGGTCGGTGATGTCCGGAATGGCGTCTCGCAACGTCGCGAAGCGGCAGCGTGACTTGAGGAGGAGATAGATGATGGCCCCGGTCCAGCGCCGTCCGATCAGCTCGATGGCGGAGTGGAAGGAACCGCAAAGCTCCGGCGCCTCGTGAGTGGCCTTTTTCATCTCTCGTTGAGAACGCCAATCCGGATGTGGAATTTCCGAGTAAGGACCTTCATTCTAGCGACTAACTTAAAAGAAGCGGCTACTAAAAAGGTCGCACGAAAGGAACATCATATGGATCAGGGATTACTCATCGCCCGTCTCGTCATCGGACTTCTCATGGCCGCTCACGGTTCTCAAAAGGCGTTCGGATGGCTCGGCGGCTACGGCCTCCAGGCCACCGGCGGCTTCCTGGAAGCCCTCGGCTTCCGCCCCGGACGCCTCTTCGCCGCCGCCGCTGCCTACGGCGAAGTCGTCAGCGGCCTCCTCATCGTCCTCGGACTCCTCGGCCCGATCGGACCCGCGCTCATGCTCTCGGTGATGATCGTCGCCGCCGTCACAGTGCACTGGAAGCACGGCCTCTTCATGACGTCGAACGGCATCGAGCTCCCGCTGCTCTACGCGACCGCCGCCATCACTCTCGCCCTCACCGGCCCCGGCCGCATCTCGCTCGACGCCATCCTCGGCCTCCAATGGCTCTCGACGCCGCTCCTCGCAAGCGCCGCCCTCATCGCCGGCGCCGCCATCGGCTTCGCCAATCTCGCGCTACGCCGCCCAGTCGCCGCCGCCGCGTAAGCTAGGCAAGAGCGCCCGCGGTGCCGCGGGCGCTCCATCAGCGCGAATCAATAAGGCCAGGAAAGCGCCGCCGCGAATCCGGGGATCACTGACGCCAGCCACTCCGATTGCGCCGACACGAGATCGCGCAGCTCGCGAGCGAGGACCGAGTCAACCGATTGTCCGTCCCGCGCCGCCAGTTTCTCCAACGCCACGACTCCATGCGCGGGATGCGCACCTCCAGATCGGACAGCATCAACAGCTCCGGCAGCGCTTCCGCCAACTCGGCGCCGAGCGCAGCTTCGATGTCTGCCTGCTCCCAGAATCCCATTGCAAACGATACGAGTTCATCCCACGGCAGGACGACGCTGCCTCGCACTTCGATGCCTTCCAGTTCGCCGACCTCCATCCACCCTTCGACATCCTCAAGACTCATCCCGATCGCCTCCGCCGCTTCGGCAGATGTGTAGTTGAGCGCGAATGCAAGAAGAGCTCGCAGATCAGGGACGGGGTGGCGGTCATGCTGTCTCCTTTGCGTGTCTTAGCAGAACGAGCGAATATCAACTATCGACGATGGAGTCTTCATCAACGATCGTTGAAGCTCAAGGCGTGGCAATCGAGGCAGAAGTCTTCGGAAAGCGCCTGCGCCAGCTCCGCCTAGCCACCGGCTGGACGCAGGAACAATTCGCCGAAGCCGCCGGCATCACCACGACCTACACGAGCGATCTCGAACGCGGCACAAAAGTGCCGAGTCTGACGATCCTGCTGCGGATCAGTCGTGCCTTCAAGGTTTCATCGCCGACCTCCTCCGGGATTTCACGGTCGACCGCGTGCGGCGAATGAAGTTGGATTGACGTTCCCGCGATCTACTGAGTCTCCAAGTCTCTCCGTGCCGACTAGTGCACCATACGCATCGGCAGTCCTTGTCTATCAATTGGCGGATCGGGCGGTAAGGTTTGAGATGTGCCGCTGATGATCCGACGGGCGGTCCAGAGAGCAGCGAAAGCGTCGGCTATATCGTCGTTTGATGCGTCCCTCCGCTCGATCTGATCGCGAACGGACTCGAATGCGAGAGGACCGAAGTCAGTTTCGATCAGCTTTCGGCGGATCGCATGTCCTTCAGCTTTCTTCTTGCTGGGAAGTATCGGCGCGCCTTGCCAGGTGCTGAACGTCAGCTCGGGATGCACCTCGACGACTCGACTGCGGAGCGCGGCGTTCGCGTGCAGAACGTCATCGACCTCACGGATCTTCGGGTAGATCGCCAACGCCTGTTGTGAAATGCCTTTCTGCTGTGCGGCCATTGACGCGGCCTTCGCTGCAACATCAGTAGGCGCTTGGAGCGCGGGTCGGATCGGTGCTGGGAAGACGCTTCTTCCGCGCATCGGCCCGAGGCGGCGTCGCGCGAGGATGTCGCACTGGCGTGCGTGGCACTCGGTCAGGCCGATGGGGATGTCGATGGCGATCACCGCGGCATCGAGACCGGTGGTGAGATCGCGGAAGGTCGGAAATACGTGTGCTGTAATCCGGCAGGCTTCAGTCTGTTCGATCAGCGCGATCCAACCGGCGGGACATCCATCCACTCCGACGATATTGGGCATGCGTGGATCATAAGGGAATGTGCGAGATGCCCGGCGTGCGCCGGGCCTTGCGGCCCGGCGCTTGGTGTCAGCGGAAAGTAATGGTCTCGGAGGGTGCCGTCATATTGGCCGGACTGCATGCAGCAGTTCTTGAAAACGCCTCCCGGAACGGCAGGGGCAGGGGTCGTTGCGGCCGAGTTTCTCGATCAGCTGTTTGTCGCCGTGGACGATCCGTACTCCGCGTTTGACGCGCGTTTCGGATGGATAGCCTTTGCGGCGTTTGCTGCTTACTTCAAAAGCAGTGGTCCTCGTTGGGCTTGCTCATGATGTCCTCCTTGCTCGATTTGAGCCCGCGCAGTTTAGTCCGATTCCCACGGCGCCGCGCGGATCTCATCCACTTTGCCGCCCACAAATGTGATCGTCGTGTCCATGCGGCGGACGTAGTCGGTGACGTAGCTCCACTCTTCGATGGAGATGCCGTCGAAGCGGACGTGGGCGTTGCGGCGTTCCGGGGGCTTGCCCATGATTCGTTCGACCTCAGACAGTGTCTGGCCGATGCGCAGTTTGTCGATGTGCTTCTGGTTTTCGAGCGCGGCGTTGAAGGCGTAGCTGCGGACGTTGACGGTGCACGCCGGCAGCGCGACGAGGAACAGCAGAAAGGTGAGCCATATCCCCGCCGGAGTCCGGCGGGGATGAAAAGAGATCAGAACCAACCGTTACCTGCGGGATTGACCAGCGCGCGATAGACGCTGGCGTTGATGGCGTCGCGGAGCGCCGGGCCTTCCAGCTTGCCGCGCGCCACGACGTAGCGCATCGGGAGGTCGGTGGGATAGAACTCCGAGTGGTACGACAGCCAGTTGCGATCCGAGGCGACGGAGGCGTCCATCTGCGGATCGAGCATGACCAGATAGAGCGCGTTCTCGTCGAGGTGCTGGATGCGGCCGGCTTCGACCGATGACGCGAGCAGGCGTTGCACGTCGAGGTCGGACACATCGTGCGTTGGTGCACTGACTTGTTGCGAATTCACGCGCATGCCGAACGTGCGCACTCCGTAACGATCGAGATCGCGGAAGTTCGAATCCGCGTTGATCTGCCGCACGGCCTGAATGACCGGCATGCGGTGCGCGGCGTCCCAGTGATCGCCGACGAAGATCACGTTGATGGACGGATCTTCGACGACGGTGCCACCGTGGAAGAGCGCGTCGCCGATTGCATCGCCGCCGCGATAGACGCGGACGCGGCCACCGTCTTCGTCGCGGATCACGTCGGCCGGATAGCGAACGTCGTCCGCGGGATCGCGCGACGGCAGTGCTTGTACTGCCGGCGCCATCGCTGCGGACGCGCCGAAGGTGATGTCCATGACGGAATGAAGCTCGATCCCATTCGGCGCGACGCCGGTCTGGCCGTGGAGAAAGTCCCAGAAGCCGACGCCGCGGATCGTGACTGCCGTCGATGTCGTCTTGAAGCTCGACGTGGCGGTGAAGCGCGCATCGAACTGCCGCCGCGCGTTCGCCACGCCGGGACCGAACGGACTGCCTGCGCCGACGCAGTTCGGCGCGGGGATCTCGACGATCATCGAGCGCCCGGCGGAATCGACGACGACGAGGTGGTAGTCGGAGTCGCCTTCGCGCGCGTACTTCGTGAGTGTTCCGCTGAGACGGTATTGCGTGGTCTCGCGCGGCGCGACGCGGCTGTTGGCGGGGAGCGACGCGGGATGGGCGGACTGCAGCATGTTGTAAATCGTCGTGGAAACGTAGGAGCCGAGGTTGATGGAAGAGGCGCCGGAATCAGTGCCGGTCTTGACCGACCAGCGTTCGACGCCGCACTGCGCATGAAGGGAAAACGCCAGGAGCAGGATCACCGGAGCGGACAGGACACGAACGAAACGCATCAATGTCTCCTTTGTCTTGACTGCGCGGCAGCAACGTGTGGGCGGAGACACCGTACGGGATCGAACACAGATGCGTCAATGCAAAAAAGAAAACGCCCGCCGCTGAGGCGGGCGTTTCGGAACAGCGGAGCGAACGAATCAGCG
>JAXDIO010000205.1:0-4208 GCA_034663965.1 Thermoanaerobaculia bacterium | reverse complement strand
CGCGCGCCACGATGCATCCACGCGTAGATGATGCGGACGATCAGATTCGCGACCAGCAGCGGGATTGCGAAAAAGTGGAACAGCGGAAAGTACCGGCGATGCGTGGCATACGACTGCGTTGCTTCGGCCATTGGACGAACCCTCCTCGTTGCGAAGAGGATCGCACGGGCGTCAATGCACAGCTCGCCGTCGCGGCGCAATCGGCGGGACCGTGATGCGGACTTCGGGCGACGGCGTGCCGCACACCGAGGGATACGGCAACTGCGACGGAGCGGCGGTGTTTCCCACCATGTGCGCTTCGTAGCGGTACGCGACGCCGGGACGAACGGTGGTATCGGTGAACAAGCGAGACGTATCGAGAAGCCGCACTAGAAAGGTACGAGGGCCGTCGCCTTGCGCGCGGGTGATGTCGATGAAGCCGTAGCCGAATGACGGCGTCGCCGTCTGCAGTTGCAGCAGCACCTTCGATCCGTTGATCGACGCCGTCAGCGTTGGTGCTGCTGCGCGCCCGTAATCGCGCGCGGAAAAACAGGCGCCGGCGCCGGCCGGCACGAGCTGCATGCCGAGGCGGCTGCGGCCGTAGGCCACATCGACTGCGGGGATGCCGAAGCAATTGCCGGAGCGCGCCCAGACGCGGATGCGGTTCGGAAACGACGATCCCCAGTGGATCGGATCGGTGTAGAAAAACTTTTGCGAGCGCCCCGGCGGCGCCGCGAACTCGACGAGCGTGAAGTCCGCGGTCGCACAGGCGTTGTCACCCGGGCAGGAAGCGTTCGCCGTCTCGATCAGCGCGTTGCAATTTGCGGCTCTGTCTTCATAGATTGCCTCGACCGTCAAGGTGACGATGCCGCTCGTGTCGCTGCGATTGTCGATCTCGACATAACCATCGCCGAAGGCGGTGTAGTCGTCGAGGGAACCTCCGACCTGATTCGCCGGTGCGGCCGGCAGCGTCGTATCGAGCAGCAGATCGTATTTGCCGCAGACCGGCGTGCCGCCCAACCCACCCGTGCCGCCGCTGTCGCCGCCCGCGCTGAGGATGAGACAGTTCAGCGGCTGGTGTTCGGTGCCGAACGAGCCGCTGCTCGTCGCATCGAGCGACGGCAGCGTCTTGTTCTGCAGCGTCACCGGAGCGGTTGCCGCTTCGACTTGCTCCAGCGTCAGCGTCGACGTCGCCACTGCACGCGCTTCCAGCCGGACCGTGTGCGCGCCGGCGGCGATCGGATCGGCCGCGTGATCCCAAAGCGGGAGACCGCCAGCGGCTGGAATCACGACATGAAATGGCGGCTGCGGCGCGTCGTCGATCACGAAACGAACATCGAACGCATCGCCGGGCGAACCTTCGATGTAGCTCTGAAAGTAGATGCGCGCCGCCTCGGGTGAATTCAGGTCGAGCACCGGACCTGCCAGACTCCAGTCAGTTCCGATGGTTCGGCTGTGCGCATCGATGCGCGAGTCCGCCGGGAACCGAGCTGCGGGAAATCCCTGCGCGGTGATGAAGAGGAGCCGCAGATCGAGGTGCCCTTCGCCGGTCAAACGCGCTTCGATGGCTACGCGATGCCGCCCCGCCGCGACATGCGGCAGGACGATGTTGATGTCGTCCGCGTGCGGAAAACGATCGCTGGTCCGCGAACGAAATGTGACGCCTACCGGAACGTCGTCGAGCAACCAGCGGTACTCGATCGCGGTGTCCGGCGTGCTCAGATCGGTGAGTTGAAGAAACGCCCGCGCGATAACGGTGACGTCGGTCGATGCGGTGATGTTGACCCGCTCCGCCTGCGCGCAACTCTCGAAAATCCGCTTCCATCCGTCGGCCGTAACGACGCTCGTGTCAGGAATCAGCCGCCGCGTCCGAATGACTTCGAAGTAGGGAAACTGCCCTTCCTGCTGGTATTGGTCGGGGCAGAATTCGCAGCACGCACTTCCGGCGTAGGAGAGTGAAGGCACGAGGAGCGCGACGAGAAGCGCGAGGGCAATCCGAGGGGACATGAGGCGCTAGAAAACGTATTTGGCGGTGGCGTGTACCTGCTGCAGTTTCGTGCTGAGCGCCGCTCCCGGCTGGACGCGGAAATGCTGATTGATCTTCAACCGCACTTCGCCGCGGTTGGAACTGTCTGCCAGCACCTGCGGCAACTCAACGATCGTCACGCTGAGAGGTATTTCGCCCTGGTGTTCCTCCACGATTTCGCGAATCCGTCGCACCGTTTCTTCAGTCATGCGCGGATAGGGCACTTCGAGCGCGATCTCTTTCACCTTCTTGTCGCGGATGCCGTCGAGCGGGACGATTTCCAGCGCGTTCAACTCCGGCGTGATCGGCGCTTCGTGGAAAGACGCGGCGTGGGAGGCGAAGGTAGATTCGTCGTCGGGGGCCGGGAGTAGGGGGTCGGGAGTGGGAGAAAGATCGTCATCCGGCACGATCTCTTCTTCCACTCCCAACTCCCCACTCTCCACTCCCGCGAACAGTCCCAGGTTCGCACTGCGATCGCCGTACTTCTCGGCCTCGATTTCTTTCGGATCGCGATCGTCCTCGATGTCATCTTCGCTGACGTCGTAGCCGGAGATCTGCGCGTAGTCCTCATCGGAGCGGTGCGCGTTCTGTTCGGCGGACTGCAACGCGGCGCTGCGGCCGGCCTGCATGCCGCCGGTGTCCTTCACCGCTGCCGTGAGCAGGACGGCGATGCCGTTCTCCAGCCACTTGGAGTATTTCGAATAGAGATCGGAGAAGACCACCACTTCGACGGAGCCGCGCTGATCGTCGAGGATGAACTTCGCCATCAGCTTCCCTTCGTTCGGTCCCTTCTTGATCTTCGACTTCTTGATCTGCGAGACGATGCCGCCGATGTTGACGACATCGTCAACATGTTGATGAAGCGTGTCGGTAGTGGCGTTGGCGAAGAGCTTCAGGTCATCCGAGTATTTGTTGAGCGGATGGCCGGTGATGTAGAAGCCGAGGGTTTCCTTCTCGAAGCGAAGCTTCTCGTCGTCGGGCCATTCGGCGGCGGCGAGCGTTCTCGCCGGCGAGGGCGCCGGCGCCACCGTGGGGCCCAACATTCCGAAGAGTGAATTCTGTCCGCGCTCTTTTTCTTCGCGGGCACGTTGCGCCGAATCGGCAGTGTTCTCGAGTGAATCGAAGAGAGCCCGGCGGCTCGACCCGAGAAAGTCGAACGATCCCGACTTGATCAGCGCTTCGATCACCTTCTTGTTGCAGGCGCGCAGATCGACGGCTTCGCAGAAGTCGAGCAGCGATGTGTATCTCCCCTTCTTCTGCCGCGCTTCCAGAATCGATTCGATCGCGCTTTCGCCGACGCCTTTCACCGCGCCGAGGCCGAAGCGGATGTTGGGGCCGACGACCGTGAAGGCGTAGTTCGACTCGTTGATGTCCGGCGGCAGGATGCGGATGCCCATCTGCGACGCCTCGTTGATGAACTTCACCACGAAGTCGGTGCGGTCCATCTCCGAGGTCATCAGCGCCGCCATGAAGTGCCGCGGGTAGTGAACCTTCAGCCACGCGGTCTGGTACGCGACGAGCGCGTAGGCGACCGAGTGCGACTTGTTGAAACCGTAGCGGGCGAACGGCTCGATGTAGTCGAAGATCTCGTTCGCCTTCTTCTTGTCGTAGCCGTTCGCAATGGCGCCGTCGACGAACTTGCTTCGTTCGGCAGCCATGACCGCGGCGTCCTTCTTGCCCATCGCCTTCCGCAACAAATCGGCGTGACCGAGCGTGTAGCCCGCGACGCGCTGCGCGATTTGAAGGATCTGCTCCTGGTAAACGATGACGCCGTACGTCTCCTCGAGCAGTTCCTTCATCAGCGGCACGAGGTATCGCGGCTTCTGCGCGCCGGTCTTGACCTTCACGTAGACGTCGACCATGCCGGCATCGAGCGCGCCGGGGCGATAGAGCGCATTGAGCGCGGCCAGATCCTCGAACTGAGTCGGCCGCGACTTGCGCAGAACGTCGACCATACCGCCCGATTCAAACTGGAACACGCCCTTCGTCCGCCCTTCCTGGAAAAGCCGGAAAACCTCCGGATCGTCGAGCGGCAGGTTCGCGATATCGATCGTGATTCCTTCGACCGCTTTCGCCGACTTGATGGCGTCGTCGATCACCGTCAGCGTGCGCAGGCCGAGGAAGTCCATCTTGAGAAGACCCATCTTCTCGACGATGCGCATGTCGTACTGCGTCACGATTTCATCGCGGTTCGTGCGGTACA
>JAXDIO010000182.1:0-3582 GCA_034663965.1 Thermoanaerobaculia bacterium | reverse complement strand
CGAACATGTAGCTGGTCTTCTTCACCATCAGGATGAAATCGGTGATGGCGGGGGAGTAGACGGCGCCGCCGGCGCACGGCCCCATGATCGCGGAGATTTGTGGGATGACACCCGAGGCCAGCGTGTTGCGGAGAAAGATGTCCGCGTAGCCGCCGAGGGAGACGACGCCTTCCTGGATGCGCGCGCCGCCGGAGTCGTTGAGGCCGACGATCGGCGCGCCATTTTTCATCGCCAGGTCCATCACCTTCACGATCTTCGCGGCGTGCGTTTCCGACAGCGAGCCGCCGAAGACGGTGAAGTCTTGCGCGAAGGCGTACACCAGCCGGCCGCCGATCGTGCCGTAGCCGGTTACGACGCCATCGCCGGAGATGCGCTGCTTCTCCATCCCGAAGTCGGTGGAACGATGCACGACGAGCTGGTCGAGCTCCTGAAACGAGCCGGCGTCGAAGAGCAGCGCGATCCGCTCGCGCGCGGTCTTCTTTCCCTCAGCGTGCTGACGCTCGATACGCTTCTCGCCTCCGCCAAGCTCGCTTTCGCGTTTGCGGCGTTCCAGTTCGTTATCGGAGGACATTGGTTTTCCTGGGGTGTCGGGTGTCGGGGGTGGGGTGTCGGGAAACGGGGAGTATTTGGGTTTGGCGGGGGGGGCAGCCAGCCAAAGCGTCGCACTGCTCCGCTTTTCCCGACACCCGACGCCCGACACCCGACACCCGATTCATAACGTCACATTCCGTTCCGCGGCCACGCGCTTCATCGCTTCGGTCACTTCGATCTCGGACGGCTCGCGCGTGCCGATCGTTTTCGCGAGCCGGATGCGCGCCTCGGCTTCGATGGCGTCGTACGCGGCGAAGTTGTCCTCGAGCGTTTTCGTGACGACGTCGATGCCGATCTCCGCGTCGCCGAATTCGACCAGCCCGCGGTCTTCCAGCCGGTTCACGATCGACCGCGCCAGGAACTCGATTTGTCGGATGCTCGTCGGCATAGGCGCCGCGATTCTAAAGCATCATCTCCGTGCCGAACGAACCGGCTGCATATGGGTACAAGAGCGGTGTGTTGGGCGACACCGCGACGATGTGCGACGCGTCGACAGTCGTGGGGAAAACATCGTCGCCATCAATACAGAGGACGCGAAGCGTCGTGCCGTGGACGGCTTCCAGCAGCGCGATGCCGAGCGGCGCATCGGGATCGATGCGGCCAAACGGCAGCGCGCGGATGTTTAACCAGGCAGGCACCGGCTTTACGGCATATCCAGGCCGGTACCAGTTCGGCGGAGTGTCGTGCGTTACGGCACGCGTTTCGATCGGCTGCCCGCGCCCGTCGAAGCCGCCGCCGGTCTGCTCCATCGCCAGTTCACCGATCAGCGACGGAAGGAGGGCTGCGGAGACGTTCGGTGCCAGACGAATGCGCTTTGGCGCGTCGCGCTCTTCGTCGGCGCGGGCAAGCGCGTGCGCGACTGTTTGAACGATTTCAACATCAAACGATGCGAGATCGATGAGTGCGCGCAACGGCGGGTTCACCAGCGAGATATGAACGCGGCGCGACTCCTCGGTCCACGTGATGCCGTTCGTTTCATGCGTCGCGGTTCCGGCGGAGGCGATGAAGCGCTCAATCCTGCCGGACCGCACAGACAAGAGTGTCTGTGCCACATTGGCCTGCGTCTTTTTCACAAACGCAGCGATCTCGGGATCCTGGTGTGGCACAGACACTCCTGTCTGTGCTGGTTCCTCTACCAGCGGACGAGCCCGAAACACGCCGTCCTTTTCGAACGCCTCCCCGGTCTCCGAAACGGAAATCATCATCCCGTTCTCGTACCGAACCACGCGCCCCCACTTCCGATAGACCTCGGTCATAGCAGTCCATCCGTGATCATCACCGGCGCATGCGACGCGACGTACAACTCCTGCCCTTCGCGCGAACAGATCACTCCGGGATAGCGAATCGGTTCGCCGGATGCCCCGGCCAGCGATGCCGCGATCTCCGCACGAGAACGCCGAATCGTGAACGGGCCGGCAGACGACACGGCCACGTCGACCGTCACGATGTCGGTGATCGGATCGTACGCACCTCCGGCGACGAGCTGCACCTCGACGTATTCATCGGGAAGAGCAAACGGTGCGTCGTTCTGCCGCGCGATCAAGTGCGACATCCGTAGCAGGGGAACATCGCGGAAGGTCTCGCGCCTCGGCGTCAACGGCGCGTCGATCGACAACCATGGCGGCCACGCAACCGGCGCAACATCGTGTTCGCTGGCGTGACCGAACGCCTCATGCAGTAGCACGGCGGCGGATCCGTTCAGCCAGACGATCGGCCCTCGCATCGGCGCGGAGCCATTTCGAGATCGATGCAGCAATTCGTAATCGGCCAGCGCGTTCGACGGCGTCGTCACGACGGACACGCCGTCGATCGCGATCGTCATCGTCGTCTCGACCGAATCGAGATCGTCCTCGCGCGTCGCGCGCACGACCACTCGCACGCGCGCGTCGCGCAGCATGGCGACGGTCGCCTGCGCCTCATCGAGCGCGGATTCGCATGCGCGTACCAGCCGCTCATCGCATGCGTCACTCGCCTCGATCGCGTCACCGGTCTGCGTCGCCACGCCGTGCATCAGCCGCGACTCCGTCAGCGCGCCGCGCAACCACAGCTCATCGCGGGAGGCGATTGCGAAGGTATTCAATTGAACTGGTAGTCGACCCGCTTGCTCTTCGGATCGATGCTGATGACGAGCTTGCGATTCACGCCGGGATCGAAACTCTGCGCATGCAGCGTCTTGCGGTCGTTGATGGAGAGAGACGGGATCACCACCCAGATGTCCAGATCGGCGTTCTTGGCGGGAAACTCCTTGGTCACGTTCACTTGCCGCGGGATGTGGGTGTGGATGAAGCGCCGCTCGGACCAAAGGTTCTCGCGCGCCACCTCATCGGAGCCCGCGCGCACGACGATGTATCCGTCGTTTACCGTGCTGTTGACGATGGTCGTAATCGACGCGGTTCCGGCCGCAGTGATCGGCGGTGGGCCGGGATGCGATGTGGACGTCGGATGTGTCGTCGTCGATACGATCGGTGCTGCGGTCTGCGTTTGGCGCGGCGGTGTCGATGTTCGAGTCGCGCGTGCCGCGGCCCGCTCCGACTTCACGCGCTCGTCTTCCTGCTGCGCGAGTTTCAGATACTGCGCGGCCGCGTCGGAGCTGGGATTGATGTGGAACGCCGTTTCGAAAAACGGAATCGACTCCGCGAACTTTTTCGCGTTGTAAAGCGCAAGGCCTTGATCGAAGTTCTGCTGTGCGACCGCGAGCTGCTGTTTGCCGGCTTCATCGCGCGTCCGGATCTGCGACAACTTCCGCACGATTTCGTTGATCGCGGGTGACCGCGGCGCGACTTTCAGAAGCTGACCGTAGCGGTCGTACGCGTCGGTTACGCGGCCTTCGTGCAGCAGGCGGTTGCCTTCCTCCCGCAGTTGCCGCTCCTTCGCCACCCTCGCCTCGGCGCGCGTATCGACCGCGGGCACTTTCACTTTTTTCGAATTCATCACCAGCATCGCGATGCCGAGGATCGCCAGGAGGATGCAGGGGATGGCGATGAAGACGAT
>JAXDIO010000166.1:0-11589 GCA_034663965.1 Thermoanaerobaculia bacterium | reverse complement strand
CCGGCGGCGCGGGATGACCGTCCGATCGGAACTGGAAAACAAAATACGGCGGGATGCAGAGACCGCGCTGGTCGTCTCTGGCGATCCACGCCGCGTCAGGGCTTTTCTGACCGAAGTCGTTCGGGTCGTAGGGGCGTCTGTTCACCTGCTGAAAATACGGCGACGACGCCAGCAGCGTTGCCCGGTCTGCGAATGACTGTTGCGCCGTGGCAGGCGAGTAACCCATCGGCATGACGCAGATGTAATCGTCCCGGCAAGGCGTCGCGGCGTTGCAGGCGCGGATCCCGGCGTACGACGTGAAGTTGCTGAAGCACGTGCCGATCGTGTAGGTCGGATCGGAGGCCAGCCGTCCGATGCAGCTATTGAAGCCGCTCGATGCGATGAGCCCGCACGTTGCCTCGGGCGGGAGGCCGATGCATTCGGAAAGCCGCAACATGCCGGCGGGAAAACCGCCGGTGAGTGCGTCGCGCCGGACCGCGTAGTCCGTCGACGCGTCATTCCCCTCGTAGAACTCCTGATGCGCGCCGTAGTAGGCGTTGCCAGCGGGCGGCGGCGACGGGAGGAATGACGCAGGGATCCGTTGGTCCGGACTGACCGGCGCGGTCCGCGTGTACTTGTCCACGCCATACGCCGTCGTCACCACGTTTCCGCGCTGAAGGGGATCGCCGACCTCGGCACGGCCGGACGGGACGCACGTGCCGACGTTCGGATCATTCGCCGACGTGAAGAGCTGGGTGCACGTCAGCCCCAACTCCTCGCGGCACGTCCACTGACGCTGGGTCGCCGGAAGGGCGGCGAGCATGATGCACGCGCCACCCCATCCGCCGAGGAGTTGCGTGTCGCGCAGGTTGTCCGCGAAGCGGTTCATCGGCCGCGCCGAATAGCTCGTAGCCAGTTCGTACTCCGACAACCGCCGCCGCAGGCGCTTGGCCATGCGAGTGACGATCTCGAGGCGCCGCGGCTGGTCGCCGTAGAACTGCGGCGAGCCGGGAAGCAGAACGGCGTTGACGGCTGGAGTCCCGGGGCGGTCTGCGCCGGGAAAGTGGAAGCCGGCGATGGCGCGCGTTTGATGGCAGCCGGTGCAACTCGTCTCGTTGAGTCGCGTGCGGAAATCCTCGACCGACTTCACGAAGCTGAAGGCCACGCCCGCGGCGCGCGCGGACGCCATCGCGGCGACGATTTCATCGTCGGAGATGACTTCCTCGGACGGCGTCAACGCTTTCCAATACGGCTGATTCGCGGAGCGCTGCAAGCCGCCCGGCGAGATCGACAGCGCGCGTGTGGCGAGCACGCCGAAGTCGTACGGCACCTCGAGCGTTCCTTGTCGATCGACGCCATCACGTCAGGCCGGCTCAGGTGACGGACAAGCCGCTTGCGCCGATGCTGTTTCTCGGCGCACATGGCCGGTGTGTCAGCGGCATCGCAAAGGACTTTCGTGCGATCGATCTGGTCGCGCAGAAACTCCGGCAGGAACAGCTTCAACCGCGGATCCCATTTGAAGACGCGAATCAGATACGCAGCAGCCGTCCCGAAATCAGTGTCATCGCTGGACGCTCCTTTTCGGTACGCCTGCATGTTCAATTCGAGCCGGATCAGATCGCGGCCATCGACATACGCCAGCGGTCCATGCGCTTTATCGAGCAGGTCGGCCGCTTGCTGCTGCGGCGTTCGACCGGGCGGCTTGCTGCCTTCGTCGAGCCAGCGCTGCGCGATATCGGCGCAGTCGACTGAACGCGCCACGGACCGCGACGGCAGCGCCGGAAAGACCATATTCAGAGTGACGGGCAGCCGCGACACCTGTTTGCCGTCGCGAATGGAGTACGAGAAGCGGTAGATGAGACTGACCTCGCCGCAGCCGAGCTGCGCGTGGCTGAGGCCGACCGTCGGGTCCTTGATGAACTGACGGTCCATCCGGTTGATGGCGCCGACCAGCTCGACGCGCGATCCGAGGTCGGTGAGGAAGTCGGGGTTGAGCTGGCCCTCAGTCGCACCCGCGGCAACGCGTACATCGGTCAAGTCCGACTTCACCGTGGCCAGGATCTTCGCCGCAACCGGCAGATTGAATGGATTCTGGCCCGGCTCGCTCTGCGGACTACGCGCCTGCATCAGCCGGGCGAAGTTCAGCCGCCCATCGCACGCGGCCGTCGGGCATTCGAGCAACGTCACGACAGCGGGATCGGAGACGAAAGGACCTCGCAACGACTGTGGGATGGCGCGGGAGGAGGGAGACTGCTGCGCATTCGCGACCGAAAGGCTCGTCACGACGAAAACGACTCCGCCTGCCAACCGGAAAAGACGCATGGATACCCTCCGCGCTCACGCTCACTGGACGAATTCAGGCTGTGTGGAAGACCGGCGCGATTATAACCGCTCGACGTTGGCCTTTCCGTCGAACGATCTCTCACCATCATCATTGATAATGACGATACGTGCTCGTCTCCATCGTCACCCCGTCGTTCCAACAGGCCCGCTTCATCGAACGGACGCTGGAAAGCGTGTCGCGGCAGAGTGGCGACGTCGAACACATCGTGATGGACGGCGGGAGTACGGACGGCACGGTTGCGATCCTCGAGCGTTGGCGCGATCGCATTTCGTTCTCCAGCGGACGTGATGGTGGGCAGACGACGGCCATCAACGCCGGCATCGCACGCGCGCGCGGCGAGGTCCTCGGCTATCTGAACTCGGACGACGTCTACTACGAAGGCGCAGTCGCTGCTGCGGTCGAGGCATTCGAACGCGATCCCGATGCGGACGTCGTTTACGGCGACGCGGTTCACATCGATGCCGATGATCGCGTCATCGGCGCGTATGCGGTCGAAGCCTGGTCGATGGAGCGGCTGAGACTGGTCTGCTTCCTCTGTCAGCCGGCGGTCTTTTTCCGGCGCCGCGTGATCGAACGATTCGGGCCGTTCGATGCGCGCCTTAACTACTGCATGGACTACGAATACTGGCTCCGACTCGGCATGGGCGGAGCGCGCTTCGTTCACATCCCGGTGCGGCTGGCGGCGTCGCGCATTCACGATGCCACCAAGACTCGCACGCGGCCACGCGAAGCGCACACGGAAATCAACAGCATGCTGCGCGAGACGATCGGCCACGTGCCGGACAACTGGCTCTGGAACTACGCGCATGCCGTTCTCGATGCGCGCGGCGTCGCGCGCTCGACGGATCGCAGCTATCTCCTTCGCGCGGCGCTGCTGACCGCGATCGCGGCGTTTCGCTGGAACGGATTTCCGTCGATGTCGCTGCTTCGCGGTACCGGATCGTGGTTCGTCCACGGATCATCCTTCGTCCCCCGGCGGGCTGAACCCGATGCTTGACCTGCTCGTTCGCCACAAGTTTCTCGAAGAGCTCGTGATGTCGACGCTCATCGGCCTCGGCGTCTACTCGTTCTGCGCGATCGTAGTGATCGCGGCCGAGTTGCGGCAGCGGAGCGACATGAGCATCTACGCCACCCGCAACGCGCTCAATGACCTCGCGTACGTCGTTTTCTACCAGTGCAGCATCTACAACATCGTCGTTCTGCCGCTCTTCGCGTTCCTCGCGCCGCGGCTGCATTTCGCGCGCGCCGGATTGCTGCTGCGCATGCCGCCAATTGCGGGGTTTCTGGTCTGCTGGCTGATCTTCGATTTCCTGAACTACTGGATGCATCGCCTGCAGCACGCCGTGCGGCCGCTCTGGGCATTCCACAGCGTGCATCACACGCAGACGCGGCTGACCTTTCTCACCGCCAACCGCATCCACGTGCTCGAGCAGTTGTACGTCGGCCTGCTGATGATCATCCCGGCCTTCCTCCTCGGAATGCCGCAGCCGCGATGGCTGCCAATCCTGATGGTGCAGGTTTTCAGCGAAACGATGCAGCATTCACGGCTGACGTGGACGTTCGGTCCGCTGCGGCGCCTGCTGGTCAGCCCTGCCTTTCATTCGATGCACCACTCGGTCGACCCGCGCGAGTACAACGGAAACTACGGCCGCGTCTTCTCGCTGTGGGACGCCCTCTTCGGCACGTACGTGCACGCCGACGAGCCGGCGCGGCGCCAGGGCGTGAAGGGCATGGTCGTGCCGGAGACGCTGATCGCGCAGTTCATCCACCCGTTCCGCGTTCTCGCCGGCGCGCGCGTCTCAGAACATCTCGATATGGGCGAAGTCCACGTGTCCTGAAGTTATCGCGTCAAAACAAAACGCCGGAGGGCGCGAACCCTCCGGCGCTTCGAATTACGAACAGGTAATGATTACTGGACCCGGACGCCGTCGGCGACGAACGTTCCACGATCCATTCTGCCGGAGATGTTGACGCGGTCGCCGCGGCGGAAGGCGTTGCGGCCACCGTATGCGTTGACGTTGACATTGACCGTGCGGCCGTTGTCAGTCTGGATCACTGCGAGGTTGCTGCGGCGATCATACGAAACGACGGTGCCGGTGATCAGACGATCGTTCCAGCCGTTGTTGCCGTTGCGGTATCCATTGTTCCCGTTGCGGCCGTAGTTGTTGTCGTAACGCGACAGGATCTCCATGGAGCGGACCTGCGCGTCGCGTCCATCACCTTCACGGCTGTAGACGTTCAGTCGGACGACGTCGCCAGGCACAAGCATGGCGGCCTGATAGCGGCGGTTCTGATACATACCGGTAATCGACGGCGGAACGACCACATCCATACCATTTGTCAGGCGGACGTGTTCGCCTCCGTTGCGAGCAACCGCGACAGACGCAACCGTGCCTTCCACAGTGCGATTGGCGTAGCCGCGGTTGGCGGTGCGGTATGTCCCCGGATAGCTACCATATTGCGCGAAAGCGGACGACGCGACCAGAAGCGGCAGCGCTCCGGCCAGTGCGAAGTTGCGGAGTAAAACCTTTGTGTTGAGCATTTTGGATCTCCCTTTCTTTGTGATACCGAGGATGTGTATCGCAAGGGGGAGGCCAAGTTTGGTGTAAAAAGGCGTTTCACCACAAAGACACAAAGGACACAGAGGAAACCCTTTGTGCTCTTTGTGTCTTTGTGGTTCCACGGCTTTTTCAGGACGCTTACGCCGATGCTCCGCCATCGACGCAAATCACTTGCCCGGTGATCGCGCTCGCGTCATCGCCGAGCAGGAACGCGATTGCCGCCGCGACCTCGGCCGGCTTTACCGCTCGCCGCATCGGAATCGCGCGGATCATTTCTTTCTTCACCTCGGCATCCAGCGTCGCGATCATGTCGGTGTCGACGAGGCCGGGAGCGACGCAGTTGACGCGGATGCCGCTGCGCGCCACTTCGCGCGCTAGCGATTTCGTCATCGCGATGAGCGCGCCTTTCGCGGCGGCGTAGTTGGTCTGGCCAACCACGCCGTGCAATCCGCTGAGCGAGGCCACGTTCACGATTGCGCCGCGGCGCTGCTTCATCATCGCCGTCAGCGCGGTCTTCGTCATCGACATCGCCCCGTCGAGATTCGTCTGCAGGACGTCGCGCCACTCCTCGTCGGTCATGTTGTAGAGCAGCGCATCGCGGCGGATGCCGGCGTTGTTCACGAGCGCATCGAGCGAGCCGAATTTCGCGATGACTTCATCGACGATCGCCGCGTTGCGCGACGCGTCACGCACGTCGCCCTGAAGTGCGAGACCATCCGGAAGATCCGTCGACGTGACGTAGGTGAAGGCGACGTTCCAGCCGTCGCGCGCGAGCCGCTCCACGACGGCGCGTCCGATGCCGCGGGCGCCGCCCGTAACGAGCGCAGTAGGCACCTAGCTTTCTTCCTCGTACTTATCCTTGAGCGACGCAACGACCGTCGGATCGGCGAGCGTCGTCACGTCGCCGAGGGCGCGGCCTTCGGCGATGTCGCGAAGGAGACGCCGCATGATCTTGCCGCTGCGGGTTTTCGGAAGATCGACGGTGATGAGGATTTTTTCCGGCCGCGCGATTGCGCCGATCTTCGCGGAGACGTGATCCTTCAGCTCCTTCTCGAACTTGGCCGGATCGCGTTTCGCTTCCTCGGCACGCGACGATTTCACGATCACGAATGCGGCGATCGCCGTCCCTTTGATCTCGTGATTGATGCCAACCACCGCGGCCTCGGCGACTGCCTGGTGATCGACGAGCGCCGACTCGACTTCCATCGTCCCAATGCGGTGGCCCGCAACATTGATCACATCGTCCACGCGGCCGAGGAGCCAAAAGTAGCCGTCCTCGTCGCGCTTCGCGCCGTCGCCGGTGAAGTAGATGCCCGGCCACTTCGCCCAGTACTGGCTCTCGAAGCGCTCGGGATCGCGCCAGATGCCGCGCAGCATCGACGGCCACGGACTGGTGATGGCGAGATAGCCGCCGCCGACCTTCACTTCGTTGCCGCCTTCGTCGAGGATCTTCGCGTCGATGCCGGGAAAGGCGCGCGTGGCCGAACCGGGTTTGGTCGCGACCAGGCCCGGCAACGGCGTGATCATGATCGAGCCGGTTTCGGTCTGCCACCACGTGTCGACGATCGGGCAGCGCTCGCCGCCGATCCACTTGTGGTACCACATCCAGGCTTCGGGATTGATCGGTTCACCGACCGATCCGAGCAGCCGCAGCGAGGAGAGATCGTGCGCCTCGGGCAATCCGTGGCCCCACTTCATGAACGCGCGAATCGCCGTCGGCGCCGTGTAGAAAATCGAGACTTTGTGCTTCTCGATGAGCGACCATAAGCGATCCTGCTTCGGCCAGTCGGGCGCGCCTTCGTAAACAAACACGGTGGCTCCGGCTGCGAGCGGACCGTAGACGACGTACGAATGGCCGGTCACCCATCCGATGTCGGCCGTACACCAGTAAACGTCGTCTTCTTTCAGATCGAAAACCCATTTGCACGTCGCATACGCCTCGGTGAGATAGCCGCCGGTCGTGTGCACGATGCCCTTCGGTTTCCCGGTCGTGCCGCTCGTGTACAGCGTGTAGAGCATCTGCTCCGAATCGACCCACTCCGGCTCGCAGTCTGCCGAGGCATTGCGCATCAACTCGTGGTACCAGCAATCGCGATCGGGCTTCATCGTGAGGGTGTCGTCCAACTCCTCGACGGCCGCGCGCCGCATCACCACCACAACATGTTCGATTGACGGACACTCGTCCGCGGCGGCATCGGCGAGCTTCTTGAGCGGGACGAGATTGCCGCGCCGGTATCCAGCCGTAGCGGTGATGAGCACCTTCGCCTCGGCATCCTGAATGCGATCGCGCAACGCCTCGGACGAAAATCCGCCGAAGACGACGGAGTGCGCGGCGCCGATGCGCGCGCAGGCCAGCATCGCCACGATAGCCTCGGGCACCAGCGGCATGTAGATGGCGACGCGATCGCCGAGCCGCACGCCGAGCGATTTCAGGACATTCGCGAATTTCGAAACCTCGGCATGCAGCTCGCGATACGTGAACGTGCGCACATCACCCGGTTCCCCTTCCCAGATCAGCGCCTGCTTGTCGCCGCGCGTGGCGAGATGCCGATCGAGACAATTGGCCGAGGCATTGAGCTTTCCGCCGACGAACCACTTCGCGTACGGCGCGTTCCACTCCAGGACCGTGTGCCACTTCGTCTGCCAGTCGAGCTGCTCCGCCCACGACGCCCAATACGCTTCGCGATCGGCTACGTCGTACACCGACTCATCGTTCGCATTGGCGTTGCGCCGGAAGTCGTCAGTGGGTGGAAAACTGCGGTGTTCCTGCAGCAGGGCATCGATCTCGTTCGACATGGTGCGCGGATTCTAGACCAGGCGCTTTTCGATCAGCGTCTTCGCGAACTCATCCGCTCGCGAAATCCGCACGTCAAAATCGAACTCATTCGTCTCGCCGAAATGCTCCGCCGCAAGCACGACATGCGGCGCATCGATCAGCCGATAAACAACGCCGAGCTGGTCAAATGGAACGGTGACCCGGAAGCGCTGGTAGACGTAACGATCCTCGATCGACGCGGCGCGCAACGCCTCCGCGGCTGTCTCGCGATACGCGCGGGAGAGTCCGCCGGTGCCGAGCTTCACGCCGCCATACCAGCGGACGACGATGATCGCCGTGTCGTACAGATCTGCGCCTTCGATCGCGCTGAGGATCGGCTTTCCCGCGGTGCCCGACGGCTCGCCCGCGTCGGCGCTGCGCGCGCGAATCTCGCCATTCGCGAAGAGTCGGAACGCCCAGCAAAGATGGGTGGCGTCGTAGTGCCGTTTCGTCAGCACGGCGAGCTCCGCGAAAAACGCGTCGTCGTCCTCAATGTGAAAGGCGATGCCGAGGAACTCCGAGCGATCGATCTTCTGTCGGAACTCGGAAGGCGCGGCAAGCGTGCGGTAGTGGTCGATCAAGCGCTCATATAATCGCGCGCATGTTCAAGATCGAAGAGCTTTTTGCGCGTGAGATTCTCGATTCGCGGGGCAATCCGACCATCGAAGTGGACTGCCTGCTGGAGTCGGGCGCGCTCGGACGTGCGGCCGTTCCGTCGGGCGCGTCGACCGGCTCGCGCGAGGCTCTCGAACTTCGCGACGGCGACAAGAAACGCTACCTCGGCAAGGGCGTTCGCAACGCCATCGACAACGTCGACATCATCGCCAAGGAAGTGGAAGGGATGGACGCGCGCGAGCAGGCCATGATCGATCTGCTCATGAAACAGATCGACGGCACCGAGAACAAAGGCAACCTCGGCGCGAATGCGATTCTCGGTGTGTCGCTGGCCGTCGCACGCGCGGCATCCGAGGCTTCGGGACTGCCGCTGTTTCAATACCTCGGCGGACCTGGCGCGCGCACGCTGCCGGTTCCGATGATGAACGTCATCAACGGCGGCGCGCACGCCGACAACAACCTCGACGTGCAGGAGTTCATGATCATCCCCGCCGGCTTCGAGACGTTCAGCGATGCACTCCGCGCCGGCGCGGAGACGTTCCATCACCTGAAAAACATCCTGCACGACCGCAAACTGACGACGGCGGTCGGCGATGAGGGTGGCTTCGCGCCCGATCTGAAATCGAACGCCGAGGCGCTCGATCTGATTTTGTCGGCGGTTGGAAAAGCCGGCTATCGCGCCGGTGAACAGATCTTCCTCGGCCTCGACGTTGCGGCGTCCGAGTTTTTCGAGAAATCGTCATACAACTTCGAAGGCGCGAAACGCAGTAGCGCGGAGATGGTCACTTACTACCAGGAGCTCCGCGCGAAGTACCCGATCATCTCGATCGAGGACGGCATGTCGGAAGGGGATTGGGACGGCTGGACCGCGCTGACGAAAGCGATGGAAGCGAACACGCAGCTCGTCGGCGACGACGTTTTCGTCACGAATCCAGCGATCCTTGCGAAGGGAATCGAGCAGGGCGTCGCCAACGCGATCCTGATCAAAGTCAATCAGATCGGAACGCTGACCGAAACGCTCGACGCGATCGAGATGGCGAAACGCGCGGGATATCGCTCCGTGATCTCGCACCGCTCGGGCGAGACCGAGGATTCGACGATCGCGGATCTCACCGTCGCCACGAACGCCGGGCAGATCAAGACTGGGTCACTGTCGCGCAGCGAGCGGATTGCGAAGTACAACCAGCTTCTGCGGATTGAAGAGGAGTTGGGGGACGCGGCGGTGTTTGCGGGTACTTCGATCTTTAGTAAAACCCAATCCTGACGGGCCGCGCAGCGAGCCTGTCAGGATCTCCGGTGGCGCCGCGAGAACTGCGTTTTCGAGCGGAAGTTGGGCGGTATCACCGGAGATCCTGACGGCTCGCTTCGCGACCCGCAGGATTAGGAGAGAGAAAAACGCCGAAGCGATTCATCAATCGCCTGCGCCACCCGAATCGCCAACTCGACCGCCGCCAATCCGTCCTCACCACTCACCAAAGGCCGCGTGCGCGTGCGGACGCATTCGATGAACGCCTCCAGCTCCGCGCGCAGCGGCTCCTGTTTCGTGACGGTGACTTCGATCGGCAGAACCGTCTTTCCGGCGAGGCGGTAGCCCTTCACTTCCTGCTCTTTCGTGTCGACGGAGATGTAGGCCTCGCGGCTGAAGAAGCGGATTTTGCGGACGCGGTCCTGCGACACGCGGCTGGCGGTGAGGTTGGCCACGGCGCCGTTCTCGAACTCGATGCGGACGTTGGTGATGTCCACCTTCTCCGTCATCACGGCCACACCGACCGCGCGAACGTCGACGACTTTCTGCCCGAGAAACGAGAGGACGAGGTTGAGGTCGTGGATCATCAGATCGAGCAGGACGTCGATGTCGAGCGAGCGGCCGACGAATACGCCGAGGCGTTCGGCTTCGACGTAGAGGACGTTCTTGAGGATCGGCGCGACCGCGATGATGGCGGGGTTGTAGCGCTCGACGTGGCCGACCTGCAGGATTCGATTGTTCGAATTCGCGATGTCGATGAGGCGCCGCGCGTCGTCAACCGTTGGCGTGATCGGCTTCTCGACCATCACGTCACAGCCGGCTTCCAGCAACTCGCGAGCGACGTCGAAATGCGTCGTGGTCGGTGTCGCGACGACTGCACAGTCGATCTCGTGTGCAAGCGACGCTACGGAAGCAAAACGCTTGATCTTCAGCGTCTCCGCGATGTCCGCGGCGATCGAATCATCCGGCTCGACGAAGCCGATGACGTCCGCCTCCGGCATCTCCGTCAGAATCCGCGCGTGCAGCCGGCCGAGGTAGCCGGTGCCGACGACTCCGACCCTCACCGGATGATGCCTCGCTTCGACGCGCGCACGAACTCGACCAGATACCTTGCCTCGGGGAAGTTGCCGAGCTCCTCTTCGATCTTTTGCAGCGCTTCGTCGGCGCGCAGTTTCGAGCGGATCAGGATTTTGTAGGCGCGCTGCAACGCCTCGACCGTTTCCTTCGAAAATCCTTTGCGCTCCAGGCCGATCGTGTTGATGCCGTACGAGCGGTTGTCGCGGCTGGCCACGGTCTTGGCGTACGGCATCACGTCCTGCGTGATCATCGAGCCGCCGCCGACGAAGGCGTGCTCGCCGACGCGGCAGAACTGATGCACCGCGCTGAACGCGCCGATCGTGGCGTAGTCGGCGATCTCAACGTGGCCGGCCAGCGTGGCGTTGTTTGCGAAGATCGTGTACGAGCCGACATGGCAGTCATGCGCGACGTGCGAGTACGCCATGAAGAAGTTCTCGTTTCCGATCGTGGTCTTGCCGCCGCCGCCCGTGGTACCGCGGTTGATGGTGACGAACTCGCGGAAGACGTTGTCGTTGCCGATGGCCAGCTCGGTGTGCTCGCCTTTGTATTTGAGGTCTTGCGGCGGTCCGCCGATGGAGGCGTGGCCGTAAAACTGGTTGCGCTCGCCGATGGCCGTCGGCCCTTCGATTCGTGTGAACGGACCGATGACGCAGCCGCTGCCGATGGTCACGTTCGCGCCGATGACGACGTACGGACCGACCACGACGTCGGGCGCAAGAACGGCGTTGCCGGTGATGACTGCTGTGGAGTCGATTTCCGCCATCGTCATCACTCGGGTCTGTCGATCAAAATGCTGAACAACTCAGCCTCGGCGACCACTTGGCCGTCGACGGTGGCCTTGCCGTGAATTTTCACCGACGTGGAACGGCGATGGAGGACTACGCATTCGAGCCGCAGTTGATCGCCGGGAACGACCGGCCGTCGGAAGCGAGCCTTGTCGACGCCGCCGAAG